>DAOLFC010000018.1:16788-45249 GCA_035326505.1 Arachnia sp.
TTGGGACCCCGAGTCCGGCGACCGCAGACAGAAGCTAACCGACCACACTGGCGGGATTCGCGCGGTCGCGCTCGGCAGAACAAGCGGCCGACAACTCCTCCTAGCCACCGGCAGCAATGATGGCACCGTGCGGATCTGGGACGCCACGAACGGCGTCCCTCTCCACACCTTCTCCGTCCGCGGAGGTTGGGTGTCCTCGGTAGCGTTCGGCACCACCAGCACCGGGCAACTCCTCCTCGCCACTGGATGCGGCGACGGCACGGTGCGGATCTGGGACGCCGACACCCACGCAGACCTCCACACCATCGCCGTTGGCACCGTCGGAGTGTCCTCGGTCGCGTTTAGCACCACAATTGGCGCCACCGGCGGTGGACAGCTCTTCCTTGCCGCTGGCAGCTCGGACGAGACGGTGCGGATCTTGGAGCCCACCACTGGCACCACTCTCCACGCGATCACGGACCACGACGGCGGGGTGTCCTCGGTAGCGTTCGGCACCACCAACTCCGGGCAACTCCTCCTAGCCACCGCCAGCAGCAGGATGACAGGTGTCTGGCGAGTGCCTTCCAGTTGGCGCCGCGACCCAATCGCGTCGAGCGACAACGAGTTCGTTGCGGATCGCCTGGACAGGACACCCCTGGTTGAGCACCTGACCGGCGTGCTAGACCAGCTGGCGGACGATCCAGCTGGTTTGGCCCACCCGACGGGCGTCCTAGAGCAGCTCGGAGAAAAGCCCGGTGGGTCGGACCACATGCGGGGCACCGTCGTCGTCAACATCGACGGCCGGTGGGGGTCGGGCAAGAGCATCCTGGCCCGCCTCACGACCACCCAGATGGCAAGTGGCGCCAGCTCGCAGCCAACAAGACCTCGGCTGCTTCGTGATCCGGTGGTCGTCTGGTTCGACGCCTGGCAGCAGGCGGCGATCGGACCCCGCTGGTGGACGCTCACCGCCGAGGTCAAGAAGCACATCGAACGCGAGCGAGCAGGCGCCGCCCAGCTGCTCCTGAAAACCCTGGGCGGCGTCGAACGTCTCTTCCGTTCCAAGGCCGTCCTGCTAGCAGGTGTTGTCATCGCAGCCGTTGCAGCCTTGACCCTGCCTAGCCCACCCGACGCGAAAAGCTGGGAGACGGTAAGCAAGGTGGTTGGTGGCATCGCGACGGTTGCTGTCATTGGAGTCGGGCTCGGCCGAGTGCTGTTCTGGGCGTCGCCGACCATCGGCAAGCTCCACCTGACGGCCGATGCCTCTCCCCTGGCGGAGGTCTCAGACATCATGGCCAGGCTGCGACGTTGGTCTCCCCGAATTGGGCGGCGGCACCGGGTTGCCGATACCGCGCTCGCTGTGTGGGCGCTCGCCATCATCGGCTGGGTGGCGCATTGGACGATTCAGCGCAAAGACGAGGTGGTGCGGTGGCCAGTAGAGCTGCCGACCGACTCGTACTCCTTGTCGCCCCTCTGGCTGCCAGCAGCCATCGGCATCGTGGTCCTCATGGTCGTCTCGTCCGGCCCGCGCGCGAAGAGGCGGTCGACCCCGGCAGCACCAGAACCAGCCGCAGCTCTCGCCGACAAGTCATGGCCCCGCTTCGCTTCGGTTGTCGCCCGTCTTCCAGATGCGTGGCATGACCATCGAATATGGTCCCGCGTCGCATGGGTTGTGAGCGTCCTCGCCCTATCCGTAGCCGTCGGCTTCACTATCGCGTATGTTCCCCCGATCGGGGCGTGGACGCTGCCTATGGGGGCCGGTCTGATCGGAGTCGGGATCGTCATCTACTCGGGCTGGCACTGGCTCGGCCGGGACATCGCGCGCAGGCCGATCGTCCTCGTTATCGACGATCTCGATCGATGCCCGGCGGACGTCACCGTGGAGTACCTGGAGACCGTTCATACCCTGATGCGAGCGGGCAAACAGCCACGGTTCCTCACCCGCTGGCGCGCATCGGCGCCGTTCGTTGTTCTCGTGCCTGCCGACGGGAGATGGGTGCGCACCGCCTTCGAGCGCCACTACGCCGACTTCGCGGGTCTGGGAGACCAGACGCGACGGCTGGGCGCCGACTTCCTACAGAAGCTCTTCGACCACACCGTACTCGTCCCCGAACTCACGGCCGACCTGACGCAGAGATTCGTGGACCACATCACCGATTCCCCCGCCAACGACGTCCACGGCGCGCCGAGGTCGGCCACCTCGAGCGGAGGCGCACAGCGACGGGGACCCGGCCCTCACTCGCGATCAGAGGGCGACCGGGTGCATCCTGGTCCGGCCGAGCCGAAGGGGCAGGCGTCCGCGGCGCGGGAGGCCGCCAGCGAGCAGGTCGTTCTTGACAAGACGAGGCACCTTCTTGCGTCAGCGCCCTACTCCTCGCTACTGCCGACGAATCCGCGCCTGATCCGTCGCGTCGTCAACGCCTGGGGAATGCTCGACGCCCTCAAGGAGCAGGTCAACCACGACGAGGCAGAAAACATCGTAGTACGCGCGGCGGTGCTTCTCGTGCGCTTCCCGAGCATGACCGATGAACTACTGGGAAATGCCACTCCGATCACGGTCAAGGAGATCCTGGCCAATGACTACACTGGCCCGTGGTCCCACCCAGACCTGCGCGCCGTGCTCACCGATGACGACGGCACGCTCATCGAACCAGAGAGGCTGGGACGATGCCTCGGCCGCCAATACCGAAGAAGGCGTCCTAAGGTCCCACACGAGTTGGGCAACTAGTACAACGTCGCGTCTTAGTTCTAGCGGGACTTCGCCCCAGCCCGAAGACGCGTGTGCTGGTGTCTGGTTGTGAGCGGGCTCCAGTCGGCGGATGACGGTGTCCCGGGGGAAACCGCTGTGACCGCGCCTGGGCGGTGGTTGGCTGTAGGTAGCCGTTCCCCTGACCGGAGCCCTGTCATGAATCTACCGCGCACCGTAGCCGATCTCGTCCGGATCGCACCGTGTTCGAGGTCAAGTCCTCTTTGTCAAGCCGACTGCGGAGCCAGCCGCAGTAGGTCTGGAGACCTGGGGCGTTTGCCTCGATTCAGCGCCCTCGCCGAAACCTCCACCACCGGCGCCACCAGGGAATTTCGGCGCGATCAGGGTCCAGCATCTCCTCGATCCACTTGCGTCGCGTCCGGGCATCCCCCTCAGGTAAGGCGTCTAGTGAGACCCGCGACACATCCTCGGGGTACCCCATATTCCGAAGTACGCGAATCAGATTCTTGCGCGCGGCCGAGACCAGCTCTGGGAGTCGCGCGTGCTTAGCTATCGAGAGCGACCCCATGAACTTGTCGTGGGCTTGATCCAGCTGCTGCTCGAGCTCATAGCACTGACCTAGTCCCTCCCAGTTGCGGTAGCGCGCCTCAGCATCGGATTCCCCATCTGCGACACCCCTGCCATAATCAAAAGCCTTGCGCGCTCCCTTGTGGTCCCTCGCACACAAATACGCCTGGCCCAGAAGCCAGGCGGTGCGCGCTGCGAGCTTGGCGAGGTCCGATTGCTCTACCAACCCAGGGGATTCAGTCACTTCGCGTAGCTCTTTTATCACAACATCTATTTGACCTAGTTTCAGTAGTGCCTCGCCCATCAGAGACAGGCAAAGGAGCCGGCCGGGGGGGTCGTTCAGGTCTTCTTCGAACCGCATGCGCGCCGAACGCGCAAAGTGGAGGGCCTGGTTGTAGGACCGAACGGCAATGTACGCCCCCGCGAGACCCGCCTCCGCGTCCGCGATCCCCCTCTCGTCGCGAGGGTTCCCAGCTTCGTCCCGGTTCGAACAAGACACGTCGCGGGCCTTATGGTACCAGGCCAAACTGTCGCTCCAGTCGCGCATATGGAACCGGCACGACGCACAGTCTCTCAGCGCATTGGCACGCAGCTCCTCCGAATGCGGGTTCCTCTCGATGGCGAGCCGATCGGCGATCGCGGCATACTGATGCTGCGCGTCCTCGTACCTGCCGGCATCGTAAAGCAGGTCAGCCTCCTGGATTTGGAAGCTCACTCTCTTCAGGGCAGAGTCATCCACAGCGCCCTCCTTCTGACGCGGATCCCCACCGATCAGAGCACGAGCAGAAGGATGACGATCAACAGAAGCAGGGCGAGCACCGCCGCAGCGATCGCCAACGACCTCACCGGCAAGTTGTTGCCCCCGATCGTCACCATCTGCTGCCGTGGGGGCGTGAGAACGGCGGTCCTCAATTCAGCGGGCAGCTGGTGCGCGACCGCCTCTCCACACAGGACGCACTTCGGCATCGACTCGCCGCGAACCGCCTGACCGCAGATTCCACAGTTGGCCACCATGTCATTCCCCCTTCATTCCCTGAACCACACCGTGCCTGAACAGCACCCACTTGATCGGATCCAGCACCCTGAACGGCGCAATCCCGCGAGGGTTGACTTGGTTGTTCTCCGACGGCGCACCCAACGCACTGAGCGCGAAGAATCGATGATCGATCGGAGCACCGGAGGAGGGGCGTTCGAGCTGATTGACCAGCTCCTTCGCCCCGAGGTCCATGAGCATCGATCGCACCTCCGCGCTCAGCAGGCCTCCGTCGACGTCGTCATACATCGTTCGCGGGGCGTTGGTTCCGAGCATCTCGGGCTCGCGGTTGAACGCCGCGCCTGCCGGCGCGAGCTTCTGCCCGCGGGGCGTCGCAATGTTCCTTGCCCCGATCTCCTGCAAGGTGTCGAACTTCGAAAAGGCCACGCCGAGCATCACATTTCCCCCCGAGGACAGCCGGAGGACCTTGTCGATGACCTCCTTGGCGGGAGCGCCCTCGGTGTTCATCGCTCCCACGAGACCCTTCAGCTCCGCTTGCACCTCGTTGATCTGGGTCGGATCGAACATGAACAGCACCATCGACGCGTTCTGGTAGAACCGGAGATGAGGCGCGTCACCGGTGGCCTCCAAATCCTCGCCGGCGACATCGCGAATAACCAGGTATACGCTGCCCTTCCTGTTGCGGGCTGGAATACCGAGGTTCAGAATGAGGGGATGCCTATCGAATGGGTCTCCAACCGCCGCGGTTAGAGTAGGGGTCAGCATGTTGCGCGCCTTCAGGAGCTGCTCTTCATACTTGGTCTTGTAGTGTTCGCGTCCCGAGGTCAAGAGGGTCTCGACGGTGCTCAGACAGTACCCCATCTCGACGACCATCTCTGCGAGTTCCTTCACCATCACCGCGATGAACACACTCTTTCCCGTGAACCGCGCTCCCGCGACGGCCAGGCAAATCGCCTCGCCGTCCACCCACTTCTCGGGAAACGGATAGTGGCAGGTCACGCAGGCGCGATGCGTTCACCCCGGCATTTCCGGCAGGGCTGCGCCACCGGTGCCGCCCATTTCTTGTCCTCGGCAGCCTTCCTGACCACAGTGATAATCCTGGACTTGATCGGAACGCCATGCCGCTCCGTGAACCGCGTGTCGTCGATGAGCTCGCACGACCCCGCGCATACGTAGAAGGCCACGTCCTCACGGACCGGAGTGAAGCAGTGCGGACATTTCGTAGCCATCAGATGACCCCTTCAGTAGTTTCGCTAATCACAACGCGCAGCACGCTGCGTACGAAGTCATGGAACGAGGTGCTGGCCTCTCCGTTCCTGTCCAGACGCAGGGCGGCCGCAGGCACCGTCACGGCGCGGCCGGCGGAGTCAGGATCGATGAGCAGCACCCCCAGCCGCTCGTCGCCGATCACAACGACGACGAGGTCCACTCTCGCTGGAATGTCCGCTGGGACATGGTCGCTGACCACGACCCAGCACACGCCGCTGGTCCGTGGCGGAACCCACAGGTCGGGCGCCACCGCCCCCTGGATCGAGGAGTACTCAGCACGGAACCGAGACCTCACATCGCCCGCCGGGACACCGGAGAAGGAACCGGTCGCGCCCGCGACCCGTATCTCCAGGGCATCATCGCGGCCGGCGAGATAGTCCAGGCCGGCAAGGCCCTCCAGCAGGCTGGGCACCACATCGTCTGCGAGCCAGCCCATCGACGCGGAGCCGTCAACGGTCACCGCGATATCGCGGCCAAGTCCTCGATCGAGTCTGGCGCCATAGGTTTGCAGCTGGCGCGATGCGATCGCCCTCGCCTCGGCGGCCATCGGCGGCAAGGAGATGCCCGCTACGGAGGTAACCCTTAACCGCCCATCCCCCAGAGCCTGCAGTCTGAGCACGAGCAACGACGCGTGCCCAGCGATGTCGACGCCCAAGGACACCTCGTCTGCCCCGGAGGTCAACGACACCTGGACCTGCCCGCCGGGCTGCGAGACGCTCCCCTGACGCACAACGTACAGCTGAGCGTACGAGGCGACGGAGGAGGCCATCCACCCTCGCGGACCGGACTCCACGACTTCGCCGTCGCACTCGAGCCTGAGTCTTTCGGTGAGACCGCCCTTGATCTGAAACTCGATCGTCCCGGATTCGATATCGACGGCCTGCTCACCGGAGAGGACGTATTTCATCGACCCCCACCCTCCTTTCCTCTACGGAACTTAATTCTGCTCAGAATGGAACCTGAACGACTCTCGCGGGAGGCTCTGTCCCTGGGCAGCTCCGGGACGCTTTTCGCCCATTTATTCAGCGCGGAAATGATACTTTTCTCTGCATCGACGCTGCCACCACCCATCCGCACGGCACAGTCCTCGATCATCTGGTCCAGGTCCGCGTCCCGCTGTCGGACCAGCACGACGATCAGTTCCTCTGCAAGAGCGGCAGACAACGCCCGTCCAGACTCGGTCTCCCCGAATCTCCTTGGGGGCGCCAGGATGGCTTCAAAGCGCCAATCGGCCACCCGCACGGGCAGGACGAACTCCAGAGCGTCCCGTCTAGAGGCCTTCAGCGCCGCTTGGAAGGGCTTGATCCCACTCCTCACCATGGCCGAGGACACCGCGACCTCTGGCAATGGTGGCGGATCGGACTGGTCCTCCAAAGACGAGCACAGCGCCGCGATCCGCAGCAGCGCGTTCCACGTCTCGTCGAGACGGAAATCGGGGAAGATCCTGTATACCTTGACCAGCATTCGCAGCACGTACTGGATGCTCTGCCCGAAGGCGAACACGCCTCCGTCGCTCAGTGGGAGCGATCGGACCGCCTCCGCACCCTCGCTCAGCGCCCAGTAGTGTCTGTCAGCCCGTCCGACGACACGCATCTGCGTCATCAGCTCTTGCGCCGCCGGCGCCCAGGGATCCGCCGAGAAGAGGGCGGAGCAGACGACCCGAAGACTCAACTTCTGCACGTTCGGGGAACGGAGGACCTCGGCGCATAGCTCCGCGGTGACTTCCGCCCGCGCCAGGCCCGCTATGACCTCTCCATCCGTCTCGCTCGCCAGGACGAGGAGCGCGAAGCCGCAGATCTCCGCCGCGGACCGTGAAGTCCTCGCGGTCCTCCCGGACGCGAGCAGATCGGCCAGTAGCTCTCTGGCGATGCGCCGGTCGAGCGGCGTCCCGGGAGGCTTTCGACGCGCCGGCTCGGCGGCGAGATCCGGGACCCGTATCATGTCGAGACGCTCCAGCCATTGCCGGGAAACGACCTCCGGATTCTCCACAAGACGCAAGGCCGAGACGAGGTCCTGCTCCGTCTGCGGATGAAGATCCTCGTCGACCGCGAGCGACGAGCCGAGGCCGCGGACGATCACTACTTGTTCCAACTCGCCGAGGATGTCCTTCCGCGCTCCTGGGGCGACGCTGGCTCGCGTCCAGGTCCCCCTGTTGATGGCATCCAGCAGACGCACATAGACGACGATCCTGTCGTCGGCGGACATGGCGTCGGCGCTGGGCACGGCATCGTTGACCGCCTCCGCAAGCTGGACCGAAAGCGTTTCGCCCCAGGCCTGGGCAGGCAGCGCCGACCGTCGCAACAGCCATGGCCCGTCTGCCAGGGCGAGAGCGAGGTACTGCTCGGTCGCCGATCGCGCGGTGACCCCGCGGGTCCCCTGGCCCAACATCTCGTCCAGAGCGGCCCAGCGTTCGGCCGCCGTGGTTCCCATGGTGAGCGCCATCGCACGATTGACCAGGGGCATGACGATCTGGTTCCGGTCGACGTCCGGCGGGGCGTATCGCGCGAGCAGCGTGGCGCACTCCTCCAGCGCGGACGGGTCCTCGTGGGCGAGATACGCCCAGAGCCACCACGCGGGATTCGTGGCCTGACCGGAGATGCCTTCCTCGAGCGCAGCCAGTCCCTCGACGCGTGCCGACAGATCGGCGCCGGGAGCCAGGAAGTCGAAGACGGCCTGAGACCACTCCCCGGCGGGAACCTCCGTGCCGTCACCAAGTACGTGCGGCTGACCGGAGGAAGTTCCCACCTCGACGTCGGTGTCGGCATCCATCACGATCAGGTCGTCGAACGCAGCCGGAGCCCGACCGAGCTCCGACCGCAGCACGCAGATCAGGTGCAACCGCGCGACCATCGCGGACGCGCGCGATGGCGGCTCCAGAGTGGAGAAGTAAAACCCCTGGACGGCGCGGGGTGGAAGGCAGGCGCTCACGGCCTTGACCCATGCCGCTGCCTCATCGGTGGACCCCACGACGAGGACCGGCGCCTTGCCGCCCCTCATCGCCGCACCGACGAGATCCAGCAGCACCGCGAGGATGCCGGTCCGCCAGGCCTCTCCGGAGGCGAGGAACGCCTGGACCTCGCTCACCGGCCCCGAGGGAGCATGAAACGGCTCGTCCCGCAGAACGGCATCGGAGACCTCGTCAGGTCCGAAGGGGGTCAGCCAGTCTGCGGATCGCCACAGCGAGATCGGTGCGGAGCCGCTGTTCCCACGATCCACGACCAGGACATGAGAGAAGACGTTGCCAGAGCGGCCACTCCTATCCGTGCCCGCTGCGGCGCTATGAATCGCGATGCGGACACCGCTCTCTTCAAGCTCGCAGTACAGCAGCCGCCGGGGCCACTGCTCCGCCTCCTGACGAGAGACGAAGCGCCCGGCATCGCTGGGGGTGGGCAGCTGAGACGCGATGTCATGGACGATCTGCTGGACGAGTTCGGGACTCAGGTCACCCAGCAGCTCCTTGACCTGCCATCCGCCGGGTCCGCCGCCTCGATCAACCGAGGCATAGCTCAGCTGGGCCTCGGCCCTCATGGACATCAGGCTCACCATCCACCGACATCGAGGAGCGAGATCGAGGGATCGAGCACCGCGAGCCGGGTCAGGCGCTGCGGATCGCCCTCGGCGAAGATCCGGATGAAGCCCTCGCGGGGGACCCTGGCCTTCCATACAGATTCCGTCCAGGCAGGGCCGAGTTCAGCCGTCACCGCGCGCCCGTTCCGACTCAGGGCAGGCTCATCCTTGACCTCCATCTCATAGACATCGCCGTCATGAACGGACAGCGGAAGACGTTGCGGATGATGGACGAGCACGAAGGAGGGGGGACCCTCGAACCGGTCCGTCGCGCGGAACCTGACAGCGATCGGCCGCATCTTTCCAAAAGGTTGGAAGGGCTTGGCCACCGTGTAGCTCACGGTCCGCAAGCCGGGGTACTCCAGAACGTACGGCTTTCCCGGCTTGTCCTGCCCGCTCTGGGTACTCCCCGGGACCAGGACGACACGCTTGGGTTCCGCACCGATCGCGAGTCGCACCCCGCCCTGCTTCTTGTAGGCATCGTGTGAGATCCGGAGCAGGGTGGCGGTGTGCTCGTTGATCTCCTCGGGAGCGGTATCGGGCGCGCAGCTGTACACCTTCACCCAGTCAAAGAGGAACTCCTGGGCTGCTGCCCCCCGCCGCTCGGGCCACACCAGCGTGATGTTCTGATGCGAGACGCGCTGATACAGCCGTGCCGCCGGAATCTCCACCAGGCCCGTGAGCACGGTGGCTGACGCTGAGGGGAAGATTTCATCGCCAAGCCTGGTGATCGCGGTGAGATGCACGCTGGTCCAGCCGCGCGGCCACGGCACGGCACGGATGATCGCACGGCCGTCGCGCGAGTCCGACACCGGATACCCGATCGGCTCGCCGACCTTGAGCTGCGAGAGGACAGCCGCATCGTGTGCCTGATTCTCGATGCCCATCTCCGGCTGGTGCTGCGCCCAGTAGATCTCCACCTGGCCCACGGGCGGCGGGGTCCAACTGATCTCCAGCGACTCGCCCTGTTCGGTTTCCAGGCGTTCTGCGTGGAGATCCGTGATCTGACGGATCCGATCGACGAAGGTGGCATCGCGCTCGACCACCGGCGACAGGAGCCCCACGTTGTCGCTGACGGTCTGCACCAAGAGGTAGTAGCGGAACGTCTGTCCCGATTGGCCGTCATCGTCGACGAAGCCGCCCACGTTGCGCCCGTTCGCGCTGATCCGGTAGCGAGGCTGATCCCAGTCTTCGTACTCCGCCTCCTGGATCGGAACGCGATGGACGCGGACGATGGCGTTGGGATCGTCGAGCGGCTCCCACTTGCCGAACACCGTCAGCGTTCCTTCCCCGGCGGCGACCGTCACGTTCTGGGGCGGCTGCACGATCTTCTGTTGCGCCCACAACACGGGCTGCGTGCGCGCCGCATCCTGCTCATTGCGCCCCGCGTACACCCACACCTGGTAGCCGAGGATGGCTCCGGAGTCCTGCCGACGGGAATCCACGAACTCCGTCTCCGCGACGGCACCCAGGTGGGAGGCCTCCTCCGGCTTGAATGCGAAAGGACCGGGACGGGAGACCACGCGATAGACGATCGTCTGCCCCTCGCGCGCCGTATAGGCAGGCCAGGTCAGCCGAACCCCGTCGCCGGTCACGGTCGCGCCGACCGGTCGCGGTGAGGCGCTCTGAGCGGCCTGCGCGGCCTGCGCCGACGTCGCCGCGAATGAGTCCCGACTCAGCCCGAGCGCTCGGCCGGACGCGGCAGGCTCAGCAATGGAACCCTCGAAAGAGGCAGCCAGGGCGCCAGTTTCCGTGGTCTCGTTCGATGCCGACGCCTCGTCGTCGTGAACAGGGGCATCCGTGCGACGAGGAAAATGGCTCGCGCTCACCGCGGCATCGCCATCATCGTCGCGCATCGCCCTGAGCGTCTCCAGCCACCTGGACAGCGTCGAGGCCTGCTCCAGGTCGCAGTTCGCCGCGCGGATGATCTCCGACTCGGGCAGTTCCCAGCCCTGGCCGGCTTTGGCCCTCAACGGGCGCATCAGGCGCGGGTTGTAATCGGGCGCGTTTCCCTCATCGATCCATCGCTGGAAGGCCTCCTCGACCCTTTGGGCATAGATAGCCCGCCCAGCCTCCGTGGAATCCGGGGCATCAGTCATCTCTTGGTCCTTCGTCTCTGAAAATGCGGAGTTGTCTAGCGAGCGCTCCCACCGGAGCGCCGTGTCACCAATCCAGTGCGTCCTGGCGTGATTCCGTGCGGTCTGTTTGCTCCGGCGGCACGTGTGCTGGTTCCCAGGGTGGTATGTCCACGTCTGGTTGTGGCACGCCGCGATGCGTCAGATGACCCGCATGCAGGCCGCGGCTGAACTCGACGCGGAGAACGGCACGCCGAGTCACGGAGGCATCCTCCTTGACCCACACGGTGTCCGGCTCCGCCGCGGCGCGCAACCGTCCCTCCGACGTCAGGATCCGGTCATTGAACCGCGTGCCCCGCATCGAGCGATCCGCGAACTCATCCAGGCCCGCCTGGCTCAGCGTCTCGCCCCCCGGCAGCGCGATCGTGTACGGGTAGTCGCCATCCCGGAGGGCTCCGGGTAGGAACTCGTCTCGCAGATCTGCCCACACCGCGTCCGCATCGCGGAGATCGTCATGCCGGAGACGGTCCACCCAGGTCACCAGGGACGAGCCTTCCCCAGCGCCTTCCTCGAAGATCCGGCCGGGATTCTCGCGCAGCTCGTATGCTTCGTGGCCGACGAGCGCGTGGGCGTTCTCCAGTAGCTGCTTCCAGGGCGCGGTCAGCCAGCCCACCTGGAGCACCTGTCGTCGCAGATAGGCGCTGAGTTTCTCCACGGCTTCCGGGCCTTGGTGCTTGGCCCCCAACTGGATGCTCCGCGGGAGTCCCTCGAGACCGCCCTCGGGGTGCGTGTTCTCTCGCACCCGCCCGAAGGGGTGGTGGACGATCTCTCTCATCGCCTGCGCCCAGCAGAGGAACTGCCGGTAGCCCTGGGCGCACCGTTCGAGGTCCTGCAAGGCGAGACGGAGCTGCTGGAGCAACTGCTGCTCCCGGGAGCTGAGGTCGCGGCGTCGGCGGAGGAGGCGGAACAGGTCTCGCTGGTTCCTGACGAAGCCGACTAGCGCGGCGGTCAGCGCACCCACGACAACACCCGCCACGAGAAGCCACGCGAGGACGAGCGGGAGCACGGTTGCTATGGCCAGGGACACCAGCGCCGCGATGAGAATCACGGCGATCACCAGCACCCACCGGATCCAGCGTCCCGCCTTCCTCGACTGGCTCCCCAGGGCGGCCTCCTCGGCCGCCCTCCGGGTCAAGCGAAACTCCTCCGAGAGCTCTCCCACATGACGGAGGCAGTTGTCGTAGGCATCGCTGATGCGATGGCCGACCAAGGACGCATAGGAGCTGGTCGCCGCCGCCGTGCTCCACCGTTCCAGGGACTGGGCGGCCAGGTTCGCGGGCGTTCCCTGCTCCTGCCGCGCCAGTCGGTTCAGGTAGACGGCGAGCTGCCGCTGTGCCAGCACGTCGTGCTTCTCGATGCGCCGGAGATGACGGGGGATATCGATTCCGGCATCGTCGACGGCGAACACATCGGCATTCTTCGGAACAACGGCATCGAGGCTCCCCACCACGGCAGGATCCTCGCCGATCATCCCCACGGCCTGCGGAGCGCGATGCGCGCCATCGACCAGGGTGAGACCCCCTGCTGTGAAGTCCCGCCAGAACTGCGAGAAGGACGGCCGCGCGGGCAGCCCCGGCAGGCCGAGCTGGGAGCTCAACGCCGCGCCGATACCCGCTGCGGTCTGCCCCACATCACCGGACGGGACGGACGGATCCGCCTTCCACACCACGTCGTAGCCGGATTCCTCTCCCAGCAGGACCCCGCCCACCCGGGCGGCGAGCGTCGACTTCACCGCCGCCGTCTTGGCCTTGACCCACTGCGCGGGATTCCAGATGCCCTGCGCCAAGAACGCGAAGAACTCGCGGAGGACGTCCCACATGCCCCACTCGACGTTCCCCTTCGGGGTCTCACCGGCATGGAGGAAGAGCCCGCGATGGCGCGCCCAGAGCCCATCCGCCATCCCGTGGATCAAGGCCGGCGTCTCGGTGGCGTCGCTCTTCCGGAGCGGCGAACCGTCCCTCGTCTGGGTGGGATTCTTGGCGGGCAAGGACAGCGTCTTGGCCTTGAGCTTCTCGTCCGCCGCCGCGCCGTCCCACCCGCGCAGTGCGGATCGGACCAGGCGAAGAGTGTCGCCCTCCGATCGTTCGTCTATGGGCGACGCCGGCATCGCCGTCCACAAGCCGAGCAGGCTCACCAGGTTCGCCGCGGCCTGCAGCTCGGCCTGCCGCGACCCGAACTCGACCGGTTCGGAGGCCTCTCGTGGCCCCAGCGGGACCTCCGGAGAGAGGACGTAGCTGCTCCAGCCGGGCTCGGTATCGATCGGCCAGCTCGATAGCGCGCCCACCGGAAAGACGCACCGCACCCGCCGCAGGTGGTAGGTGCCGGCCGCATTCACCGCGACCGCGACGTCCGTCGCGGGCGCCAGATCCTCGGGCCGGTCGGTGGGTGACAACGCGAGGATCCGGACGGTCCCGCCCTCAGGCGGCAAGGAGGTGGCCAACTGCTCGACCCGAAGCCGGCCCTCTGAGACGGCGATGGCCGTCATCCGATCGGAGGCAACCGTGTCTGCGTAGAACCACAGGAACTCGTCGATCAGACCCAGCGCCGACCAGTCGCCCAGGATCCCGAACAGTCCTTCGCATCCCCGGGGTGCGACGACGAAGGACCTCACCACTGCTCGCTCTCTGCCTGGGTGATCGCCCGCACCTGCTCGATGAGTTCATCGAGCACCGAGCTGATGTCGTCGGCGATGTCCACCGACAGCAGCGCCTCGCTCGCGGCGACGCGCGTTCCGATCCGTCCCCGGAGGCCCTCGGCCCACTCGCGTCGCTCCACCAGGAACCCCAGAACAGCATCTCGTCGCTCGTCGAAGGTGACCGCTCCCCCGGGCTTCGCCAGCTCGCCGACCCTCGACCCTGACACCGGGCGCTCATCGGTGAGCAGTTCGCGCAGCAGTTCGCCGGCCGAGTCCTCTCGGAAGTCGACGGGCCCCCGCTGAAAAAGCTCGCGCAGGGCGACGTACGGGGCCAGCGCCTCGTCGACGCCGGATGCGACACCGGTGAGGGCGGCGAGATGAGTCTCCAGGACGCAAGCCATGAGATCTAGCCCCTCACCCTTCTTGGGGACGGTGAGGAGCCTGGGGAACTCCAGCGCCGACTCTCCTGGGCCTGTCCGGCTCCCATCCCTCCACGCGGGAATGATCGTCACCCGCGGATGAGCGCCCCCCAGACCGACCACGCCGAGGCGCCCCGTCACCTGTCCGACGAACCACCCTCCGATCAGTGCCCGGCGCTCCACCTCCGACATGACCAGGGAGGCGCCCAGCGGGCGCGACCGCCGCAGGTGCCAGAAGTGCTGGCCCTGCTTGAGGTAGTCGTCGCGAATGGGATTGATGAGGCTGGCATAGACGATGGGCGCGTAGTGCGAGTAGCTTCCGAAGACGTCGATCCGGGTGGCGTCGCTCGCACTCAGCGGATTTCCGGGGCTCCAGGCACCCGCCTGGTGTCTGATGTCCGGGGTCTGCACCAGGTAGTCCTCGAAGCCCCCAGCGAGGGGGTCGCCGGCGAACGGGATGTCGGAGAACTTGTACTGGAACTTGACCGCCTGGCCGTAGACCTGCTGAACCACGCTGGGCTCGATGGAGCAGAGCGGCTTGGCGTTCTCCAGCACGGTCCTGAACTTGGCCTGGAGTTCGGCGCGACGGGGGGTCTGCTGTGACGCGGGCGCCTCCGCAACGTACGCGCGCAGGGATGTCGAACAGAACTCTTCGAAGGAGTAGGTGCGCCGCGACACGAACTGCCGCGACCGATCGAGGAGGTCTTCGGTGCCGACTCGCAACCGGATCGTCGCCGGCCGAGGGTGGAGACTCGCTCCGGTCTCGGGGTTGCGGAGAAACGCCCGAGGCCCCCACTGGTCGACCTCCACGATGAGCCCGCCGGGTGGCTGCGAGCCGTCGCCGGTGTCCCAGCGGCCGGTCACGATGAGCCGGGCGGCAGCTTCCTCGGCCGCGAGTGTCCCCATCATCCGATGCGGGTCGATCGCCCGGGAGACGTCTTGGGCGTACTGCTCCAGGTACTGCTCGGGCTCGGTGACCAGCACCTCGTTGGCGGCCTGCCCGAACCGGGCGGGAACGGGTGCATCGCTGCGCGGCCAGTGCTCGTAGAACGGCGAATCGACCCGTGCGACTCCTGGCGCCGCCTGTCCCGTCGCCTGCCGGGCCTGGGTCAGGAGCCGTCGGGACTCCTCGATCTCCTTCCTCAGCTCCTGCAGGAAGCCCGTCCGGAAGTCGGCCCACAACCCTGCCACGGCCCCGATGAAGGCGATGCTCAGGTGTCCCTGCACGTTGCGCCGGAGCCCTTCGCCCAGTTCCTGCAGTAGAGCCGCCCCGTTGGTGACCATGCCCTTGATCTGCGCGATCGCACCGGAGAGCTTCTCGTCGATCTCACCCACAGGCGGCACCGAGTGGCGTTGCCTGTCCACCTCGGCGCGGGCGGCCTCGGCCATGGCGCCGAGCGCCGCATCGACGCGAGCCAACAGCTCCGCGGCGTAGGGCAGGCCGAAGGACGAGATCGCCTCCTCCGTCAACAACAGGGTCGCCTCCACCAGCGACCGCTGATACTCCCAAAGCCGACGCTCCACCTGCGCGCTGATCCGGTCCTGGAGGCCCTTCTGACGTTGCCGCAGTTGAGCGCGGATGGTCGCCAGCCACCCGGCGGCGACCTGGTTGTGGGGATCGGGCAGCCGCTGCTGGGCATCGTCCGCGACGGACTTGGCGACCGCTCTCAGCTGATCGCTCGGCCAACCCACCGAGGACAGCCATTCGCCGTAGCTTTGCTGGTCGGCCCTGAGGCCGAGCCTTGCATCGACGTCGCCGCGCGCCCGATCGGCGAGTTCGCGCAGCCGCATGGCTCCGGTGACGGACACCGGGACCCCTGTCATGTAGCCATCCAGCAGATGATCGATGCTCCGGCGCGCGAGCCGCTGCGCCGCGTACTCCCGATAGCGGTCGCGCCCCATGCTGAGGGAGGAGTAGCCGAACGAGTACCACTCCAGTTCCCGTTGCGGCAGGCCCCACCCGAAGGACTCGAACCGCCCGGGCGTCGGCGACGGGTTCGTCATGTCGTAGGTCACGAACGGATCAAGCGCCTTGGGGGAGGAAAGGAGAGCCCCTAGGCCCCGGCCCAGCGCGCGATAGACGTCGTTCGGCCAGACGCCGATCTCCGCCTGATCCAGGCCCCGGGTCCGCCCGACGGGGAACACCCGGCCGACGCTCGGAGTGTCCCTGACCTCCACCTGAAAGTCGCGCATCAAGGCGACGTCGTCGCGGGCGCGGCTGGCCTGGGCGGAGACCATCTCCCCCACCATGGCCAGCGCGTTGCCAAACACGCCTCGGCGCCCGCTCTCGTCCAACCCGGTGAAGGTGTCGGGGGTGGCCAGGAAGAGAGCGACCTTATCGGAGTTGATCCCCGGCAGCATGGTGAGCACCCGGCACACGTCGATCGTCATCGACGCGCCCGCCCCGCCGGCCATCGACGACACCACGAGCACGAGCGGGGCCGGCGCGGCGGCCTTGAACTCGCTGCCGAGGAGGCCTGCCAGTCGGTAGAGGTCGTTGTCGCCGCCTCGCATCGCCTGGCGCGCGCTCTCCAGCCCTTCCCGGAGCGATCCCAAGGAACTGAGCGTCACCATCCGGCCAACCGCCCGCAGCTGCCCTGCCCCCTCCGAGATCAGGATGTTCAGCCCCTGGGGCTGCTTCGGCACCCAGGACGCGATGCTGCGCAGGTTCGCCCCCGAGTTCACAAGCCCATCGCTGACCAGCTTGTCGAGTTCGTAGTACTTGCCCGCCGCCGGACCCAGGCCAACGTAGCTGCCGTTGGTGTAGCGCGAGACGGCCGGGATGCCCTCCGGCCCCGCCTCCTCGGACACCGGCACATCCACCGTCACGAACTGCCATCCCGCGGGAAGCTCGTCGCCGAACTCCGGCGGAAGGATCGACCTCAGGTGATCCATCATGTAAGCCAGGGTCTTGGCGCCACTGCCTCCGCACCCGATGATCAGACAACGTTCCAGGCTCATTGGTTCTCAGTTCCTCTCAGAAGGCGGGCGTGGGTAAGGCGTGAATGGACGACACGCAGTCCTCGTGATCGGGTCATGCGAAGGGGTCCCAGTCAGAGGCTGGAGGATCGCCGGAGGTCTCCCAGGAGGAGTTGAGAGGGGCGTCGCCGGCGGGCGTGATCCCCAGCTTTTCGATGATCCCCGGAATGGTGGCCGCTGCGTCGCCGAGCACAGCGTCCCTGTCTTCCTTCAATGCCGTGGAGGCGATCAGCGTCAGCAGCTTCAGGTCGCCCTCAAGACTGGCGAAGACTACCCAATGGTCATGAACAGCAAGGGGGATCCGAGCATGACCGTCCTTGCCCAGCGGACCAGACCCGGTGCTGGACACCGCGCGGTAGTCGGGCATCGATACCTTCACCTCTCCCGCGCCGAAGGGCGACAGCCCCAGGGTGCTGCGCAACAACGCGCCATCGACATCGAGCCTCCGGGGCGTGGCCGCATGGGAGGTATGGAGTTTCCCCAGGTCGGCGTCGTCGAAGGCGAGCGGCCTCCCCTGACGTCGCACCAGGCCATCGACGACCGTGATGTCCATGACGCTTGCGATGAGCGGGGCGGACGGCATCTTGGTCGCCCCGACGAACTTCACCAGGTACGCGATCGCCAGCGGAAGACCACCCCCGAAGACGATGGCCACGATCAGCATGGCCGCGAAATTCACAGGATCCAGCCGCTTCTCGAGTTCGGCGCTGAAGGATGCGCCAGCACCCCTGGGGTCTCCTCCGGTGAGAGGCGCCATCGTGAGCTGCATCTCTCCCAGAATCGCCCCGTTTCCGGCGGCGTCGGAGGTAAGCCGCAGGGGCAGAGCGCCCTCCGTCCCTTCGGGGACCTCCAAGCAGCTCTCCCGGCGATCGTGCGGCGTGGTCAGCTCGACGCCGCCGACCCCTTCTGGAAACGTGGTCACCTGGTAGGAGTCCTCCGCGAGCCACACGCAGCCAGGACCCGAGACGGCAAGCGACGCCTCGGCATCCAGCCGGTCGCCCTCGGACTTCCCGAAGTCCACCGAACCCGCGATCGTGGGGTATCCATGAGGAGGCAGCACCGGCAGCGGCACGTCGATGACCTGTCGCTCCAATGCCGTTTTGACCACCTCACCGCCGGAGGCCGGCATCGCGCTGAGGGCAAGATCCAAGGCGATGCGCACGGTGTGCCGACCGTTGGAGGCAAAGCTGAGAACGAAAGGGTCGTTCAGGCTCTGGACTTCGCGCGGCTCCAGCACCTCGGACGCGCCGCTCGGGTCGAGGAGCGTGACCGCGACGGAGCCGTCCGCGATGATCTTGGCCGGATCGACGACGGTACCGTCCGCGGAAATCAGGTCCACGAAGGCTTGATACCGCTCGCCGACCCGCGCCGGCAGTTCCGTCGCTCTCAGCACCGGCCGCAGGTCTCCGGTGACTTGGATGCTGGTTCGGGCGGTCCTCCCCTCGGAGGCGGCCTTCTTGTCCGTGAAGGTCAGCGACCAGACCCCGATCCACGCGTCGTTGGAGGTGGAGTCGAGGGTCAGGGTGAAGGTCTTCGGCGTTAACCACTCAAGTCGCCCGTTGACACCCGGGATGGCAAGCTCCGGCGCCGCGCCCTGGCCGGGCAGGATCACGGTGACGCCCGACGGCAGAGTCAGCGCCACCTCAAGGTCATCCGCGTGCGCCGACCCAAGGATCTCGACGCGGCTCACCGTACGATCCAGCACGAAGGGGTGGCGTCCGGCCTCACACGCGTCGCCCTGGCAGATGGGGGTCTCGGTGTTGTCGCCGCTGGAATCGACCGCATCAAAGGCGAACACCATCTCGTCGACCCCCGTGGTCAACGCGAACACACCGGGCACCGGTTCGAGGACGTCGCCGCAGGCCTTTCCCGGGTCGCCACCGGTGACGACGCTCCGCATCAGCTCGAAGTCGCCGGCGGCCCCATCGGGCGAAAGCCCCACTCCAAAGGTCACGATGCCTCCGGCCCGGATCTGATCGGCCAGACCTCCTGGCCGACACAGCGAAGCGGCAGCCGCCTCGGATGCCTTGCGTTGGTCTTCTTTCGTCTTCATCGGATTGTCGGCAGCGAAAGGTCGGCGAGGGTTCGCGCCGACTCCCCCCGCGACCTCCTCCGGCGACAGCGAGACGTCCAGTTCCCCGTCGGAGAAGAAGACGATCGCTTGGCAGGCCGAACCACCCTCACGAGCACGGTCGGCGAGGGTCCTGCGCGCGCCTTCGAGGCCGAGCCAATAGTCGGTGCCGGTGTCCGCGTTTCTCGTTTCGAACTGGCCGACCTTCTGATGAGCCTGCTCCAGTTCGCTGCCCAAGGCATGCCAGTGTCCATCGTAAGCGCGAAACGACGTGCCAAACCCGGCTACCAGGACATTGATCTCGGCCTTGTTCCGCTCCCCCATGCGGGCCAGCCGATCCAGAAGGAACGTCGCGGCCACGACCCGACCGGCTTCAGGGTCGGAGGTACGGAGACTCTGCGACTCGTCGAAGAGGAGGACGACATCCGCCGCTCCCGCGCCCGCGGCGCAGGCTCGGAAGCGCGCCGCCGGATCCAGCTCGGTGTCGTCGTCGGCCACCGCAGCGCCGGGAAGGGCCGAGAGCAGGGCTACCCCGACCGCGAGCGTGCCGGCAAGAACTCTTCTTCTCACTGCCGTGCCCACCAATCCGCGAGTTGGATGGCGGTCCAGATCACCGCGACGACCACCACCACGACCGCTCCCCAATAGACCACCGTGCTCGCCTTCGTCTTGACGTAAAGACTCGCTGATCTCGCCTTGATGTCGCGATTCACGAAGAGGGTGAGAAACGCCACTCCGATGGGACCGGCCAGCGCCCAGCCCAGGATCAGCGACCACCAGGAAGGAGGAAACCAGGTAGCGAGCAACGCTCCACCGAGGGCTGCCAAGACCGCCGGCACCAGCCAGGCGAGAGGAGCGCGTCTCGGCACCAACACGGGTGAACTGCCCACCTCGCCTGTTCCCCATTCGTCGGACGACGATGCTTCCCACTCGCCCCACTCACTGCTCATTCGAAGGCTTCCTTGATCGTGCCGACCAGCGCGAGCAGCCAGTTCGACGCATCCGCAAGCATCGCGATGTCTTCACCCAGGTTGTCCACCAGCACCGAGGCCCCAGCGCTCATCCCGGTCACGAAGATGGCGGGCGGGAGAAGGAGCGCGAAAATCAGGGCCGCCACATCGATCGGCCTCCGGTGCCGGAGGCCGCGATACATCGCGACAACCAGGACAACCACGCAGAGCGTCATGCACAGGCCCATCAGCGCGCCGAAGCCGGTGGCGTACTTCACCGCCTCCTGTGAGATCCGAACGCTGCCCAACATGGCATAAACGGTGATCCCCAGCGCGATCGAGGTAAGGATCACTACGCACAAAAACAGGACGCCACCCTTGGCGCGATGTGCAATGGGCGGACCACCCTTAGGTTCATCAGCCACCGAGCTCGCAAACGGATCCCACGATCCGTTCACCTCTCGGCCTGACATATGCCTAATCCTTCCCCCAGCGAATCAGGACAGGCAGCCCCCGAAGCCCCCTGTCGGAGCGGGGCCGTCGAAACGCCCCGCTGGCGCCTAGAGTACGCACCAGTACCCGGACTCGCAAGTGGGCTCGACGACGAGCCACGAGATTCTCGACGTGACATACATCCGACCCTTCCCAGAGAGCCGGAGCAGCCAACCCTGGAAACCTCGGCCGCTTCCCGGTCGCCCAACGGTGCGCATTTGCGTACTCCCAAGCGGGAGTTTAGCCACAAAGTTAAAGAGGTGGCAAACGCGGACCTCTCTATCGACAGCAAGCTCCCACCCGGCTTGAACCCGCCAGCCCCGATCGATGTCGAGCGCCTCCGTGCGCGGGCGCGTCAGATCAAGGAGAGCAAGGGACTATCGATCCAAGACCTCGTCATGGCGTCAGGCCTCTCCCGGACCGCCGTCCTGGACATGCTCAATGGGCGCGGACGCGTGGCGATCGGCCGGGTTGACACCTGGTGGGCACTCGCCTGGGCGCTGGAGGTTCCTTTCAGCGAACTGATGCGCAGCCTGGACGAACCCGCAGAGGGAGCCGACCGCACGCCTCCCGGCACCGACGCTTCCCGATGAAATTGTTCCTGTGAGCGAGCGCTGCGTGCTGGCCCAGCATCAATCTGTCAGAGACCACTGACAAAAATGGGACGCGGCGGCCCCTCCTCTTGAGATCGGGTCCGGAAGAATCCGGCGAGCCGGAAGGAGCGCGGCGACTTCGGGGCTGTGGCAGGCTGAAGAGATGAAGGTCGCGGTGACAGGTTCCACGGGGCTGATCGGTTCGGCACTCGTCCGGTCTCTACTCGTCGACGAACACGAGGTGGTCAGGCTCGTCCGGCCCGGGGCGCAAACCGGGAGACGTGCCGACGGGACGCTGGGCGTCGCCTGGGACCCCATGCAGCAACAGATCGACGCAGCGGCTCTGGAGGGGCTCGACGGGGTGGTGCATCTGGCCGGCGCCGGCGTCGGGGACCGACGGTGGACCGCGTCGTACAAGACTCAGATCCTGGAGAGCCGGCGGCTCGGCACGGCCACGCTGGCACGGGCGCTGGCCGGCCTCAGCCGGCCGCCGAAGGTGCTGCTCAGCGCCTCAGCCGTCGGCTACTACGGTCAAACCGGGGATCGGGAGGCGCAGGAAGGCGATCCCGCCGGCACCGACTTCCTGGCCCGGGTCTGCCAGGTGTGGGAGTCGGAGGCCGACCCCGCACGAGACGCGGGAATCCGCGTCGCCCATCCCCGAACCGGCATCGTGTTCAGCCGTCGAGGAGGCGCCGCCGCCAAGCTCCTGCCGCTGTTCCGGCTCGGCCTCGGTGGCCGGTTGGGTGATGGTCAGCAGTACTGGAGTCTCATCTCGCTCGCCGACGAGGTGGGCGCCCTGCGCTTCCTGTTGGAGAACGAGAATCTCGAAGGCCCCGTCAACCTGACCGCCCCCACGCCCGAGACGAACGCGCGGATCACCCAGGAACTAGCACGACAGATGAAGCGCCCCGCCGTCATTCCCGTCCCGTCCTTCGCCTTGCGCCTCGCCGTCGGGCCGTTTGCCGACGAATTGACCGGCAGCCAGCGCGTCCTTCCCACGGTGCTTCAGGAGGCCGGCTACCGGTTCCACCACCCGACCCTGGCTGACATCGTCAAAGCCGGTCTGGAGGACTAGGGGAATGTCGGCTGCAGGCCAGTCAGCGTTCCTCTTCGGGGGTCTCCTCGCCTGAGGGCTGTTCGTCGGCACCGGTGAGGCCGGCTTCCTCGTCCAGCAGGGCGATGGCCTGCTCGACCTGGGCCTGAGCCGCCTGGGTCTTCGACTGGAAGTCGGCGAGGTTGCCGTCGCGCAGAGCCACGTCGGCCTCCTCGAAGAGCCGCTCGGCGTTGTCCAGGTGATTGCGCACCCGCACCGAGTACTCCTGCTCGGGCTGCCCCTCGTTCCCGCCTTGATCGGGCTCGAGTTCCGGAACCGTCTCCTGGCCGCCTTCACCGGTATCGGCGCCAGCGTCGCCCTGGAACACCTCGTCGAGGGCCGCCTGCAGGGTGTCGCCGATGCCGACGTGCTCGCCGAAGCGCACCACGACGAACCGCAGCGCGGGATACCCGCCCGAGGTCGAGACCGTCTGGGTATAGATGGGCTGCACGTAGAGCAGGCCACCGCCCAACGGGAGGGTCAGCAGGTTGCCGTAGATGGCACTGGCGGTCGATCCCTGACGGGTGAAGGGCAGCAGCCGGTCGGCGACCCGCTCGTTGGTGGAGATCGCGTTGAAGGTCTGCCCGGGGCCGGCGATCTGATCGGTGTCCGACAGCTTGAGCGCCCGGAGCTGGCCGTAGTCTTCGCTGGTGGCGTCGGCGTTGGCCGCCATGAACACCGACAGGTTCTCGCGCTCGCGCGGCACGAACACGGTGGTGTTGGCGTAGTGCGGCTCGTCGGCATTCGGCCAGCGGATGGTCAGGAAGTAGGGCGGCTGCTTGACGTTCTCCTGGCCCTTCACCGGGTCGTTGGGGATCGCCCAGACGTCGGACTCCTGCAGCCAGGTGTCGCTGCTGCTGGTGTGGTAGCGGCTGAGGATCTGGCGCTGCATCTTGAACTGGTCCTGCGGATAGCGCAGATGCTCGAGAAGCTGGGAGGAGATCTTGTCCTTCGGCGTGACCACGCCCGGGAACACCTTGGACCAGGTCTTCAGGATGGGGTCTTCCTCGTCCCACTCGTACAGCGTGACCGTGCCGTCGTAGGCGTCGACGGTGGCCTTCACCGAGTTGCGCAGGTAGTTGATCTTCTTGCCCATCGTGAGCTGCTGAGCGCTCGGCGTGCGCGAATCGGAGATCGCCGAATCCCAGTCGGAGCGCCAGGAATCGGGATAGCTGTTCGACGTGGTGTAGCCGTCGATGATCCACACGATCTTGCCGTCCACGACGCTGGGATAGGGGTCCGAATCCAGGGTGAGCCACGGAGCCACCTCCTGCACGCGCGCCACCGGCAGCCGGTTGAACAGCAGCTGGGACTCCTCGTTGACCCGATCGGAGAGCATCAGGTTGATGTCGCCGAACCGCAGCGCGAAGAGCGAGCGGATGAACACGTTGCCGATGGCCACGCCGCCCTCGCCGGTGTAGGTGTTGCGAGACTCCGTGCGTCCCTCACCGCCCGACGGGGTGTCGAGCTCGACGGGCTCGGCCCCCTCCGGCGCGCCCGCCACCACCCAGTGGTCGCTGCGCTCGCCGAAGTAGATCCGCGACTGGTGCTCGCCGAGCAGGCCCACCGTCGGGATCCCCCCGGAGGCGAAGACCGGCTCGCCGTTGCCCTGGCGCTGGTTGCCGAAGGCGGCCACCATGCCGTGGCCATGGGTGTAGACGGTGCGCTTGTTGTTCCAGAGCTCGCCGGACTCGACGGAGGCGAGATCGAGCTCGCGCACCGCGACCACCATGTCGACGCTGCGGTCGTCGATCTCGTAGCGGTCCACGTCCAGGGCCTGCGGGAAGCGGTAGTAGCCCCGCACCTGCTGGAGCTGCTCGAAGGTGGGGGGGATCACGGCCGGGTCCATGAGGCGGATCGCGGGCAGCGCCTCCGCGTCGGCGCGCAGCTGGCCGGCGCTCACCGTCGTGACCGCCTCGTAGTCTTCGATCTTGATGTCGTCGATCCCATAGGCCTTCTGGGTCGCCGCGAGGTTGGCCGAGATGAATCCGCGCTCCCGCTCCGGCTTGTTGGGCTCCACCTGGAAGCTCTGGATGAACCAGGGGTAGACCATGGTGAGGATGATCCCCGTGACCACCAGCAGCGCCACCGACACGCCCGGGATGCTCCAGCGCACCTTGTAGGCGTTGTAGAAGCACACCGCGGCGCACAGCAACGACACAGCGGCCAGGATGGTCTGCGCGGGAATGCGCGCGGCCGAGTCGGCATAGGTCACGCCGGTGAACAGCTGATTGGTGGTGACCGAATACATGTAGCGGGTCAGGAAGGACGACACCGCGAAGACCACCAGGCCGAGCCCCAGCAGGATCGAGATGTGACGCTGCGCCGCCAGCGTGCTCTTGCCCGGCGCGTTCCCCAGACCACGCAGCGCCATCGTGGTGAGCGAACCGGTCATGAAATGCACGGCCAGCGCGGCGATGCCGCCCAGCACCAGGGCGAACAGCACGAAGCTGACCAGGAACTGCAGCGCCGGCATGGTGAAGACGAAGAAGGACACGTCCAGCTGGAAGTGGGCATCCACCTCGCCGAAGGGCGTGCTCTTCCACCAGGCGAGGAAGATCTCGCTCGACGCGGCGGCGGCGCCACCACCCAGCGCGCCGATGACGACGGCCGGCACCGCCATGAGCAACGTCGACCGGCGATCCAGCACGTCGCGCAGCTGCACCAGGAGGTCGGCGTCGAGGTTGGCCCGGCGCACCTTGGGCCGCAGCCGGTAGGCGATCATCATGTTGACGAACACGATCGCCCCGAGGAGCAGCCCGAAGCCGGAGAACAGCACGATCTTGGCCACCCATTGCGTGGTGAACACCGTCTGCATCGACAGGTTCTCGAACCAGAGGTACTCCGTCACCAGCTGCGCGACGAGCAGCAGCAGGGCGATCAGGACGCCGATGATGGCGATGGTCACCAGCAGCGGACTTCGCGCACTGCGTTCCCGCGGTTCAGCCACGTTGCTCCGGATGCTCACGAATCTTCACCTTCCAAGGTTGCCAACAGCGCCTCGGCGAGCCCGGGAACCAGGTCCTCGCTGCCGAGCAGGTCTTCGGGATTACTGGTGAGGCGGGCCAATCCGTGCCGCGCCCCGTCGCGCAGCACGCCCACCACGACGCGGACGTCCTGCTTCTCGGGATGCGCGGCCACGAACTTCTCCGCCTCTTGGGGGTCTTCGGGGAGTTGTTCCTCGAACCGGGGGGCCAGGAAGCTGCGCTCCATGGCGAGCGCCACGCCCTCGACGGTCTCCGGCCAGAAGATGCCGCGCAACCGCTCGAACACGTTGTCCGTGGCGTGGAAGTCATCCTGCTCGATCGCCGTCAGCGAGTCGGCCGCCGCGTCGGGCACCCGTCCCCTCAACTGGGGTTCGAGTTCCAACAGCTGCGCCGTATTGACCAGAGCGAACAATCGGGCCGGTTGGTCCCAGCCGGCGGACGAGACGTGCCGTTCGACGTCGGCCAGGCAGGCGATGAGACGTGTTGGTTCAGCCACAGACGGGTACCTCCGAGACGTTTCCCTCATTGATGAGCTGCAGGGCGGCGATGGCGTCCTTCAGCGTGGCCACCTTCACCAGCCGGGCCTGGGACTGCGCGCCCACCACGTCGCGGCAGTTGTCGGCCGGGACGAGGAAGGTGTCCACCCCCGCCCGGTCCGCCGCGGCGATCTTCTGCTGGACGCCGCCGATGGCACCCACCTTGCCGGTGGGATCGATGGTTCCGGTGCCCGCGACGTTGGCCCCGCCGGTGAGCGAGCCCTCCGTGATCAGGTCGTAGATGCCGAGCGCGAAGACCAGCCCGGCGCTGGGGCCGACGATCTCCGCATCCAGGTGGTACTCCACGCGCGGCTGGAAACGGTAGCCCGTGGCGACGGTGATCCCCACCACGGGACGGGGCTCCCCCTGCGTGCTGGCGGCGGTGGTGATGGCCACGGAACTGGTCTCCTCGCCGCGGATCACCTCGAAGACCGCCGGCTGGCCCACCTCGAGCTCGCCGATGAGCTGGGTGACCTCCGCCACGGTCGCGACGCTCTGGCCGTTGACCGAGCTGATCAGGTCGCCCGGCTGCAGCACGTCCGCCGCAGGCCCCGAGGACACCACGCCCGCCACCATCGGCATCTCGGTGACCGCGACCCCCGCGGCCCGCAGCGCGGCCACCGTGGCGTCGTCGCGGGAGGCCTGCATCTGCTGCACCGACTGCTGGCGCACCTCGTCCGAGGACTGCCCTTGCGGGTAGATCACCTCGCGGGGCATCGCGTCGGAGGCGCCGGCGAGGTAGGCGAAGACCGCCTCCGGGAGGCTGACCTTGACGTCGCTCTTGGAGGTGGAGACCGTGGTGAGCCTCAGCTGGCCGGGGGTTTCGAAGGTGGGAAGACCGGAGACGCTGATCACGGGGCCCTGGTCGCTGCCGCCGAGCACGTCGAGGGTCTGCCCGGGACGCCAGGTGACGAACGGAACGGGAATCACCACCAGAAGCAGCGCGAGAAGCACGAAAAAGACGGAGGACACGATGGCGACCGCATTGCGCGTCATTCGTCCTCCCTTCGCCCGCCGTGCGGTGACCACCGTACCAAGATCCCCAAAGACGCTCCGCGCGACGGTGTCCGCGGGTTTGGTCGGTGCGGTTGAATGGACCAAGGAGGTAGCTGATGAGTCCCGAAAACACCCCCCAAGGCCCGTTCGACTTCGAACAGCTTCGAAGGATGCTGGAGCAGATGGGTTTCAAGATGGAGGGCGAGCTGAACCTGGCCGACCTCATGAACCAGTTCAGCCGGATGTCCGGTCAAGGCATGGGCATCTTCGGCATGACCAACGCCGATCGCGACCCCGACGCGGCCTGGCTCACCACCATCACCGCAGCCAAGCAGCTCGCGGCGCAGCAGGCCCCCGATCCCTCGCTGACCGCGCAGGAACGCTCGGCGCTCGTCGACGCCGAGCGGCTCGCCCAGTCCTGGCTCGACGAGTTCACCACGATGCCCCCCACCTACCGGGTCGCTCGCGCGCTGACCCGCACCGAATGGCTCGACGAGTCCAGCCGCTCCTGGCGCGCGATCGTCGAGCCCATCATCGACGGGCTCGCGGACGCGCTGGAGCGCGAGGCCGGGCCTGGTCTGGGCGCAGAGGACCCCATGGGTGCGATGCTCGCCCCGCTGATGCGTCAGTCGGCGTCCTTGATGTATCGGGACAAGTTGAAGCGGGAGCTCGCCGGTGTGGCCTGCGACACGCTCACCGGCACGGAGGTGGGCTTCAACGTGCTGCCCACCCCCGACGTGACCTTCCTTCCCTCGAACCTCGCCCAGTTCACTCAGGATCTCGACGCCCCGGAGTCGGACGTCGTGCTCTACCTGACGGTGCGCGAGGCCCTGCGCCAGCGGCTGTTCAACCATGTGGGATGGCTCACCCCCCAGCTCCTGGCGCTGCTCGCGCACTTCTCCCGCGAGATCACCATCGACCTGGAGGCGATCACCTCGCAGCTCGACCCGAACTCGCTGGAGTCGATGTCGATGGAGGAGGTGATGGCCGTCGGCGAGCAGGTGCGCGGCTCCTTCTTCAAGCCGGCCTCGACGCCCACCCAGATGGAGATCCTCGAACGCCTCGAGGTGCTCCTGACCCTGATCGAGGGCTGGGTGGACCACGTCACCGCCCGGGTCACCGCGAAGTGGATGCCCAACGCCGGCCAGCTCCAAGAGCTGGTGCGCCGCCGCCGCGCCGCGGGCAGCCCCGTGCGCTCGGTGCTGCTTGAGCTGATCGGGCTCTCGGTGCGCCCCCGCCTGGTCCGCGACGCGGAGAATCTCTGGGCGGCCGTCGAGCACGATCGCGGCGTCGAGGGTCGCGACGCGGTGTGGCACCACCCGGACCTCGTGCCCACGGCAGCCCATCTCGCCGACCCCCTGTCGTTCCTCTCGTCCCCGCCCGTGGAGGAGGCCGAGGACGACTTCGACGCGGAGCTGCGCAAGCTCCTCGACGGCGGCAGCTAGGGCGTGTTGCGGAAGTGGTGGCCGTAGCGAGCGGCGTCCTGGTGCGTCAG
>DAOLFC010000148.1:0-8141 GCA_035326505.1 Arachnia sp.
GGCTGCCGGGCTGGAAGCGCAAGGGCTGGCGCAAGGGCGACGGCAAGCCGGTGCTCAACGTCGAGTTGATGAAGGACCTCGACGAGGCCCTGCGTGGTCGCAAGGTCGAGTTCGAATGGGTCAAGGGTCACGCCGGCCACCCCCTGAACGAGGCCGCCGACCTTCGCGCCCGGGCCGCCGCCACGGCCTTCCAGCAGAGTCGTCGCCCCGACGCCGGTCCCGGTTTCCCCGGCTCTTCGCACCTCAGCGACCGCGAAGCGGAGCCTCGAAAGGAGCCCTCTGCCGGGTCGGAGTCCGGCGAGGCAGATCGTCTCGAAGGGCCCCCCGACCTCTTCGCCGACGAGCCCGACTCCGTCCCGCGCCCGGTGCAGGGCTCGGCCTCGCCGCGTCAGAAGGCCGCCCTCGTACGCGCGACGCGTTCGCTCTTCGACGCCCCGTCGCTGGCCCTGCGTCATCCGGACTTCGTCTGCCACGCCGACGGCGCCGAGTCCACAACTCTGCCGTGGGAGCGGCCGCTCGGCGGGGACCTGCTCTCCGTCGATGCCCTCGGCGCCGACGCCGGCCTGGTGCGTGCCCGGGTGGGGGAGGTGCTCGTCACCCTGGTGTGGGTCCAGCTCCCCGCGGGCTGGCACCTGCGCTTCGTCGGTCTTTCGCGTTAAGCGTTCGCTATTCCACCGACTTCGGTGGAATAGCGAACTCCTAACGCGTCCGTCGGGACACCCTTGAGGATATATCAATGCGTGGTATATTTCAGGCATGGATGCGATGCAGATTCTGCGCGAGAAAATGGCCGAGCAGGGGGTCACGCAGGCGAGCCTCGCCGCGATGACGGGTATTCCGCAGCCGCGGATCAGCAACTACCTCACCGGCAAGGTCCGCCCGAGCGTGGGCAAGGTCGACTTGATGTTCAGCAGCCTGGGGCTGGTGATCGACTTCGAGCCGCGGGTCGAGCAGGTCGAGATGAGGCACTCGGAGAGACGGAGCTGGATGCTGCATAGGCAGCTTGCGTCACGCCTGAGCGAGGACGTCCTCGCGGAATGGAAGCCGACGCTACTGGCCAACGTCACCTGGATGCGCGATGTGAACAAGGGGGAGCCTCACTTGAGCAACATCGCTCGTTGGGAAGCGATGATCCAGGCCGACGACGTCGAGGGCCTGCGGCACATGATGCTCGACCCGACCCGCGATGGCCAGGAGATGCGCGAGGTTGCTCCTTTCGTCGGGCTGCTGCCTCAAGAAGAGCGCACGCAGGTTCTTGCGGGGTTGAGCCGGGTATGAACCGAGAGCAACTCGCGCACGCCATCCGAACGGCGTGTTTCTTGTCGCAGAAGAACAGCGTGATCATCATCGGGAGCCAGTCCATCTTGGGGAGCTTCGATGAGGATGAGTTGCCTCGGGAGGCCACGGAGTCGCGGGAGGTCGACGTGCTTCCGATGGGCGAAGATCTCGAAGAGACCCAGCGCCTCGCCGACGAGATCGAAGGGGTTGCCGGAGAGCTGTCGTCGTTCGACGAACTGCATCGGTTCCACTTGGACGGCGTGGACGACACCACTGCGACGCTCCCAGCGGGGTGGCGCGACCGACTGGTCCGCGTGCAGAACGAGGGCACGGTCAACATCGTCACTGGCGAGAGATATCTGGGACTCTGCTTGGAGCCGCATGATCTCTGCGTGGCGAAGCTTTGTGCGATGCGCGAGAAGGACGTGCGGTTCGTCAAGGCGCTCATCGACGCCGGGATCGTCGATCCCCGACTCATCGCCGAGCGCTTGGCGCAGGTGGAGGAGCAGCACGCTCGGGCGAGCGAGGTCGCTCGGGCCTGGTTGCAGGCCTTCTTGGCGTAGGGGGCTCGGCTGCCGGCCGCCCACTACCCGTGGATGCCGTCGATGTAGAGCCAGCGGCCGTCGACCAGGACGAAGCGACTGCGCTCCCGAAGGGTCCCCTCGGCGCCATCGGCGTCGCGCCACGACGCGGCGAAGGCCACGGTGCCGGTGTCGTTCCAGGCCTTGCCGGCCTCGGTTGCCTCTACGACGAGACCCGTCCAGGTGGTGCCGTCGTCCAGGTCGAGGGCGGCGGGGCGGGTCTGGGGATGCCAGGTGGTCAGCAGGTAGTCGGCGTCAGCCAGCGCGAAGGCCGAGTACCGCGACCGCATGAGCGCCACTGCCGTCGGCGCCGGGCGCCCGCCATGAAAGCGCCCGCAGCATCGCGCGTAGTCGCGCCCGGTGTCGCAGGGGCAGGTCTCGGTCATGGGTCTAGCTTATGGTCGTCGGCGCCGCTCCCTTTGATTGGCCGGGCCGATCGGTGCGACGCTACCGTGCCGCGTCGTCCCGGCCCGGGCGCCAGGCGTCCGCCTCTGCCCGCAGCCTCGCCGCCTCCTCCGGTGAACCCGTGGCCTCCAGCAGCCCAGCCAGCGTCTCCAGCGACCAGACGAGTCGATGGGCGTAGGCGGCCGGGTTCGCTTCCGCGAGGACACGACGTAGGTTGACGGCTTCCTCAGCTGGGTCGAGGGCTTCGTTGCGTTGCCCCACTGCCGCCAAGCTGAGGGCGTAGTTGTTCAACGACGTGGCGAGGTCGGGGGTGTAGGCGGCCGGGTTCGTCTCCGCGAGGTCACGGTACAGGTTGACGGCTTCCTCAGCTGGGTCGAGGGCTTCGTCGCGTTGCTCCACCTCGGCCAACCTGATGGCGTAGTTGTTCAACGACCCAGCGAGGTCGGGATTGTAGGCGGCCGGGTTCGCGTCCGCGAGGTCACGGTACAGGTTGACGGCTTCCTCAGCGGGGTGGAGGGCTTCGTCGCGTTGCCCCACCTCGGCCAACCTGACGGCGTAGTTGTTCAACGACATGGCGAGGCCGGGACTATAGGCAGCCGGGTTCGCGTCCGCGAGAACGCGGCACAGGTTGACGGCTTCCCGAGCAGGGTGGATAGCTTCGTTGCGTTGCCCGACTTCGGCCAATATGTTGGCGTAGTTGTTCAACGACGCAGCGAGGTCGGGGGTGTAGGCGGCCTGGTTCGTTTTCGCGAGGTCACGGTACAGGTTGACGGCTTCCTGGGTTGGGTGGAGGGCTTCGTTGCGTTGCCCCACCTCGGCCAACCTGATGGCGTAGGTGTTCAACGACATGGCGAGGTCGGGGATGTAGGCAGCCGGGTTCGCCTCGGCGAGGTCACGGTACAGGTTGACGGCCTCGCGGGCAGGCTCCAGGGCTTCGTTGCGTTGCCCCACCTCGGCCAACCTGGCGGCGTAGTTGTGCAGCGCCTCAGCGCGTGTCGGCCCCGCGGGGTCAGGCTCAGTGGCCCCAACGGCAGCACGATCGACCGCGAGGGCCAACGAAGCGAGCATCCGGTTCCCCAACCCCAGGGAACGCGATGCCCGGAGAAGCTGCTCGGGGTGGCAGCGTTCGCCTATCGCCTCGACCAGTGCGGTGAGCGGCTCGATGATCGTCGAAGAGGCCGAGGGATCGGGGCCGGAAGCGAGATCCCGGCACCGCTCGCACCAGGCGACAAGGAGTTCGTTGACGAGCCCAACCGTCGCCGACGCGAGCGTCGCGTAGTCGAGGCAGGCCCGAGCGAGGACCGTGAACGGCCGCACCCACAGAGCGGGATCGCGTCCGGGGTCGAGCGCGGCCGCGATCAGCCCCGGCCGGCTCACCAACTGCTGGGCCACCAGATACTCGCCCAAACGATCCGGCAGCAACTGACCCCACTGGAGGGCGTTCTGCCCCGGGTAAAGCTGCCGTAGCCACGCCTGGGAGCGTCCTCGGCGGAACGCGTCCTCACCCAAGAAATCGACCTGGCCGAGCAGATTCAGCGCCTCGTTGTCGTCGCCGGCATCGGTCAGGGTAGACAGGGCGACCAGAAGCCGAAGCTCCGGCTCTGTGAGGTCGAGTTCGATCTTCTTCAGGGCGGCGGTTCTCTCCCAGTATTCGGCTTCGTGTTCCAGCACGCCCTCGAACAGCCCCGCAGTCCCGTGACTTGTGTCGAGGGTGCCGACCAGATGCAGGTACGCGGCCATCACGACATACAGCGGCTGAGCGAAATCCGGATGGTGGAGGAAACTCGGATCGGTCGCGGGCACGTCGGAGCTGGAGGCGGGGTCCAGATAGGCAGGAAGAGTCCGAAGGGCCGTATCGAACAAGACCTCGCGATCCGCGGCCTCGAAGGAGGCCGCGTCGAGCAGCGTGCAGGCGGCCTCGTCGAGCAGCTGGTTCGAGGCCTCCTGCTTGTAGACGTGCAACGCCTTCCTCCAGGGCCCGGGGTCATCCGGTCCTGCAGCACCGCCCCGGGCGGCGGAAGTCGGGTTTCGTACCAGCAGCAGGACCCGCACCGGCTCCAGCGACGTCGCGGAGCCGTGCAGGGAGGTGAGGACTTTGGCCACGTCGCGGGTTCTGGTCTCGGCGTAGTCCATCACGATCAGCCGCCCGCCCGGAATCGTCTGCAAGGACGCGCACGCCTTCGTGATGCCTCCCTTACCCAGGAAACCCGCGTGCCAAAGGCCTCTTCCCGCGATCAGGCGCCGGCACAGCTCGACGGCCAACCGGCTCTTGCCGCTGCCACCCGAACCACCCAGGATCTGGATCCCGAAGGCCGCGGCATCGTCGGCCCACCTCACCAGGTTGTCGAGGAGGCCGTCGCGGTCCACAAAGGGAACCGCCCCAGAGGTGGGGGCCAGCAGCCGGGACGGCTCAACCTCCCCGCCCCGCGGCACCTCGGGGTTCAGCGACAACACCTGCCCGGCGAGGAGCTGTACCGTCCTGGCGGGGATCTGGTCCATGCGTTCCTGCAGGAGACGCAGCTCGTCGGCCAGCGCCGCCAGGTCGCGGAGTTCTTGTTGATGCGCCAACGTGCCGAGGTCCGGGGAATCGAGCGCCGTCTTCACCGTGTAGGCCACCGCGGCACCCAGGATCGCACGGAAGACATCCTGGGCCGGGGCACTGAGCAGTTTGGCCTCTTCCTCGGCGGCCCTCTGCCCAATCAGAGCGCGCAAGGCCTCGGCGTCTCGGATGGCGGCGACCAGCGTCTCCCCAGCCGGCACCGACGCCAACACCCGGCCGACAGCCTCATCGGCCGCTGTCAGGTCACCCGCGTCTGCCTCCGCGAACTCGCGGGTGGCGAGCATCGCTGTGATCGCGTCCTCGCGTCTCTTGTTCTCACGACTGCCCTTCACCCGGGCGGCAATCCGGTCCAACGCACCGATGCCCAGGTCCAGATAGCCCGGCAACTCGGGCTGTCCAGCGGCCCGAAGCAGCAGGTTTCCCGCCGCCACAGCGGCATAAGTAACAACGACCAGCGACATCGACAACCCCCTCCCGCAACCCTGCCGGACACCGAAACCCTATCGCACGGCTCGGGCGCCCTCCGATAGGGTTTTCCACAGGTGTCTTTCTGTAGTCCGTCCTCGTCGGTAGCATTGCTGCATGGTCGATCAGGCGTTGCTGGAAAGGGTGCTGCAGCTCGATGAAGACGCGCGCCGCGAACTTCTCTCTGCCTTGCAGGGCTCTTTGGGAGAAACGATCTCCGCGGAAGTAGCGAGGATCGTCGACGAACGTGTGGCGTCGGCCGACGCCACACCTGAGCGTTTCGTCTCCCTGCGAGCATTCGAGCGTGAGGTACGGACCCAACGCAGCGCATGAGCTTCGACGTTCGCCTGAGCGCCGAGGCGCGACGCGATTTTCATCGCGCCCAGGAGTACTACGATTCCGAGGCGCCAGAGCAGACCGAGCGGTTCATCGCGGAGTTCTTCGAGGTTGCATACAGGATTGGGGACTATCCCTACTCCGCGCCGCTGGTGAGGGGCAGCGCCCGCAGAGTAGGGCTGCGCGTCTTTCCCTACCAGCTTTGGTATCGGGTGAAACCTAGTCAGGAGGTCGTGGAGGTCATAGCGGTGCTGCACGTTCGACAAGACCCAGGGTATCTAGGTGATCCAGCACGCTGACCGCGGTCCATCCGTACTCTCGGTCGGTTCGCTCCGAGCCAATGCCGATATACAACCGTGGGTTGGCACCACGCCCGTAGATGGCCGATGTCGAACCAGGACGAGTAAGGAGGCCTGATGGCTGACCGCGAGGGTGCGGATACTCCCGAGGGGCTGGTCGCCGTGCCGGAGGTGGTGGCCGAGATTGCCGGCGACGATGCCGTCGAGGCGGTGTGGCGCAACGAACTGGGCGGCATGACCTTCCGGCTGCGAGGTGAGACAAGGACCCGGTTCGCGAAGTGGCAACCGCTCCGACACCGGGACGGGCAGCGCGAGATGCCCATCGACCTCGCCGTCGAAGCGCGGAAGCTGGCATGGGCGGGCCGGTTCATCGCGGTGCCGACGGTGCTGGACCAGGGCGAGAACGCCGAGGGCGCCTGGCTGGTGACCCGGGGAGTAGACGGCACGGCGGCCTACAGCGCGCGATGGAGGGACGATCCCGAGACGGCGGTGAAGGCCATCGCGACGGGGCTGCGGCGGCTCCACGACGCCCTCCCCGTCGACGAGTGCCCGTGGCGAGGATCCTGGCCGGCGGTGCAGGCCACCGAGCTGCCTCCGCCGGAGCGGCTGGTGGTGTGCCACGGCGACCCCTGCGTGCCCAACACCCTGATCGACGCCGACGGCCGTTTCGCCGGGCACGTCGATCTGGGCCAGCTGGGTGTCGCCGACCGCTGGGCCGACCTGGCCATCGCGACCTACAGCATCAGCTGGGAGATCAACTTCGGTCGCAGCTACGACGACCTGTTCCTCGCCACCTACGGCATCCACCGCGACGAGGACCGGCTCCGTTCCTACCGCGAACTCTGGGACGCCGGCTGACCAGGGGAAACCTCGTAGCGTGCGGTGCCGTCGGGCACGTCCTCGACCCCGCCCGTACCTCTGGCGCACGCCGTGCGATGCCCGTCGCTGGACGAACATCGAGAACGCTTCTTCGTGAGGGCCCCAGCGGCGAACACGGGCATATCGCGTCGCGACGATAGGATGACGCCCATGTCTGACGTTCTCGCCGCCGTCGCTTGGCCTTACGCCAACGGCCCCCGCCATATCGGTCACGTATCCGGGTTCGGAGTTCCCTCCGACGTCTTCTCCCGGTACATGCGCATGGCGGGCCACGACGTGCTGATGGTGTCGGGCTCCGACGAGCACGGCACGGCTATCCAGGTGAAGGCCGACGCCGAGGGCCTCACCGCGCGCGAGACCGCCGACAAGTACCACGCGCAGATCGTCTCCGACCTGCAAGGCCTCGGCCTCAGCTACGACCTGTACACCCGCACGACGACGCCCAACCACTACCGCGTCGTGCAGGAGATCTTCACCGCCCTGTACAACAACGGCTACATCGTCGCGAAGACGCAGATGGGCGCCATCTCGCCGTCGACCGGCCGCACCCTGCCCGACCGGTTCATCGAGGGCACCTGTCCGCTGTGCGGCTACGACAATGCCCGCGGCGACCAGTGCGACAACTGCGGCAACCAGCTCGACCCGGCCGACCTGATCGACCCCAAGTCGAAGATCAACGGCGAGACGCCGCAGTTCGTGGAGACCGAGCACTTCTTCCTCGACCTCCCGCAGGTGGCCCCGGAGCTCACCGAGTGGCTGAGCAGCCGCGAGGACTGGCGCCCCAACGTGCTGAAGTTCTCGCACAACCTGCTGGAGAACATCCGCGAGCGCGCCATCACCCGCGACCTCGACTGGGGCGTGCCGATCCCGCTCGACGGCTGGCGCGACGCCCCCATGAAGCGCATCTACGTCTGGTTCGACGCGGTGATCGGCTACCTGTCCGCCTCCGTCGAATGGGCCCGCCGCTCCGGCGACCCCGAGGCGTGGCGCCGGTTCTGGAACGAGGAGACCGCGCAGTCGTTCTACTTCATGGGCAAGGACAACATCGTCTTCCACTCCGTGATCTGGCCGGGCATCCTGCTGGGCGCCAACGGCCAGGGCGAGCGGGGCGGCGAGATCCGCCCGGCGCTCGGCGAGCTGCAACTGCCCACCGAGGTGGTCTCGTCGGAGTTCATGACCATGCGCGGATCGAAGGTGTCGTCGTCGCGTGGCGCGTCGATCTTCGTCGGCCAGTTCCTGGAGGAGTTCGGCGCGGATGCGCTGCGCTACTACATCGCGGTGGCCGGTCCGGAGAACCAGGACACCGACTTCACCTGGGAGGAGTTCGTCCGCCGGATC
>DAOLFC010000149.1:0-7995 GCA_035326505.1 Arachnia sp.
GACTGGGAGTGCTACTGCGGCAAGTACAAGCGGGTGCGCTTCAAGGGCATCATCTGCGAGCGCTGCGGCGTCGAGGTGACCCGCAGCAACGTGCGCCGCGAGCGCATGGGGCACATCGAGCTGGCTGCCCCGGTCACCCACATCTGGTACTTCAAGGGCGTGCCCAGCCGTCTCGGCTACCTGCTCGACGTCGCACCGAAGGACCTCGAGAAGGTCATCTACTTCGCCGCGCACATGATCACGGCCGTCGACGAGGAGGCGCGTCACCGCGACCTCGCGTCCCTGCAGGCGCGTCACGAGGTGGAGACCAAGCAGGTCGCCGCCCGCCGCGACTCCGACATCGAGGCGCGGATGCGCAAGCTGGAAGAGGATCTCGCCCAGCTGGAGGAAGAGGGCGCCAAGGCCGACATCAAGCGCAAGGTGCGCGAGGCGGCCGAGAAGGAGACCGGCCTGCTCCGCAGCCGCACGCAGCGTCAGCTCGATCGTCTCGACGAGGTGTGGCAGCGCTTCAAGAACCTCAAGGTGCAGGATCTCGAGGGCGACGAGCTGCTCTACCGCGAGATGAAGAAGCGCTACGGCAAGTACTTCGAGGGCTACATGGGCGCCGAGGCGATCCAGAAGCGTCTCCAGACCTTCGATCTGGACGCCGAGGAGCAGCTGCTGCGCGAGATCATCGAGACCGGCAAGGGCCAGCGCAAGACCCGGGCGCTGAAGCGCCTCAAGGTGGTCAACGCCTTCCGCAGCGGTGACAACCACCCGGCGGCGATGGTGCTCGACGCGGTCCCGGTGATCCCGCCGGATCTGCGCCCCATGGTGCAGCTCGACGGCGGCCGCTTCGCGACCTCCGACCTGAACGACCTGTACCGTCGCGTGATCAACCGGAACAACCGGCTGAAGCGCCTGCTGGATCTGGGCGCGCCTGAGATCATCGTGAACAACGAGAAGCGCATGCTCCAGGAGGCCGTCGACTCGCTGTTCGACAACGGCCGCCGCGGTCGCCCGGTCACGGGCCCCGGCAACCGTCCGCTGAAGTCCATCTCGGACATGCTGAAGGGCAAGCAGGGCCGCTTCCGCCAGAACCTGCTCGGCAAGCGCGTCGACTACTCGGGCCGCTCGGTCATCGTGGTGGGCCCGCAGCTCAAGCTGCACCAGTGCGGCCTGCCGAAGGCGATGGCGCTGGAGCTGTTCAAGCCGTTCGTGATGAAGCGTCTCGACGACCTTAACCACGCCCAGAACATCAAGGCCGCCAAGCGCATGGTCGAGCGCCAGCGCCCCGTCGTGTGGGACGTGCTGGAAGAGGTCATCGCGGAGCACCCGGTTCTGCTGAACCGCGCGCCCACGCTGCACCGCCTCGGCATCCAGGCCTTCGAGCCGCAGCTGATCGAGGGCAAGGCCATCCAGATCCACCCGCTCGTCTGCACCGCGTTCAACGCGGACTTCGACGGCGACCAGATGGCCGTACACCTGCCGCTGTCCGCCGAGGCCCAGGCCGAGGCCCGCGTGCTGATGCTGTCCACCAACAACATCCTCAAGCCCGCCGACGGCCGTCCCGTGACCATGCCCACCCAGGACATGATCATCGGCCACTACTTCCTCACCTCCGAGCGGGAGGGCGTCGGCGCCGGCCGCGTCTTCTCGTCGCTGGCCGAGGCGATCATGGCCTACGACACCGGGGAGCTCTCGATCGGGGCCCGGGTGCGGATCGCGCTGCGCGACGTCGTGGTGCCCGGGATCGCCCAGCGTGCGGACGGCTCGTACCTGGTGGAGACCACCCTCGGGCGCGCTCTCTTCAACGAGGCGCTGCCGCAGGACTTCGGCTACGTGAACGAGGTCGTCGGCAAGAAGGTGCTCGGCGGCATCGTCAACAAGCTGGCGGAGGACTACCCGAAGGTCGTCGTCGCGGCGACGCTCGACAACCTGAAGGACATGGGCTTCCGGTGGGCGTCGCGCTCCGGCGTGACGGTGTCGATCTCCGACGTGCAGACCCCGCCGCAGAAGCCCGAGATCCTGGCTTCCTACGAGAAGCGCGCCACCAAGATGGACCAGCAGTATGAGCGCGGCGTGGTGACCGAGGACGAGCGTCGTCAGGAACTGATCGAGATCTGGACGGCCGCGACGACGGAACTCACCGAGGCCATGAAGGAGAACTTCACCCAGACCAACCCCATCTTCATGATGGTGGACTCCGGGGCGCGAGGAAACATGACGCAGATGCGTCAGATCGCCGCCATGCGCGGCCTGGTGGCCAACCCCAAGGGCGACATCATCGCGCGGCCGATCAAGTCGAACTTCCGCGAGGGTCTCTCCGTGCTCGAGTACTTCATCTCGACGCACGGCGGCCGTAAGGGACAGGCCGACACCGCTCTGCGCACCGCCGACTCGGGCTACCTGACCCGTCGTCTGGTCGACGTCTCCCAGGACGTGATCATCCGCGAGGAGGATTGCGGCACGGAGCGCGGCCTCACCAAGCCCATCGCGACGGTCGTCGACGGCAAGGTCGAGATGATGGACAACGTCGAGACCGCGGTCTACGCCCGCGTCCTCGCGGTGGACGTCGCCGATGCCGACGGCCAGGTCCTCGTGCCGGCCGGGGTCGATTTGGGCGACGCCGAGATCGACACCCTGGTGAAGGCCGGCGTGACCACGGTCAAGGTGCGCTCCGTTCTCACCTGTGAGGCGGCCACCGGCACCTGCGCCATGTGCTACGGCCGCTCGCTGGCCACCGGCAAGACGGTGGACGTCGGCGAGGCCGTGGGCATCGTCGCGGCCCAGTCGATCGGCGAGCCCGGAACCCAGCTCACCATGCGCACCTTCCACACCGGCGGTGTGGCGGGCGACGACATCACCCAGGGCCTGCCCCGCGTCGTCGAGCTGTTCGAGGCGCGTCAGCCCAAGGGCAAGGCGCCCATCGCGGAGGCCAATGGCGTGGTGAAGATCGTCGACGGCGATCGCAGCCGCAAGCTGGTGATCGTCCGCGACGACGGCGGCGAGGACCTCGAGTACCCGGTGGCGCGTCGTACCCGCCTGGAGTTCGACGACGCCAACGGCGAGCGGGTACACATCGCCGACGGGGTGCGGGTCGCGATCGGCCAGCAGCTCACCGCCGGCCAGGTGGACCCGCAGGACGTGCTGCGCGTGCGCGGTCTCCGCAAGGTCCAGGAGCACCTGGTGGAGGAGGTGCAGCGGGTGTACGCCACCCAGGGCGCGCCGATCCACGACAAGCACATCGAGATCATCATCCGCCAGATGCTGCGCCGCGTGACGGTGATCAACTCGGGCGACACCGCGATGATGCCGGGCGAGCTGGTGGACCGTCAGGTCTACGAGGCGCACAACCGCAAGGCGCTCGCCGAAGGCGGACGCCCTGCGGAGGGCCGTCCGGTGCTGATGGGCATCACCAAGGCGTCGCTGGCCACCGATTCGTGGCTGTCCGCGGCGTCCTTCCAGGAGACCACCAAGGTGCTCACCGACGCCGCCATTCAGGGCAAGTCGGACGTGCTGGTGGGCCTGAAGGAGAACGTCATCCTCGGTAAGCTGATCCCCGCAGGCACCGGCCTCGACCGGTACCGCAACATGCGGGTGGAGCCCACGGAGGAGGCGCGCGCCTCGGCGTACACCTCCAGCCTGGATCCGTACGACTACACGTTCGGTTCCGATGCCGCCGGCCCGGCGATCCCGCTGGACGACCTGGACTTCGACGAGCTCCGCTGAGCCCTCAGCCACCAGTGAACGGGGGCATCCGCATCGCGCGGGTGCCCCCGTTCGTCATGCCGGCGGGGTGGTTCGGTGCTGGTTTTGCTTATTCGCCCGATCTGACCTAATCTTGGTCAGCGTGCTCGGTTGCTCGGGCACAGTTGTGCGTGCCCAGCCTGAGCATTCGACCCTCGCCGTTGCAAGGGGAGTCGGGTTCGGTAGCGGGGGCCGCACAGCAGCTATTCCTTATACGGATCGTCGGGAAACGGTGACCCCGGCCCGGATGGGGAGAGTTGCACGCCAGGGATAACCATCCACTCAGCAAAACGAAAGTGATGCCTACAGGTGCCAACTATTCAGCAGCTGGTCCGCAAGGGCCGGACCGACAAGGTCTCCAGCAATAAGACCCCCGCGCTCAAGGGTTCGCCCCAGCGCCGTGGTGTGTGTACCCGTGTGTACACCACCACCCCGAAGAAGCCGAACTCGGCGCTGCGCAAGGTCGCGCGTGTGCGCTTGAGCTCCGGCGTCGAAGTCACCGCATACATCCCGGGCGTCGGCCACAACCTGCAGGAGCACTCGATGGTGCTCGTGCGCGGCGGCCGTGTGAAGGACCTTCCCGGCGTCCGTTACAAGATCATCCGTGGCTCCCTCGACACCCAGGGTGTCAAGGGCCGCAAGCAGGCTCGTAGCCGCTACGGCGCCAAGAAGGAGAAGTAATGCCTCGCAAAGGTCCGGCGCCCAAGCGCCCCGTCGTCGCTGACCCCGTGTACGACTCGCAGCTGGTGTCCCAGCTCGTGAGCAAGATCCTGCTCGACGGCAAGAAGACCGTCGCTCAGGGCATCGTCTACGACGCCCTCGAGGGCACCCGTGAGAAGACGGGCAACGATCCGGTGCAGACGCTCAAGCGTGCCGTGGAGAACGTCAAGCCGTCCATCGAGGTCAAGTCCCGTCGTGTCGGCGGCGCCACCTACCAGGTCCCGATCGAGGTCAAGCCGGCTCGTCAGACCACCCTGGCGCTGCGCTGGCTAGTCAGCTTCTCCCGTGCCCGCCGCGAGAAGACCATGACCGAGCGCCTCATGAACGAGATCCTCGACGCCTCCAACGGCCTGGGTGCTTCCGTGAAGCGCCGCGAGGATACGCACAAGATGGCCGAGGCCAACCGCGCCTTCGCGCACTATCGCTGGTGATGTAGCGCCCCCGCGCCCTGCCAAGGGCCGGGGGCTCTCACCTGTCTATTGCCAAAGAATTATCTAAGGACTGCACAGTGACCGACCTGAACAAGGTTCGCAACATCGGCATCATGGCTCACATCGACGCCGGCAAGACCACCACCACCGAGCGCATCCTGTTCTACACGGGTAAGAGCTACAAGATCGGCGAGGTACACGACGGCGCCGCGACGATGGACTGGATGGAGCAGGAGCAGGAGCGTGGTATCACCATCACGTCGGCCGCCACCACCTGCTTCTGGCACGACACTCTGATCAACATCATCGACACTCCGGGTCACGTCGACTTCACCGTTGAGGTGGAGCGTTCGCTGCGCGTCCTCGACGGCGCTGTCGCCGTGTTCGACGGCGTCGCCGGCGTCGAGCCGCAGTCGATGACGGTGTGGCGTCAGGCCACCAAGTACGGCGTTCCCCGCATCTGCTACGTCAACAAGCTCGACCGCACCGGCGCGTCCTTCGACCACGTCGTCAAGACCATCCGCGAGCGTCTCAACACCGACCCGGTGCTGCTGCAGCTGCCGATCGGCGCCGAGGGCGACTTCCTGGGCGTCGTCGACCTGGTCGAGATGCGCGCGCTGACCTGGCGCGGCGAGACCACGATGGGCGAAGACTACGAGGTCGAGGAGATCCCGGCCGAGCTCCAGGAGCTGGCCGAGGCCGCCCATTCCACCCTGATCGAGCGCATCGCGGACGTCGATGACGACATCATGGAGATGTACCTGGAGGGCGAGGAGCCGTCGGTCGCGCAGATCAAGGCCGCCATCCGCAAGGGCGTCATCACCAACACCTTCACGGCGGTGGTGTGCGGCACCTCGTTCAAGAACAAGGGCGTGCAGCCCCTCCTGGACGCGGTGGTCGACTACCTGCCGTCGCCGCTCGACGTGCCCGCCATCGACGGGTTCAAGCCCGGCGACGAGGGCGTCAAGCTGGAGCGCAAGCCCTCCGACGACGAGCCGCTGTCGATCCTGGCCTTCAAGGTGGCCGCCGATCCGCACCTGGGCAAGCTGACCTTCGTGCGCGTCTACTCGGGTGTGCTGCAGGCCGGTTCGCAGGTGCTCAACGCCACCAAGGGCCGCAAGGAGCGCATCGGCAAGATCTACCAGATGCACGCCAACAAGCGCGAGGAGATTCCCTCGATCGGTGCCGGCATGATCTGTGCGGTGATGGGCCTGAAGGACACCACCACCGGTGAGACCCTCTGCGATCCCAGCAACCCGATCGTGCTCGAGTCGATGACCTTCCCGGCCCCCGTGATCGAGCAGGCCATCGAACCGAAGACCAAGTCCGACCAGGAGAAGCTGTCCAACGCGATCCAGCGCCTGGCCGAGGAGGATCCCACCTTCCGCGTCCACACCGACGAGGAGACCGGACAGACCATCATCGCCGGCATGGGCGAGCTGCACCTGGACGTGCTCATCGACCGCATGCGTCGCGAGTTCAAGGTGGAGGCCAACATCGGCAAGCCGCAGGTGGCCTACCGCGAGACGCTGCGTCGCAAGGTGGAGAAGGTCGAGTACACGCACAAGAAGCAGACCGGCGGTTCCGGTCAGTTCGCCCGCGTCATCATCGACCTGGAGCCCACCGAGCCGGGTTCGGGCTACGAGTTCGTCAACGCCGTCACCGGTGGCCGCATCCCCCGCGAGTACATCCCCGCGGTGGATCATGGCATCAAGGAGGCGATGCAGTTCGGCGTGCTCGCGGGCTACCCGGTGGAGAACATCAAGGTGACCCTCACCGACGGTGCCTACCACGACGTCGACTCCTCCGAGCTCGCCTTCAAGCTGGCCGGCGCGCAGGCGTTCAAGGAGGCCGCCCGTAGGGCTGACCCCGCCATCCTGGAGCCGATGATGGCCGTAGAAGTGACCGGTCCCGAGGACTACCTCGGCACTGTGATCGGCGACCTCAACTCCCGTCGTGGCCAGATCCAGTCGATGGACGAGCAGCACGGCAACCGCGTAGTGCGCGCGCTGGTGCCGCTGTCGGAGATGTTCGGCTACGTGGGCGACCTGCGTTCGAAGACCTCAGGCCAGGCGTCCTACTCGATGGAGTTCGACTCCTATGCCGAGACCCCGCGCAACATCATGGATGAGATCGTCGCCAAGGCCCAGGGCCGCGGCTGATCGCCTCCCGTGAGGGGAAAGAGGTGCCGGGAGGAGGGATCCTCCCGGCACCTCTTTCCTTTTCTTCCGCACCGTCCGCGGCGCTCCCGAGTTGACTGGGGGGCAGTGACCGCTAAAGTTGGTGGGGCTTGCGCTTGTGGAGTAAACTCAGGCGCTGTACCCGCGCGTCTCGTGCGGTATGACCGAAGCACGCCTCGCAATCCCGCGTGGCGAGATCCTAGAAGGAGCCCCAGTGGCAAAGGCCAAGTTTGAGCGGACTAAGCCGCACTGCAACATCGGCACCATCGGACACGTCGACCACGGCAAGACCACGCTCACCGCGGCGATTACGAAGGTGCTCCACGACCGCTACCCCGAGTGGAATGCGGTGTCCGCGTTCGACCAGATCGACAAGGCTCCCGAGGAGCGCCAGCGCGGTATCACCATCTCGATCGCTCACGTCGAGTACCAGACCGAGAAGCGTCACTACGCGCACGTCGACTGCCCCGGCCACGCCGACTACGTCAAGAACATGATCACCGGTGCGGCTCAGATGGACGGCGCCATCCTCGTGGTCGCCGCCACCGACGGCCCGATGGCTCAGACCCACGAGCACATCCTCCTGGCCCGCCAGGTGGGCGTGCCCGCGATCGTCGTCGCCCTCAACAAGTGCGACATGATCGACGACGAGGATGCCGACCTGATCGAGCTCGTCGAGATGGAGCTGCGCGAGATCCTCTCCGCCCAGGAGTTCGACGGCGACAACCTGCCGATCGTGCGCGTCGCCGCCTTCCCCGCCCTGAACGGCGATGAGAAGTGGGCCGACACCATCCTCGAGCTGATGGACGCCGTCGACGAGTACATCCCGCAGCCGGAGCGCGACACCGACAAGCCGTTCCTGATGCCCGTTGAGGACGTTTTCACCATCACCGGTCGTGGCACCGTGGTGACCGGCCGCATCGAGCGCGGCATCG
>DAOLFC010000150.1:0-7911 GCA_035326505.1 Arachnia sp.
CTTCGGCGAGCTGGCGTCGGATCGTGACGGCTTCGTCGATGGCTTTCAGGGCACCGGTGCGGTCCCCCATCTCGGCCAGCCGCACCGAATAGGAGTTCAGCCACTCCGCCAAGCCTGCTAGATCCGCGCTTTCGGGCGACTCCGGGAGGACGGGCCGAAGGGCGCGGGTTGCGGCCAGGGCGAGCCCCCGGAGCGCGCCATGCCCCAGCGGCACCTGGGCGAGTTCCTCGAGGGGGAGCGGATTGTCTGGCAGGGCGGACAGCGTGTCCAGCGCCGTCTCCAGGGCGCCGGCGAAGGGACCGCCCAACTGCCATGCGCGGGCAAGTGCTTGGGGCCACATGTGGGGGCGGATGGCCAGGCATTCCTCAGCCAGGGCGCTGGCCCAGAAGCGATCGAGTTGAGCCGCGCGAGTCACGACCAGGGTGATGCGTGCCAGCTCTTTGCGGACAAGCTCCGAGCGTCCGACGAATGCCTCCCGGCGCAGGGTGGTAGCCGGTTCCTTCGGACGCACCGGGGCCTGTGGGAGAACGGACTCCAGGAGCTTTGGGTCGAACGGCTTCGGGGCTTTCGAGGTGGGCTCCCCCGGGGATCCCGGGGCAAGCCGACCCGGGGGCTTCCCCGTGAACTGGCGCAGCACCAGGTACTCGCCCACGGGGTCGGGCCGCACGGCCAAACCGTCGCCCGGCTCGTCGAGCAGCCGCGCGAGGACTTGGCCGATCTGCCCCCAGGACGGCTCGTTGGCCGGACGCGGCCCCAGTCCACCGAGCACCTCCTCGGCGTGGTCGGCGTCCGGCGCTACCAGCGTCAGCGCGGCACCAGCGGTGGCGAGCGTGTCGGACGGCACCAGGGTGAAGGGAGAGGCCTTCTTGGCGTCGGGCTCGGCCGGCTCGCGTGGGGTCGCAGTAGCCTCCGCGGGCTGCTGGGGAGGTCGCAGCTCGTTGTCGAGCGTGCGCTGCCAGTAGGGGAACTCGTGTACGAAGAGCACCCTTTCGTAGAGGTCTTCCCTCGTCGTCGGCGTCTCGGAGTCGTCGGCATCCGCAGCCAGCCACGCCAGCAGCACCACGTCCAGGGTCGTCCAGTTTATCTGCCTCGGAAGCCATGCCTCAGGGTCGGATGTGGGGTCGTCTCCGGCGAACCGTCGGAAGGTGCGCGCGTACAGCCTGCGACGGTCGGGGTGGCTCCGGGCTAAGGGCAGAGGAAGCTCTATCCGGACCCCTGCGGCGGAGTCCTGCAGCGCGGAGGCCAGGTTCGTGAGCCACGGCCCGTCGGCGCGCGCCGTGAGGAGCACCCGGGTGGGTTGCTCCCGGGTGGCCAGCGCCTCGAGCACCTCGGTGAGATAGTCCTGGTGGTACTCATCGGCATAGTCGACGACCGCGAGCACCGGAGCGACCACCTCGCCCAACCAGCTCAGGGACTCGGAGGGACGAGGTGAAGAAGCGAGCGGCCGCGGAAGGAAGCCCGCATACCAGCCCTGCGCGGCGAGACGGCGGCACAGCTCCGCGGCCAGATGGGTCTTTCCACTGCCGCCGACTCCGGTGACGACGTGCACGGACACCTTGGGGCGGCCGCCTCGGTCCCGTTGCTCCGGCTCCGAGGTGCCCGGGTCTGCCCAGTGGAGAAGCTGGTCCAGCTCGTCGCGTGCCACGAAAGGCACCCTTCCGGAGCGCGCCTTCAGCTGGGCTAGCGGGCTCTGGTTGTTCGCGGGCTCGGCGTAGGGCCGGGCGAGTTTCTGCCTCTTCGAGGGGCTCCAGCCCCGCGGCGCGCGGGGCTCCCGACTGCGGCGCGACTCGCCGACGTCGATCCCGAAGCCCCAGCGCCACTCGCCGTCCGGCGCCGCGGTCGCGGCGAGCACCCGATGCCCCTCCCGCACCGCATCGTTCCATGCGCGAGGGGCCTCCCAGTCCGTGCGAGCCATCGCCTGCACGTCGACGGCGACGAAGGCGCCGGGTGCGTCGGTGGAGGCGCGCAATGCGTCGATCAGCGAGGTTCCTGACTCCAGGTGCGGCGGTGTCGTGAAGAGCTCGCCGTCGAACGGTCCCTCCTCGTCGCCGCTGAGCGTCCACCGGCCACCGAGCCACACCACCACGACGGCATGGGATGCGACGCCGGTGTTCGAGTCGACCACGACCACCATCGGTCGGAGCCCTGCGTCGAGGCACGCACCCGCGTAGAGCAGGGCCAGGTCGAGGCAGGTGCCCTTCCTCTTGAGGTGCAGCACTTCGTGCGGCGTACGGATCGTCTGTCCACCTCTGGGGCTGGTCGCCGGTTCGTGGTCGTAGTGGATGCCGACCTCGGAGAGCGTCTCGTAGATGGCGCGCGCCTTCTCCTGCGCCGACCGGTCGTCGCCCGGCCCGGGCAGCCGCCGACCGAGAGGCGTGGGCAGCAGCAGCCACGTCGTATCGGTCTGCGCATAGCGCGCCAACTCCTCGGGAGCCTCCGCCCGGTTCCACGGCCGCCAGCTCGTCACGGCTCGATCACCCCCACCACGCTCGTCGTCTCGACCAGATCGATCTTCTCGACGTGATTCAGCTCGATCGTGAACTCGTAGCTGCCCGGACTGAGCGGCGGCAGCGCAGCCCGCCAGCCGTCGGCCTGCTCGACAACCTCGAGCGGACGCGCCTGGTCGGCCGCCAGCTTGATCGTCGCCGTCGGGATCACGCCGTCGACGGGCACCCCGCCGTTCAGCCGGAACCCGATCCCGCTCGGGACGCCGGCCGCTACCACCTCGTCGTAGTCGAGGCCGATCCAGGGGTCGGTCGGATCGGCGGTCCCGCGGACGGCCCCCAGCGAGGACTGCGCGAACTGCGCCACATGGCGTACCACATCATCGGCCGCGGCGAGCTTCAGGTGGTGTTGGGGCAGCCATCGCCGCTCGGTGGTCGCCGTGCGATCCAGGGGAGTGGCGGAGATCGCCGGCACGGTGCCGTCGCCGCCCTCCCAGCCCCGGGTATCAAACCAAGGAGGATCGTTCTTGCCCATCGCGATGCGTCCGGATGAAGAGGTGGCGTAGGAGGCGGTCGCGTGTCCGCTGCCGTAGAAGGCCAGGAACGAAGCGTCGGGGCTTTCCTCTGCGGCCTGCCGGCACGACTCCTCCAAGTGGAGGTGGGTGTCGTAGGCCTCTCGGGCGCGGCGGACGAAATCCGGTGAGGCGTGCGTCATCTCGTGCGGGTAGACCGCGGTTCCTCCGGTTTCCACCGCGGGGTAGCGGGGCAGGAGTTCGTACATCGAGGGCCATCCGCGCAGCACGTCGGCGGCGTTCGGGAGGAGGCGGCTTGTCGTCGAGGCCAACCGCCCTGGGCCGAGCCGAACGCCGTTGAGCAGCCAGTCGAGCGCCTTCGGCGCACCCCGATGCGGGGTGCCCACCGTGATCAAGCCGTCGCACACGCGATGGCCGCCGAGCACACCCCACCACCAGCGGGCCACCAAGCCCCCCATGGAATGCGCGACGACGATCACCCGACGGTTGCCTCGCGCCTTGTCGATGACGTTCTGCAGGCGCTCGGCGGAGACGGCCATCGGCTGGCGGAAGTCGTAGGGGAACTCGACCAGGCTGGCATTCGGATTCAGCACCCCATCCGGCCCCGCCACGGCGACGTCGCTTTCCCTCAGCCTCAGGCGTCGCTTGAGGTTCCGAGTCAAGGCACCGTAGCTCGCCAAGGCCGACCAGGGCGCGACCCCGAACACCTGGAGCAGGCCGGTCGGAACCACCGGGTTGTCGATCGCGAGGGGCTCCGGTCTGAATGCGGTGACGGCGATGTTGCCGAGGCCATGGCCCCAGATCAACCGGCCGTCCGGGCTCATCAGGTTGCTTCCCGCGATACCGGGGACGACCACTATGAGATGGTTCAGTGCCACGCGAGACCTCCTGCATCGTCGAAGGACAGATGACAAGGGGTTTCAGCGGTCAACCAGTCCCCCTCGGGCACTGACGGCGTGCCCACTGTCTTCAGATCAGCCGAACCGCGGGTGATCGGCTGAACCGAAGCCTACTGGCTGGGCCGTGCATAAATCTCGCTATGCGCCGAGGCCTTGCGTATATGGGCAGGCCTCGGCGCATAGCGAGATTTATGCACGAGCCGGCCGCGGCGGACCGGAAGGGAAGGCTACGCGGGGGTGCCGTAGGCGGGCTCAACGCGCTTGACCACGCGGATCACCCTCATGGTGACCGGGAGCAGGAGCGCCTCCAGGGTCATCTTGTAGACGTAGCCCACCAGGATGTAGTTGACCATCGTCCAGCCTCCGATCACGCCACCGAAGGCGACCAGGCAGAAGATGGTGGTGTCGGCCGCGTTGCCGACGGCGCTCGAACCCAGCAGCCGGGTCCACAGCCCGCTGCGTCCCGCCTTCATCCGCACCAGCACCCAGGCGTTGAGCAACTGTCCCGCCAGGTAGCCGAGCAACGAGGCGACGACGATGCGGGGCACGAAGCCGAGGATCGCGTCGAAGGCCTCCTGGTTGCCCCAGTCGCTGGCGGCCGGCGCGACGCCGATGATCAGGAAGGTCACCGCCGCGATCACTGAGACCAGGAACCCGATCAGGATGGCGCGTCGGGCGCCCTTGAAGCCGTAGACCTCGGCCAGCACGTCGCCCAGCACGTAGGTGAGGGGGAACAGCAGGGCGCCACCGTCGGTGATCAACGGGAGCACATGAATGCCGAACGGCGCCCAGTCCGGGCCGATCTGGATCAGCTTCACCGCCGCGATATTGGAGATCAGCAGCAGCGAGCAGAACAGCGCCACGAGCAGGTCGTAGGGACCGCGCTGGCGCTCGGCGAAGGTGGGCTGGGGGCGCAGGGAGGTCTGGGCTGTCACCCGCCAGAGTCTACGGGTGAGGCCTCCGCATCTCCCAGCTGCCGACCCGAATCGCCCTGTGACCAGGACACATACCCGAATTCGGCACGCATGGATGGGGGCAGTGGCAGGATTGGTTCATGGAAGGCAACGAGGTTTTCAGCGATGTGATGGTCCCCGAGGAGTCCGAGCAGCTCGATCAGTTGCAGCAGGGCGACTCGTTGGTGGACAGGGGCGTCGACGACGTCCTCGACGAGGGCTACACGGCGCCGGAGCGATGGTCTCCGGCGCAGGGCTTCGGCAACACGCCCGCCGAGATGCGCCAGGGCGAGACGCTGGAGATGAGGGTCAGGCAGGAGGTGCCGGAGACCCCGCCCAGCGACGAACCGTGGAATCCCAGCAACGAGCCGCGGCAGGTGGGCCGAGCGCGTGCCGGCCGGCTCATGGCCGTTCAGGGTGCCGGGGGCGATGAGCGGAGTCTCGGCGTCGACGTCGGCTACAGCGGCGGCGCGGCCAGCGCCGAGGAGGCGGCGATGCACGTCATCTCCGGGGAAGACGACGAGATCATCGAGTAGCGGGGGTCGCGCTCTGGGGGCGTAGACTAGCCGGGCTGTCCGAGCGCGCTGAGCGCCACCCGACGAGAACAAGGACCTTCCCCTGATACGACACCAGCTTGACGATCGGCCGGGCACGCGCGTGGTGAACGTGCCGCCTTCCATCGACATGGTCAACCTGCTCGGCCCCAACGACGATTACCTGCGCATCCTGGAGGAGCACCTCGACGCCGATCTGCACGTCCGCGGCGGCCAGATCACCCTGAATGGGTCCACCGCGGAGATCGCCCGCGCCACGGATGTGCTGCAGGAGCTGATCGCGATCATCCGCACCGGCCAGGGCCTCACCGGCGAGACGGTGGAGCGGGTGATCACCATGTCCGGCGACGACGAGGTCTCGCCCGCCCAGGTGCTCACCCAGGACATCATCTCCTCCCGCGGCAAGACGGTGCGGCCGAAGACGCTCAACCAGAAGCGCTACGTCGACGCCATCGATCGCCACACCGTCGTCTTCGGCATCGGGCCCGCGGGCACCGGCAAGACCTATCTGGCGATGGCGAAGGCCGTGCAGGCGCTGCAGGCCAAGCAGGTGAGCCGGATCATCCTGACCCGTCCCGCCATCGAGGCCGGCGAGCGGCTGGGCTTCCTGCCGGGCACGCTCAACGACAAGATCGATCCGTACCTGCGCCCGCTCTACGACGCGCTGCACGACATGATCGACCCGGAGTCGGTGCCGAAGCTGCTCACCTCGGGCGTGATCGAGGTGGCTCCGCTGGCCTACATGCGCGGCCGCACCCTCAACGACGCGTTCATCATCCTCGACGAGGCGCAGAACACCTCGATGGAGCAGATGAAGATGTTCCTGACCCGCCTGGGATTCGGCTCCAAGATCGTGGTGACCGGCGACGTGACCCAGATCGACCTGCCCACCGGCACGCGCTCGGGCCTGCGCATGGTGCAGCAGATCCTGGACGGCGTCGAGGACATCGAGTTCTGCCAGCTCACCGCCCGCGACGTGGTGCGGCACCGCCTGGTCGGCAAGATCGTCGCCGCCTACGACCAGTTCGACACCGCGGAGCCGCAGCCCCGGGAGTGGAGCGACCGCGGCCGCAACCGGGACAGGAGGACCCGGTGATCGACCTCAACAACGAGTCCGGGCTTCCCGCCGACGAGGTGGGCCTGGTCTCCCTGGCCCGGTTCGCGCTCGACTACCTGCGCATCCATCCCCAGGCGGAACTCTCGATCCTGCTCGTCGACGAGACCACCATGGAGGACTATCACGTCCGGTTCATGGACCTGCCCGGCCCCACCGACGTGATGAGCTTCCCCATGGACGAGCTGCGCGCCCCCGATCCCGGGGAGGAGCCGCCCCTCGGGCTCCTGGGCGACATCGTGCTCTGCCCCGCGGTGACCGCGCGCCAAGCCGCGGAGAACGGGCGCGAGCCCGACGCCGAGGCCGAGTACCTGCTGATCCACGGGCTGCTGCACCTGCTCGGGCACGACCACGCGGAGCCGGAGGAGAAGGCCGTCATGTTCGGTCTGAACGACCGCATCATCGCCGCTTGGGGGCAGCGTCGCGCGTGACGGCCGAATGGATTGAACTCGCCATCGCCCTGGTGCTCGCGCTCGGGGCGTCCCTCCTCGCCGCCCTCGAGACGGCCTCCACCGTCACCACCAAGGCGCGCGCCCAACGGATGGTCGACGACGGCGTGCGCGGGGCGGAGCGGATCAGGCTGATCGCCGAGGACCCCGCGCCCACCATCAACGCCCTGATGTTCGCCCGGATGATGCTGGAGATCAGCACCATCTCCATGGTCGCGATCGTGGTGTTCACCTGGATCACGCCCGACTGGCAGCGCATGCTGCTGACCGTTCTGGTGATGCTGGTGGTCTCCTTCATCCTCTGGGGCGTGGCGCCGCGCACCCTCGGACGCCAGCACCCGGAAGCCGCGATGCGGGCCTTCACGCCGCTGATCCTGCTGCTCACCAGCGTGCTCGGCCCGGTGGCTCAGCTGATGATCCTGATCGGCAACGCGCTCACCCCGGGACGGGGATTCATCGACGGCCCGTTCGCCTCCGAGGCGGAGCTGCGGGAACTGGTGGACATCGCGGAGAAGCAGGACCTCATCGAGGCCGGCGAGTCCAAGATGATCCACTCGGTCTTCGAGCTGGGCGACACCCTCGTCAAGGAGGTGATGGTGCCTCGCACGGACATGGTGTTCGTGACGCGCGACCGGACCCTGCGTCAGTTGCTGTCGCTCGCCCTGCGCTCGGGCTTCTCCCGGATCCCCGTGGTGGGCGACGGGGTCGACGACATCCTCGGCGTGGTCTACATGAAGGACGTCAGCAAGCGGATCTACGACTTCCCCGACGCGGAACGCCGGGAGACCGTCTGGGATCTGATGCGCCCGGCCGCCTTCTGCCCGGACTCGAAGCCGGTCAACGAGCTGCTGCGCGAGATGCAGCTCAGCCATTCGCATCTCGTGGTCGTGGTGGACGAGTTCGGCGGCGTCGCCGGGCTGGCCACCATCGAGGACATCCTGGAGGAGATCGTCGGCGAGATCGTC
>DAOLFC010000151.1:0-7860 GCA_035326505.1 Arachnia sp.
CTGACGCACCAGGACGCCGCTCGCTACGACCACCACTTCCGCAACACGCCCTAGCAGCAGGCCCCTACGCCGTGGCCTCCTTCTTCAGGCCGAACCGGCGCAGCAACCCGCCCTCGATCCGGGAGACGGCGAGCAGCATGGGCAGGCCGACGATGGCGTACAGCAGCCCGGCCAGGCTCAGGATCTCCAGGTGCCGGAAGGTGAGATTGGCCACCTTGTAGGCGCGGGACAGCAACTCGGGGACGGACAGCGCGAATGCGAGGGACGTGGCCTGGAACATCTGCAGGCAGAAACCGGCCAAGGGGGCCAGGGACACGGCCAGCCCCTGCGGCACGATGATGTTCCACAGCGTCTGCCGCGGCGTGAGGCCCAGCGCCCGGGAGGCTTCGCGCTGATCCGTGCCGATCGACTCGATGCCGCCTCGGATGATCTCGCTGGAATAGCAGGCCATCGTCGCGGAGAGCGCCACCCAGGCGGCCGGCATCGACTCCAGCGTCAGGCCCACCGACGGGAGGCCGAAGTAGACGAACTGCAGCATGATCAGCACCGGGATGCCCCGGCCGGTCTCCACCACCACGAACGAGGCCCAGCGCAACGCCCGGTGGCGGGAGACGCCCAGCAGGGCCAGGCCGAAGCCCAGGGCGAGACCGGCCACGGTGCTCACCACGAACAGCTGGAGCGAGAGCAGCAGCCCCTTCAGCAGCTCCGGCAGGTTCTCCATCCAGAACGCGAACATCAGGCGTTCACCTTCAATCGCTCGCTCAGCACGCGCCCGGCTAGTCCCAAGGCGACCGAGAGCACCAGGTAGAACACGGCGGCCGCGGTGTAGGCGGTCAGGCCCTCGCCCGTCGAACGGGCCACGGCCGTCGTGTAGTGGGAGATCTCCATCACGCCGATCACCGACGGGATGGACGAGTCCTTGAGCAGGGTCAGGGCGAAGGTGCTCATCGCGGGGATCGCCACCCGGAACACTTGGGGCAGGATCACGTGGAACAGCTCCTGCCCGCGGGTCAGCCCGATGGCCCGGGCCGCCTCGAACTGGCCGCGGTCCACGGCGTCGAAGGCCGTTCGATAGGCCTCGGCCAGATAGGCCGCCGTCGTCGTGCCGAGGACGATGATCGCCGCGGTGAGCGGGTCGAAGGTGAAGGTGCCGATGGTGACGCCGAAGTAGAGCAGGAACAGCCACATCAGCACGGGAACCGCGCGCACGACGTTGACCACGCCGCGGGCGGGAAGGCGGACGATGGCGGGGCGGGAGCGCATGGCCAGCGCCAGCAGGAGTCCGAGCACCAGCCCGATGGCCAAGGCCGCCAGGGTGACCAGGATCGTCAAGGGCAGCCCCTTGGCGATCGCGACGAGGATCTCGAGGAACACGGCTACACCCTGCGGACGTGATCAAGGAAGCGACGGGTGCGCTCGTGGGCGGGGTTGGCGAAGACCTCCGCCGGATCGCCGCTCTCGATCAAGGTGTGGTCGGCGAGCACCAGCACCTGATCGGCGACGTCCTCCGCGAAGGACATCTCGTGGGTCACCACGATCATGGTGGTCCCGTGGTGGGCGAGGCCCTTCATCACCTGGAGCACCTCGTAGCCCAGCTCCGGATCGAGGGCCGAGGTGGGCTCGTCGAAAAGCAGGATCTCGGGATCGAGGCTGAGCGCGCGGGCGATGGCCACGCGCTGCTGCTGGCCGCCGGACAGCTCCCGGGGATGCGCCGAGCCCCTGTCCGCCAGGCCGACCATGCCCAGCAGCTCGCGGGCGCGGTCCTCGGCCTGCCTCCGTGGGCGCCCCAGCACCTTCTCCTGGCCGAGCGTCAGGTTGCGCAGCACGGTGAGATGCGGGAACAGGTGAAAGCGCTGGAAGACCATGCCCACCTTCTTGTGCAGGGCGCGCTCCCGTTCCGGCGAGAGCTTCTCGCCCGCCTCGTAGACCTCGCCGTCGACGACGATCCGTCCGGAGTCGGGGCGTTCCAGCCGGTTGATGCAGCGCAGCATCGTGCTCTTGCCGCCGCCGCTGGGGCCGATCACGGCGGTCACCGACCCCTTCTCCACCTCGAAGGAGATGCCCTCGAAGACGGGGGCGTCGCCGAACGACTTCGAGAGGTCCTGCACCTCGACGGCGTTGCTCCTCATGCGCGTTCCTCCTCTTCCTCGGCCGCCCGGGCGACGGCCGTGAGCAGCACGTCGGCCCCGTTGACGGCCCACTCGTCGCGGATGTCCTCCGCCTCGGCATGGCTGATGCCGTCGACGCACGGGATGAAGACCATCGCCGTGGGGGCCAGCGGGGCGAGCCGCATCGAATCGTGGCCGGCTCCGGAGGCGAGGGGGGCGTGGCTGAGGCCGAGGGCCTCGGCGGCGACGCGCACCAGACTGACGCTGTCCGCGTCGAAACGCGTGGGCGCGACGCGCAGCACCGTTCTCATCTCGGCCGGCAGCCCCGTGCGCGCGGAGAGCCGGGCGACGGCGTCGCGCAGGCCCTCCTCCGCCCGGTCCAGCACGTCGTCGTCGGGGTGCCGGACGTCGAGCAGCAGGAGCGCGTGGCCGGGCACGACGTTGCGCGAGTTGGGCGCGATCCGCAGCTCGCCGACCGTGGCCCGGAGATCGGGGCCGAGCCGTTCCGCGAGTTCCTCGACGGCGGCGATCAGCCGGGCGGCCGCCACCAGGGCGTCCTTCCGTCGGTCGTGCGGCGTCGTGCCGGCATGGCGCGGCTCGCCCTGGATGGCCACGTCGTACTGGCGGATGCCCTGGATGCCGGTGACCACACCGATATCGGTGCCCGCCTCCTCCAGGAGCGGGCCCTGCTCGATGTGCGCCTCGAAGGCGCGATGGATGCGCAGCCGGGAGGCCTCGTAGGTGCCCGCGTAGCCGATGCGTTCCAGCTCGTCGCCCAGCCGGATCCCGGCGGAGTCGGTGCGCTCCAGTGCCTCGTCGAGGGGCAGGGTGCCTGAGAACACCGACGATCCCAGCAGGCTGGGCGAGAACCGCGAGCCCTCCTCATTGGTCCAGTCGACCAGGGTGATGCCGCGTCGCGTCCGGACCCCCGCGTCGTCGAGGCTGCGCAGCACCTCGAGCCCGGCCAGCACGCCGTAGGTGCCGTCGAAACGGCCGCCGAAGGGCTGGGAGTCGAGATGCGAACCGATCAACACGACGGGCAGCGACTCGTCGGTGCCGGGCCGGGTGACGAAGATGTTGCCGACGGCGTCCACGTCGACGCGGTAGCCGCGCTCCTGCGCCAGGTCGCGGAGTTCGTCGCGGGCGCGGCGGTCGTGGTCGTCGAGGGTGAGGCGGTTGAGCCCCCCGCCGGCCGTGGCGCCGAAGGCGGCGAAACGCTCCTGGGTATCGAGCAGGCGTTCCCGGTTCACCCGGAGAAGCCCGGGTCGGGGCCCCGTGGGCGTGGTGCTCCTGGGCGCTGTCATCTGGCTCCTGTCCGTCATGCCGGCCGGCGTCGCGTTCGTGTGGTCTCGCAGGTACAACCGGCTGAGGCCGGGAATATTTCCGCTTCGTCAGGACTTTTCTTATCCGAGGCCTCCCATTTGAGGCCTCCGGTCAGACAACGACCCGCAAGGGGAAGAGGACAAGACACCATGAAGACCACGCGCATAACCCGGTTGACGAGCGTACTGATCACGGCCCTGGTGGGGGCCCTCGCCCTCGTCGGCTGCTCGTCCGCCGCTGAGCCGGGGGAGACCGCCGGCGCGCCCGCCACCGGTGCCGCGTCCGAGTTGCAGACCATCACGCCGGGCGTGCTGACCGTCGGCGTGCCCACCTTCCCGCCGTTCATCGGGCTGGAGAACGGCACCATCACCGGTCCCGACGGCGAGATCCTCTACGCCCTGGCGGAGGCGCTCGACCTCACCGTCGAGCCCGTGCCGTACGAGTTCGCGGCCCTCATCCCCGCGCTGCAGCAGAACAGGATCGACGTGGCCCTCGGTTCGATGTTCCGCACCGAGGAGCGCGACAAGGTGATCAACTTCTCCGATCCGCTCTACCTCGAGCCCGGCTCGCTCATCTCCAAGGCGCCCGTGGAGTCGGTCGACGAGCTGATCGGCAAGCGGGTGGGCACCGTCGAGGGCTACAACTGGGTCAGCGACGTGCAGGCCATCCTCGGCGACCAGGAGCTCAAGCTCTTCCCCTCGTCGAGCGAACTGAAGCAGGACCTGGAAGCCGGGCGGCTCGACGTGGGCATCGACAGCTACGGCACCTCGCTGTACCTCTACAAGGACTCCGAGTTCACCGTCACCGCCCTCCCGAAGGACGAGCGCATCCAGGCGGCGATCACTCCCGGCCAGACCGCGCTGCTGTTCAACGAGGACAACACCTCGCTGCGCGACGCCTTCAACGAGCAGATCGCCGTGCTGCATGCCGACACCACCGTCATCCAGGACGCCCTGGAGGCCGCGGGTCTGGACCCGGCGGCGGCCGAGGTGGGGGAGCCCTACTACCTGTGACCGTCGCGACGTCACCAGGTCTCGCGGAGAGTCCCGGACTCCCCGCGGGACCGCCATCGCCTGGGCTGCCCCGGGTGGGCGTGCTCGTCCCCTCCTCCGACACGGGCATCGAGGCCGAACTGCCGTGGCGGCTCGCCGGGCGGGCCTCCGTGCATGTCGCCAGGGTGCCGCTGGCCGGTGTCGTGCTGGACGAACTGGGGCGCTTCGTCGAACGCGCCGCGGAGCAGCTCCCGTTGCTGCGCGACGTCCATGCCGACCTTCTGGTGGTCGGCTGCACCAGCGGCACCTTCGTGCATGGGCGCCGGACGGAGCGTCTGCTGCTCGACGAACTGGAGCGGGAGGCCGGCATCCCGGTGCTGTCCACGGCCGAGGCCATGGTGGGCGCCCTGGCGGAGCGGGGCACCCGGGTGCGGCTGCGCACCTCCTACGGTGAGGAGATCACCGCGCTGGAGGCGCGCTACCTGGTCGAGGCGGGGCTTCGGGTGACCACCAGTCGGGGACTCGGGATCGAGGAGGATGAGCGGACCGCCCGGCTCGGCCTCGACGAGCTCCGCGCCCTGGTGGGGGGCGACGACCAGGTCGACGCCGTGATGCTCAGCTGCACGAACTTCCGGACGCTGGGCATCGAGCGCGAGCTGGAGAACGCCGCCGGGGCGCCGGTGGTTAGTTCGAACAATGCGCTGGCCCGGGGTATCGTCGGGCGGCTGGAACGCGTGATCACGGGAACGGACGGAGGAGAATCATGACGGAACGAAAGCAGATCGGCATCCTGCAGCAACGGGAGATCGAGGTGGGGGTGATCGCCCCGATCTACCGGGTGCTCGTCGAGCGCTACGGCGTGGAGGCGGCCAAGTCGGTGATCGAGGAGGCGATCCTCGCCGACGCCGAGGAGGCCGGTCGTGAGTTCGCGCGCCAGGCCGCCCCGGGGCAGGAGATGCGTCACTTCATCGACATCCAGGAGTACTGGGAGCAGGACGACGCCCTCACCACCGAGCACCTGGGGGAGTCGGACACCGGCTACGCCTACAACGTCTATCGCTGCGGCTACGCGGAGATGTACACCCGGCTCGGGGTCGCGGAGTTGGGCACCATCTTGTCCTGCGGCCGCGACTTCGCCTTCGCCCGGGGATACAACCCCAACCTGACGCTGACCCGGCCCCAGACCATCATGGAAGGCGCCGACCACTGCCCCTTCCAGTACCGGATGGAGACCCGCTAGAAATGCCTGCGGTTCGGCCCGGTCAGCACTCGACGACGTTGACCGCCAGGCCGGCTCGGCTGGTCTCCTTGTAGCGCTCGGACATGTCCGCGCCGGTCTGGCGCATGGTCTCGATGGTGGTGTCCAGGGGGACGACGTGAGAACCGTCGCCGAGCAGCGCCAGCCGGGTGGCCATGAGGGCCGTCGACGCGGCGATCGCGTTGCGCTCGATGCAGGGGATCTGCACCAGCCCGCCCACCGGATCGCAGGTCAGCCCGAGGTGGTGTTCGATGGCGATCTCCGCGGCGTTCTCGATCTGGGCGGGCGTGCCGCCCCGAACCGCGGTGAGCCCGGCGGCCGCCATCGCGCAGGCGCTGCCCACCTCGGCTTGGCAGCCGGCCTCCGCCCCGGAGATCGACGCGTTCGCCTTGAAGATCGATCCCACGGCTGTGGCGGTGAGCAGGAAGGTGTGGATGTCCTCGCGAGGGAAGTCCTTCTCCACGGTGGCGTAGTAGAGCACCGCGGGCAGCACCCCGGCGGCCCCGTTGGTGGGGGCGGTCACCACCCTGCCGCCTCCGGCGTTCTCCTCGTTGACGGCCAGCGCGTACATCGCCAGCGCCTCGCCCGATTGGCGCGAGACCCCCGCCTCCATCAGGGCCTTCCACCCGCGTCCGGCGCGCCGCCGGACCCTCAGGCCGCCCGGGAGGATCCCGTCGGCCTGGAGCCCGCGCTCGACGCACGCGCGCATCGCCTCCCAGATCCGATCCAAGCCCGCGCCCGCGCGCTCGGCGCCATGTATCGCCACCTCGTCGTCCCAGGCGATGTCGCGGATGCGACGGTCCTCGGCGAGCCGCAAGAGCTCGGCCATGTTGCGGTAGGCGTGCGCGGGCTGTTGTGAGGTGGCCGGTGCGTCGTCGCCGATCCGGACGATGAAGCCGCCGCCGATCGAGAGGTAGGTCTCCTGCACGATGCGGCCGTCGCCCACCAGCGCGTACAGCACCATGGAGTTGGGGTGGCCTGCGTGCCGGGACAGCGGCGCGAACTCGATGTCCTCCCTGTGCAGCGGCACGCCGCCGATGTCGAGCACCTCTCCCCGGTGGAGTTCGGCCCACCGCCCGTGGACGAGAACCGGATCGACGGTCTCGGGCTCGTAGCCGCGGAGGCCGGCGATCACGGCGTCAGGCGTGCCGTGCCCGACGCCCGTCGCCGCCAGCGAACCCTCCAGCCGGCAGCGGAAGCGGGTCACGCCGTCGAGGAGGCCCTCGTCGCGAAGCCGCCGGCGGAAATCCAGCCCGGCTCGCATCGGCCCGACCGTGTGCGAGCTGGACGGGCCGATGCCGACGGAGAACAGGTCGAGCGCGGAGACGTAGACCCCGCGCTCGACCGTCGATGCCGTGCTCACCGGCCGAGGACCGCCAGCACGCCCTCGGCGATCACGGTGGAGGCCAGGAAGGTGGCGGCGATCACCACGAAGCCGACCGGCAGGATCTTCCAGCCGATCTGCTTCAGCATGGGCAGGTCCTTGCCGATGCTGAGGCCGGCGATGGCGAGCATCAGCGTGATCACGGAGAGGAAGTCCACCGACGCGGCGGTCTCGAGCACCCATCCCGCACCCGGGAACCAGGGCGAGGTGATGTAGGCGCCGAGCACGATGACGACGATGAGCGCCGGCACCTTGCCCTTGGTGACGCGCGCGATCCACAGGCCCAGGGTGACCATGGCGGCCATGATCGCGTAGGTGATGATCATGTCGATCGAGAACCCCTTGGCGGCGATGCTGGCCGTCACGAGGCCCGCCCCGGAGAGGATCAGCAGGCTGGTCCACCACGGCAGGTTCACCTTGGGGGCCGCGATGGCCTCGGCGATCGCGCCGATCTTGCCGGTCGCCTCGGCGACCGCCGGGTTCTTCTGGTTGCGGGTGAGGAAGGTGTAGAAGCGGTCGGCGAGCGGCAGCGAGATCCACAGTGCGAGCGGCACGCCCGCCAGGCTGGCGATCAGGTTGGCGGTGGTGGCGAAGGCCGCGATCTGGTCGGTGAACTCGGGATGGGCGGCGGTGACGGAGGCGATGCCGGCCGCCATCATCGATCCGGAGCCGACGCCCGAGCCCATCGCGAGCGCCTCCCAGCGGAAGACGTTCAGCGAGGACACGACGGAGGCCACCACGCTGACGATGATCGCGCCGAAGATCGAGCCGAAGACGTACATCGACAGCACGCCC
>DAOLFC010000019.1:0-42033 GCA_035326505.1 Arachnia sp.
GACCTGGTGCAGGAGGGCAACACCGGCCTGATCCGCGCCGTCGAGAAGTTCGACTACGCCAAGGGCTTCAAGTTCTCCACCTATGCCACCTGGTGGGTCCGCCAGGCCATCTCCCGCGGCATCGCGCAGCAGGGCCGCATCGTCCGGCTGCCCGTCCACGTCGCGGAGCAGGTCAACCAGGTCTCGGCGGTGCGCCGCAACTTGGAGCGCCAGCTGGGTCGCGACCCCGAACTGGCCGAGATCGCCGATGAGTTGGGCATCGAGGAGGGCAAGGTGGTCGACCTGATCCGCTACTCGCGCGACCATGTCTCGCTCGACGCCCCCGTCGAGACCGACGGCGACACCGCGCTCGGCGACCTGATCGCCCGCGAGCCCGCCCCGGGCCCGGACGAGCTGGTGCTGGATGCCGAGGATCGCGCCCGCCTCGAGGGGATGCTCGGTTCGCTGGACGAGCGTTCGCAGGACGTCGTGCGTCGCCGCTACGGCCTGCTCGACGGCCGCCAGGCCAAGCTGGCGGACATCGGCAGCCATTGGGGCATCACCGCCGAGCGGGTGCGCCAGATCGAGCGCCTGGCCCTGGCCAAGATGCGCCAGTCGCAGGGCCTCGCCGCCTGACCACTGACGGCTCCTCAACGAGCGTCTCATGCGAGGAGCCGGATGAGCCCTTCCTGGGCGCAGCTGGCGACGATCTGGCCGTGCTGGAACAGCCGGCCGGTGGAGAAGCCGCGGGCGTTGGACGCCGACGGGGAGTCCATGTCGTAGAGCAGCCAGTCGTCGACGCGCACCGGGCGATGGAACCACATGGCGTGATCCACCGAGGCCATCTGCATCTTCGGCGACAGGAACGCCACCTCGTGCGGCACGGTCGAGACGCTGAGCAGCGTGATGTCGCTGAGATAGGCCAGCGTGGCCAGGTGCAGCATCGGGTCGTCGGGCATGTCGTCGCGGGTGCGCACCCACGCCTTCATCGATCCTCCGCGCTCCACACGACGCGGCGGACCGGCCAGGCGCACGTCGAGGGCGTCCCACTCGGCCAGGATCGGCGAGGCCGCGCCGAAGCGCTCCACGAAGATCTCGCCGAGCGACGGGCACTCCCCCGGCGGGCGATGCACGTAGTCGCCCGGCTCAAGGGCGGAGTGATCGAGGCCCGCCTCGCCGGCCTGGAAGGAGGCGGTCATCGCGAAGATCACCCGCCCCGCCTGCCTCGTGGTCACCCGGCGGTTGGAGAAGGTGTTGCCGTCGCGCGTGCGTTCCACCTCGAACAGCAGCGGTTCGTCGGGCGATCCCGGGCGCAGGAAGTAGGCGTTCAGCGAGTGCGGCAGGCGCTCCTCGGCCACCGTCTTCGACGCGGCCATCAGCGTCTGCGCCAGCACCTGCCCGCCGAACAACCGCTGCAGCACGGTGTCGGGGTGCGGACCCTGCCAGGTGTTCTCGTCCAGCTGCCTCAGTGCGAACAGGGAGAGCAGGTCGTCAACGTTTTTCGGCACCCGCCCATCATGGCACTCACCACCGCCGACGGCCCCGCTATTGCGCCGCGCGGATGGCCTGTCGGACCCGTTTGGCGGAGATCGGCACGGCGGTGCGCAGGCGCTGGGCGAACAGGCTCACCCGCAGTTCCTCGAGGAGGAAGGCGATCTCCTCCACCTCGGGGCTCAGCGGGCCTGGCGGCTGGGCGTCGGTGAGCGCCGCGAATTCGCGTTCGACGTCGTCCAGTTCGGCCTGGGCGCGGCGGTCGCGTGGGGGGTTGGCGAGGGCGGCATCCAGGCGCAGCCCCGCGGCCTCGGCGTAGCGGGGCAGGTGGGAGAACCAGGGGTCGGGCGTGGCGGAGATGAATCGGGGGAAGAAGAGGTCGTCGAGTTGCGCCGAGACGTCCTCCGCGACGGCGTCGCGCGGCGGGAAGCGCTCCAGCAGCCGGCGGGCGGCCGAGAGGTGTCCGAGGGCCGTGGCAGCGGTGGTGGTGACACGTCGGGTCTGGTCGGCGCAGTCCTGCCGCACGGCCAGCGCCAGCGCGGCGTAGGCCGGCTCGTCGCGCACCTCGATCGCAGGGCCGTGCGCGTCGGCCAACTGCTCTGAAGCCTTCAGCCAGGCGTCGGCGAGCAGCTCGGGAACGCTCGGATAGGGCGACTCGGCCAGCGCCAGCTTCTCCTGCATCGTCATGTGCGAGACGACCCACCGGATGGGGTCGGGATTGGTGAGGGTGAGCAGGCGGCGCACGCCCTGGACGTGCGAGCGCCGCGCGCGCGAGGGCGCATCCAGCACCACCAGGCCGACGGAGCGGCCCTCGTCGACCAGCGCCGGGTACCCCACCACTCCCCTGGCGACCCTCGTCTCGCGCGGCACCGCACCGAAGGTCCAGGAGGTCTGACCGGTGGTGGTGAGGCCGCCGGCGGAGGCGGTCAGCTTGGCCGAGATCTTCGCGACGAGCCGCTCGCGCAGCTCGTCGAGGTCGGTGCCCCGTGCGATCTCGCGCCCGTCGTCGATCACCTGGAAGGTGAGCCGCAGATGCTCCGGCACGGCCTCGGGGCGCCACTGGCCGGGCTCCACCCGGGTGCCGGTGAGGGCGAGCAGCGCCCGTCCGAGCGCCTCGGTGAAGGCCCCGGTGCCCAGCTCGCCCCGATCCTGCAGCCAGGCCAGGGCCTTCCCGGCGTAATCGGGGGCGGGGACGAAACTGGTGCGCACCGATTTCGGCAGCGAGCGGATCAGCTCGGTGGCCAGCTCCCGACGCAGCCCCGGCACCTGCCAGCTGAACGGGTCTCCGGTGAGCTGGTTGAGCAGCTCGACGCGCACGGTCACCGTCGCCCCGTCGCCCCCCGCTCCCGGGTCGAAGACGTAGCGGACGGGCAGTTTGTGCCCTCCGAGCACCCAGCGGTCGGGGAAGTCCGAGGCGCGCAGCTGCGTCGGGTCCGTGACGCAATCATCGACGGTGAGCCGCGGCCATTCGTCGGGACTCAGCCCGCGCAGCCATTTGTCGAAGCCGGCGCCGGAGACGACGTGGCTCGGCACCCGCGCGTCGTAGAAGGAGTAGAGCGCGTCGTCGGAGATCAGCAGATCGGGCCGGCGCATCCGCTCGGTGAGCGTGGCGGCCTCCTCGATCGCCCGCCGGTTGGCCGTGACCAGCTTGTTGTTGGTGCGCCATTCGCCCTCGACGAGCGCGGCGCGAAGAAAGATCTCGCGGGCCTCCACGGGATGATCGGCAGCGTAGCTGGTGCGGCGTCCCGCGACGATCGGCACCCCGAACAGGGTGAGCCGCTCGCTGGCGATCACCGTGGCGGTGCGCGTCGACCAGCGCGGCTCGGAGACGGTCCGGGTGATCACGTGACCGCCCACCTGCTCGATCCACTCCGGCTTCACCGCCGCGACCGTGCGCGCCCACAGCCGCGACGTCTCGACCAGTTCGAAGGCCATCACCAGCGGCGGGGTGGTCCGGGCCAGCGCCGACCCGGGCTGGATCGCGAACCTCGCCCCCCTCGCGCCGTTGTATTCCGTCATCGGACGACGCCGACCCGGCGGGCGCTTGGCGGTCTGGGTGTGCCCCTTCTCCTGCTCGGCCAGCCCGACGTTGGACAGCAGCCCGGACAGCAGCGAGGTGATCACCTCCGGCATGGCGCCCTCGCCCCGTGCTCCCTGGTCGGGCCGCGCACCCAGGTCCAGCTCCCGGCAGGCCTCCTTCAGCTGGGAGACCAGGTCCTCCCATTCCCGGAAGCGCAGGAAGTGGAGGTACTCGTCGCGGCACATCCGTCGGAACGCGCTGCCCGAGAGCTCGTGGCGACGGCGGCGCAGGTATTCCCAGATGTTGAGCAGCACCTCGAAGTCGCCGCCCTCCGGGCCGGTCTTCTCGGCGGTCTCGGGGCGGGTGCCGGTGTGGGCGGTGTGCCGCCTGGGCTCCGTCGCCGGCTCGGGCTGCGGCGACGGCGCAGTGGAGCCCCAGAACCGGCGGTGGCTCTGATCGGCCTGCGCCTGGAACTCCGCCGGTCGTTCTCGGACGTCGGGCACCGTCAAGCCGGCGACGAGCACCGTGACGGTGCGCAGGCAGCCGCGGCGGCTCGCCTCGATCAGCATCCGCCCCAGCCTCGGGTCGACGGGCATCCGGGCCAGGGTGTGGCCGATCCTGGTGAGCTGCACCCCGCGCCGGTCGCGGCGCTGGATCGCCCCCAGCTCCTGGAGCACGCGGATGCCGTCGTTGATCTGCGACGTCACCGGCGCCTCGACGAAGGGGAAGGACTCGATGTCGCCCAGCCCGGCCTCCGCCATCAGCAGGACGACGGTGGCCAGGTTGGTGCGCAGGATCTCCGGATCGGAGAACTCGGGGCGCGCCTGGAAGTCCTCCTCGCCGTACAGCCGGATCGCGATGCCCGGCCCCAGCCGTCCGCAGCGCCCCGCGCGCTGGTTGGCGGAGGCCTGCGAGATGGGCTCGATGGGCAGGCGCTGCACCTTGGTGCGGGCCGAGTAGCGCGAGATCCGCGCGGTGCCCGCGTCGATCACCGATCGGATCCCCGGCACCGTGATCGAGGTCTCGGCGACGTTGGTGGCCAGCACGATCCGGCGCCGGGAGTGGCGCTGGAAGATCTTGTTCTGGTCGGCCGCGGAGAGCCGGGCGAACAGGGGCAGCACATCGACATCGCGCAGATCGAGCGCGCCGATCGCCTCCGCGGCGTCGCGGATCTCGCGCTCCCCGCTCAGGAACACCAGGATGTCCCCGGCACCGGGCTCGGTCAGGAGCTCCACCACGGCATCGGCGATGGCGTCGAACTCGTCCTGGCCCTCCTCCGGGGGGCGGTAGCGCACCTCCACCGGGTAGGTCCGCCCGCTCACTTCCACGACGGGCGCGTCGCCGAAGTGCTCGGAGAACCGGGCGGTGTCGATGGTGGCCGAGGTGACGATCACCCGCAGCTCGGGGCGGCGGGGCAGCAACTGCTTGAGGTAGCCCAGCAGGAAGTCGATGTTGAGGCTGCGCTCGTGGGCCTCGTCGATGATGATCGTGTCGTACTTGCGGAGTTCGCGATCGTGGGTGAGCTCGGCCAGCAGGATGCCGTCGGTCATCACCTTGATCCGGGTCTCCGCCGACACCTGGCGCGTGAAGCGCACCTGATAGCCGACGAAGTCGCCCAGCTGGGTGCCGCACTCCTCCGCGATGCGCTGCGCGACGGTGCGCGCGGCGATCCGCCGGGGCTGGGTGTGCGCCACCCGTTCGCGTCCGGCGAGCAGGCAGATCTTCGGCAGCTGCGTGGTCTTTCCGGATCCCGTCTCCCCCGCGACCACCACCACCTGGTGGTCGCGGATCAACTGCGCGATGCGGTCGGCCTCGGCCGCGATCGGCAGCGACTGATCGACCTCTATCCGCGGATCGCTCACTTGGCGATATAGAGCGGACAGAGGGCGTGCGCCATCAGGCCACGCATGAGGCCGCCGAGGGCGAAGCCCGGGATGTTGGACTCCCCCACGCCCAGCACCAGCAGGTCGTAGCCGGCGCTGCGGGACACCAGTTCGTTGATCGGGCTGTCCGCCACCACCACGATGGAGACCTCCACCTCGGGATACTCCAGTTTCAGCGGCGCCGCAACGGCCTCGATGCCACCTCGGATGAAGGCCAGCTGCTCCTCCAGCTGCGCGGGCGACAGCTTCGAGGAGAACAGCCCGACGGGCGGCTGCAGGACATGCACGATCTCCAGCTTGTCGCCCAGCAGGCGCGCCTGCCGGAAGCCGGTCTCCAGCGTCGACTTCGACCCCGGGTTGGTGTTGAATCCGACGCCCACGACTCCCCGGGTGCCGATCCGCGGCGGGTGCGCCGCGGCGGAGATGACCACGACCGGGCACGCCGCGTTGGCGGCCACCGACACGCTGGTGGAGCCGACGAACATCCGCTCGAGGCCGGAGACGGCGCGCCGCCCCACCACGACCAGGCTGGCCATCTCGCTCAGCCGCGCCATCACGCCGCCGGGGGTTCCCATGACCACCTCGGTGCGGATCCGCTCCTCGGGCACGCCTTCCTGGATGGCCTCCAGCCTGGCCTGCTCGTTCGCGGTGACCCCGGCCTCCTGGAGCACCTCGGGATCGTAGACGACGCCCCAGGCGCCGGCCATCAAGGTGTCGTCCACGGCGTTGACGAACAGGCAGTCGCCGTCCACCAGCAACGCGGCCCGGGCGGCGAAGCGCACGGCGCGAAGGCCGTCCTCACTGCCGTCGACTCCGGCGACGATCATGGGCCTGTTTGTGTCACTCATTTCCTTGCTCCCTTCAGCGACGCACGCCGGAGACCACCCGGCCATCGATCGATCGAGGGTCGATCGCGATGCCAACGGTCCGGCCGTCCACCAGCCACGATGCGGGCTTCGCGCCGGCCGGGGCGGCGCTCGTCGCGCCGCGCACCAGAACCGACCAGCCCAGCGCCTCCTCCGCATCGATGTCGTCGACGAGGAACGCCACGTCGGCCGGCGTGACGAGGCGCGACAGCGAGGTGCCCGGCTTGGTGTGGAAGACGATCTGGCCCTCCCGGTAGCGGAAGTTCACGGGCGCGATGGACAGCCCCGTCCCGTTGTCCCAGGCGATTCGCCCGAGTTCAGCCGACATCAGGAGGTTCAGGCACTCGTCGGGATCCAGGACCTCGTAGTAGGTCACCGCGTCTTGGTTGGTCATGACGCAAGCGTAGTCCGGTGGGACAGCCTGTGCAGGTCGCCGCGAGGGTTTTCCTGCTAGTCAGCGACGCTGAAGGTGGTGCGTCCGCCGAGGCGGCCCGCGAGTTCGTCGTCGATGCCGTCGGCGATGTGCGCGATCACCCGCAGCGCGTGCCGCAGATGCGCGGCGACGAAGGGGTTGGCCGGCACCGACAACTGCACGAAGACCCGATCGCGATGCAGCGCGAACCGCCCGTACCGGGACTCGACGTTGAGATCGTTGAGCACCTCGCAGGCCCGGGACCGGCCGGAGACGTCATGCACCAGCGGAGAGAACACCACCAGTTCCTGCAGGTCCGGCGCCGAGCGCAGGAACACCATGGCCGAGCCGACGCGCAGCGCCACGTCGCCTTGCGCGTCGCGCAGGGCTTGACGGCCGAAGAGGTCGTCCAACTCGGCGTCGACCAGCCGGTCCAGCTCGCCCTGGGATCGGGGCATCACACCCAGGACCGTGCGCTCGGTGTCGGGATTGGCCCAGTCGGCCTTGCCGCGCAGCACCTCCGCCAACTGGTCGGACTCCAGGAACACCGGATGCAGGACCCCGAGCGGTCCGGCCAGCGTGCGGGTGGCCAGGGTCGCGAGGCCTGTGGTCTCCTCCTGGCTGCGCGTCGCGTGGTAGCTCGGGTGCGTCCCGTCGGCAGGAAGCCAGCCCAGCGACTCCCACGGCTCCTCCAGGCCGCCGCTGAGCAGCAGCGCCCGCACCGAGCCCTTCCGGTAGGAGAACCGCACGCCGCGCTCGGGGTAGCCCGTGACGGAGAGGGTCAGGTCGGACGAGGCGTCCATGACGGAGAGCACCTCGTCGAGGCGGCCGCTGAAATCCTTCCACGCCTGACGCGTGGTCTCGTCGAAATCGAAATCGTGCAGGTCTTCCACTCGTTCCACCTCCAGGCACGAACGTAGCACCCTGATGTTTCAGCCCGGTACAGGGTCCGGGCGTTCGACTGAGCGGACACCCACCCTTAACCGCTCGTTGTTCCACCGAAGTCGGTGGAACAGCGAACAGTCAGCGTCGACGCTGAGCTGCGGCGAGGCCCTATGCACCACCGCGATCCCCGCGGAGGACGGCGACCGGCAGGCTGCGACGATAGAAGACGACGAGCAAGGCCCCGCCGAGCAGGACCGACAGCCACGGCCAGTTCACCCCCTCAATCGACAGGTGGTGAGCCATGCGGTGCCCCGTGAGCGGAAGATAATCTGCGACCGCTGGGTAGGACCCTTGAATATAGAGATCCCCGAAGATCGCCAGCACCCAGGCTATCGAACCGGCAAGCTGCCCACCGATTCCCACAAGGATAATCGCGAGAAAGGCGGCCACCAGGATATTATTGACATCCGAGAACGGTTCATAAAATCGCAGGTGTTCGGGACCCACCCGAAGACCTTCTCGGATAGCAAAGTAGGCACCCATAGGAACCAGAGTGGCCAGGCAAGCATGAAAAGCCGCCAACACGACGACGCGTGGCTGCCCCAACGCTTCAGCGTCGTACAAGCGTGGGCTATTCACCACGACCCACACGATCGCCAGCACCATGGGCCCGGCGTCCCCGGCGCTCATATGCACGGGCTGGGCCGAATTACCAACCTCAAAGAAGGTCCGCGCATGATGCGCCACGGCGACGTAAATGAGGGCCGCGCACCCGACGATCCCGACGAGCGGGGACCGAGGAGACCAAGGCAGGACGATGGACCGCATCCTATCCCTCATCATGGCCCCTCGGTGACCGCGCAGGCAGCAATCAGATCCGCGTTGTCCCAGAACCATTGGCGAACCACCTGGTCGTCTTCTGAAATCAGCAGCGGCAGGTATCGAGAGAGGAGCACCGGTGAATCCTCGGGATAATCCACGAGCAGCCAGCCGGTGATCGCCAAGGGCCAGTGGTCTAGATATGGATCATCTTCATCGTATTCACATGCCTCTATTCCCGCGAAGGACATGGCCATTTGCTCGCGGAACTGATCCGCGGAGCCACCGAAGGATGGCGAATCGGAAAACACCACCGGATATACCACCTCTGGCAGCAGGACGTCGCGGAGCGAATACAGCTCCGCGCTCGCCATGGTATCCATCACCTCGGGGACTCCTCCAATGCGCCGGTAGAACTCATCCCCCGCCGCCGCAACACTTTCCAGCGCCGCCGCTTGCTTGTCCACCCCGCACACCCTGGCACCCATATCACTGGTGACGCACACGAGCTCGGGCATCTCGTCCCGCAAAAAGGGCTCTTGACTGCTATTCACCAGCAGTATCCAGCCACCGAAGACGATCACGGGAGAGAGGAGGCCGAGTACCGTTGAAAGCCCGCGATCGAGCGCCCGCCACCGCGCGACGGCCACGACCACCAGCGACACGGAGGCAATCAGCGCCAACCACCAGGCAATGATCACCCAGATGACGGAGAGGGCAAGCCCAACATGCTGCCGAGCGTCAAGCGACAGGAAGAGAAAATACTCAATATTGGTCCGCGACGCATAGCCGAACGCGACCGCATAAAACACCGGGACAAAATATACCCAGAGAAACCCCCAGAGCGGGGCGATGATCACCGAGTACCACTTCCGCACTGCCATGCCAAGCAGAAAGCCAGTGGTGACGAAGAACCAGAAGGCCAGAACGGCAACAACCTGCTCGACAAGGTACACCCTGCCACCGGTGGCCACGCGGGAGTAGATGCCTGCGCCGACCAGGAAGGGCAGGGAAAACCCGATACCCCAGCCGAGGCAGATTATCCCCATCAGCCGAAGCTGGAGCAGACCGCCACCGCGATCGGATACGGGCGAGGCGAACGGGATCCCTGGCCGCGCGTAAAGATGAGCAACAAGCGCTGCGGCACAGGCGACGAGCGGACCGGTGACGGCAAGGGATTCGCGCGCCAATCCCCCGAACATCGATAGATCAATATAGGTCCACGAAATCGGCCGGGCGGCATAAGTTGCGGAGACAGCCGCGATGACAAGGAAGGGGATCATCACCAGCCCGGCCCCCAGCGGCCACCATGGCGTAGCTCGTGACCTCACGAACGGTTCCGCCTCAAGAGTCCCGCGTAGGAGCGCTCCAGGGGCGTTCCCAGCTCCACGCCGCCAGATTCTTCTTCCACCCCTTCGAGATCCGCCACGGAACCGGTGAAGAGAAGCGTTCCCTTGTCGAGGACCACAATCTGATCGGCCAGTTGCACCACATCGTCGACAAGATGCGTCGAGACGAGAATCGAGGTCGAGGCCGCGATCTCCTTGAGCACCCCGCGGAGAACCATCCGAGCTTCAGGGTCCAGCCCGGCCGTGGGCTCATCCAGAATGACAACGCTGGGCCTGTGCGAGATCGCCATCGCTATCCCCACGCGCTGACGTTCACCTCCAGACAGCGCCCTGCAGCGCCGTTCCTCGTATCCGGACAGGCCGGCGGAATCGAGCGCGCCCGCCGCAGCGCTGAGAGCATCACTCCGGGAGAGCCCGTTCACCCAGCCGCAGTAGGCGACGGCATCCAACGCCCGCATGCCGCCGACGAGCGGGTAATGCTGGGGCAGGTATCCCAACTGACGCCGGATCTTGTTGCGACCCGACCGTGAGGCCGTTTCCCACCCCAGCACTTCCACCACCCCGCGCTTCGGCACAGCCAAGGTTGCCATGAGCTTCATCAGCGTCGACTTTCCGGCACCGTTGGGTCCGAGCAGCGCCGTTATCCCCGTCGGAATAGAAAGGGTGACGCTATCGAGGGCCCTCCGGCGTCCGTAGGAGTAGTCGACCGACCGCAGGTGGGCGAGCATCGCAGTGAGCCCCGCTAGATCTTGCAGTTCGTCGTCGTGCTCGTCTCCATCGTTTTCTCCTTCACCTCGATCAGTCCAGGAACCCCCCTGTGGTCCTGGATCAGATACGGCAACGCTAGGGGGCTCAGCTAGGTGTGGCGAGTCCCCCATTTGGGCTATCCCCCATATGGGGGATAGCCCAAATGACGCGCTCCGCATACGCCTCTCGCAAGACGGTCTATGGCGCCGTTCGATGGCTCGGAAGTACTCCGCGTCCGTCGCTCTCAACCCAACCGCCAAAGAAAGGCACAAGCATGTTCGTTTCTCCACCGCCAGAGGTGCCTGCAATCGTGCAGCTCGCGACAGTTCCGATTCCCAGCGCTCCCTCGAACTGCAAGCCGGGTAGCGGGAACTGGCCCTGGTGCCTCTGGGGACTTGTCTCAGATCCAGCCGTTCTCGATGGAGACGGCCACCGCCTGAGCGCGATCGGCTACGTCGAGCTTGGCGTAGGCGGTGCTGAGATGCTGCTTGACGGTGTATGGACTGCACCCGAGCAGTGACGCGATCCGCACGTTCGTGTACCCCCGCTTCGCGAGGCCGAGGATCTCGATTGCCCGCGGCGAGAGAGGGCACGGCTTCACCTCGTTGGCGCGGAAGCTTTGAACCAGCCGTTCGACAGACGACTGCGAAAACGCGAGCTCGCCAGCGACTGCCCCGCGCAGCAGCCCCGCCACACGATCAGGCGGATCGTGCTTCACGAGGTAGCCGCGGGCGCCCACATCCAAAGCCTTCTGGAGGGTGTCGCTACGGTCGAGGGCGGTACACATGACCACCGGGAGATCGGGATGGCAGTCTCGGACCTGGGAGGCGAGCTGGTGGCCGCTCATGCCGGGCATCATCACGTCCACGGCCAGAACGTCGGGAAGGTCCGCTGGCAGCTTGAGGCGGGACAGGGCTGTAGGCCCATCGGCGGCAATCCAGAGCACCCGCACCCCTACCCGGCCCAGATTGTCGGCGAAGGTGTAGGCGAACACCGGATCGTCGTCGACGAGCGCGACGCGCAGCTCCTCCATCATTCGGCCCTCTCACCGGGAAGCTGGATACGCAGAATCCAGGTGCCCTCTTCGCAAGCCACTTCGAGCTCGCCCCCTGCCTGGATGACTCGTTGCCCGAGGTTCTTCAACCCATTGCCGCGCAGCGGCGCGTCGGCCGCCAGGCTCGAATCCCCCAGCTGATTCACCATCGCGAGTTGGAGACGGCCCGGCTCGGCATTCACCAGGATCTGCACGACTCCGCCAGGTCTTCCGTGCTGGATGGCATTGGCCACTCCCTCGTGAAGGACCGCTTGCGCGGCCAGGCTGTCGACCGCGAGGTGTACCCACTCTCCTGTCGCATGCACCGAGGCAGCAAAGCCCGCTTCCCGGAGCGCACGCTCGGCGGCAGCAAGCTGCTCGGCCAGGCGATCAGCCGAGGCCGGAGGAGCAGTTCTGTCTTCTTCGAGAAGGCGAGCGATCTGGCGCACCTGGTCTATCGCGGCCACAAGCTCGGCTTCGACGACCCGCAACGCCTCGCGGTCAGGAGCCTGCAGTCCGTCCCGCCCGAGCACCTGGCACGTGATGGCTGTGGCGCGCGTCACCGAAGAGGCGACATAGTCGTGCATGTCTGCACTCAGCCGACGACGGTGAGCAGCAGCCTCGGCCTGCAGCTGTGCCGTCTCCAGTTCGTGCAATCGTCGAACCTGGGCATTGCTGCTTCGCAGCACCATTCCCACCAGGCTGAGAAACCACGTCACCGCCAGGAAAATCGCGACGATGCCCGGGCGGCTCCACCAATCCATCACCAACCCCAAGGACATGCTCACGGCCATGCCAAGGCCCAGCCAAGTGGGCCTACGCAGGTTTGCATCAACGAGGAGGGGGAGGAGGACGAACCAGCGCACGACGTTGAACGCCTCCGGCAGCGCCACCGCGCCGACGAAGGCCGCGACGACCACCACCGTGGCCGGAACGCGCCACCGGGTCCAGGCGGCAGCCAGCGTCCCGACGGCACCGATGACGAAGAGGACGACATCGGGCCACGTCGCCTCACCACGGACCCAGACCAGCCACTCAACGACGATGGCAACGGCCACAACGACGCTCAGCAGCGTGCCGCGCACCCAAAACCACGGGATGCCCCGCCGCCCCACCGACACGAACCCCTAGTCGAACTTGCGGGCGGCGCCCTTGTCGGCCGACTGGGCCAGGGAGCCGTAGATGCGCAGCGCCGTGGAGACCTGGCGGTCGCGATCCACGGGCTTCCAACCACGCTCATCCGCGGCCCGGCGGCGCTCGGCCAGCGTGGCGTCGTCGACGTTCAGCGTGATCGAGCGGTTGGGGATGGAGATGGTGATCGAGTCGCCGTCCTCCACCAGGCCGATGGGGCCACCGGAGGCCGCCTCGGGCGAGACGTGGCCGATCGAGAGGCCCGACGAGCCGCCGGAGAAGCGGCCGTCGGTGATCAGCGCGCACTTCGGCCCGAGCCCCAGGCCCTTCAGGTACGACGTGGGGTACAGCATCTCCTGCATGCCCGGCCCGCCCTTGGGACCCTCGTAGCGCACGATCACGATGTCGCCCGCCTTGACCCGCTTGCCGAGGATGGCTTCGACGGCCGCGTCCTGCGACTCGGTGACCACGGCGGTGCCGGTGAACTCCCACTGGTGCTCGGGCACGCCCGCGGTCTTGACGATCGCGCCGTCGGGCGCGAGATTGCCCTTCAGCACGGCCAGGCCGCCGTCGGCGGTGTACGGATGCTCGGTGGAGCGGATGCAGCCGCCCTCGGAATCCGTGTCCAGCGTGTCCCAGCGGTTGGTCGACGAGAAGGCCTCCGTGGTGCGCACCCCACCCGGGGCCGCGTGGAACAGCTCGACGGCCTCCGCCGAGGCCCGGCCGCTGCGGATGTCCCAGCGGCCCAGCCACTCGTCGAGGGTGGGCGCATGCACCGCATGAACGCCGTCGCGCAGCTTGCCACCGCGATGCAGCTCGCCGAGGATGGCAGGGATGCCGCCGGCGCGGTGCACGTCCTCCATGTAGTAGCGGTTGGAGTTGGGCGCGACCTTCGACAGACAGGGGGTGACCCGGCTGATCGCGTCGATGTCGTCCTGGTCGAAGTCGACTCCGGCTTCCTGGGCGGCGGCCAGCAGGTGCAGCACCGTGTTGGTGGAGCCGCCCATCGCCACATCGAGGGTCATGGCGTTGACGAACGCGTCCTTGGTGGCGATCGACAGCGGGAGGACGGAGGTGTCGTCCTGGTCGTAGTAGCGGCGCGCCAGCTCGACCACGAGCGTGCCGGCGTTCTGGAAGAGCTGCTTGCGCGCGAAGGCGGTGGCCAGCGTCGAGCCGTTGCCGGGCTGCGCCAGGCCGATGGCCTCCAGCAGGCAGTTCATCGAGTTGGCGGTGAACATGCCAGAGCACGACCCGCAGGTGGGACAGGCGCTCTCCTCGATCCGCTGGAGTTCGTCGTCGGAGACGTTCGGGTCGACGGCGGAGGTCATCGCGTCGACCAGATCGAGCGAGGTGACGACGGTGCCGCCCTCCTTCACGACGGCCTTGCCCGCCTCCATCGGTCCGCCGGAGACGAACACCGTGGGGATGTTGAGCCGCAGCGCCGCCAGGAACATACCCGGGGTGATCTTGTCGCAGTTGGAGATGCACACCAGGGCGTCGGCGCAGTGCGCGTTGACCATGTATTCGACCGAGTCGGCGATCAGTTCCCGGCTGGGCAGGGAGTACAGCATGCCGCCGTGCCCCATCGCGATGCCGTCGTCGACGGCGATGGTGTTGAATTCGCGTCCCACGCCGCCCGCCTCCGCGATCGACTCGCTGACCAGCGCGCCCATGTTGCGCAGGTGAACGTGGCCGGGCACGAACTGGGTGAAGGAGTTGGCCACCGCGACGATGGGCTTGCCGAAATCCTGCGACCCCATCCCCGTGGCGCGCCATAGGGCGCGCGCGCCCGCCATGTTGCGTCCGTGCGTCGACGTGCGAGACCTCAAAGCTGGCATGAGACAACTACTCCTCAAATGATGCAGATCAGGGTGATTCTACTCTCCAGGGCCTCAAAAGGGATTTCGCGCGGCCTACGCGGCCGCCCCGGCTGCCAAGATGGAGCGATGAAGCGGGTGCGGGTGGTCGTGACGGGCAGGGTGCAGGGCGTGGGGTATCGCTACTCGCTCTACATCGTCGCCGACCGCGCGGGGCTGAGCGGCTGGGTGCGCAACCGCTACGACGGCTCCGTCGAGGCAGAGCTCGAAGGCACCGCCCAGGCCGTCGCCGAGGTGCTCGCCTGGATGCTCGACGGCCCTCCGGGGGCCTGTGTCGAGGATCGACACGTCGCCGCGCGGGAACCCACCGGGGCGAAGGGCTTCCGGGTGCTCGGCGACGCCTGAGGCGCCATCGGGGCGAGAGATGACGACGAGCCCGCGAAGCTCTCCGGCGACTGGCTACCCTTGGTCCATGCCCCGAGACTACTCAGCCGCCGCCCCCCTCGACGACGCCTTCCTGACGGCCGTCGGCGCGTCGCTCGACGGCTTCCTGGAGGGTCAGCGGGGCCGCCTGGCCGAGATCGGGTCGCTGCCGATGCTGGAGGTGGCGCGCAGCTTCACCACCGGAGGAAAGCGGCTCCGCCCCGCTTTCTGCTACTGGGCGAACGTGGCCGTGGCGGGCTCCCCGCCCGACCCCGCACCGCTGCTGACGCTGGCCTCCTCGCTCGACCTGCTGCACGTCTCCGCCTTGGTCCACGACGACCTGATCGACGCCGCCGACACCCGCCGCGGCCTTCCGGCGGCCCACCGCCAGTTCGAGGAACGGCATCGCGCCGGGAGGGGACGGGGCGCGGCCGACGAGTTCGGCGTCTCGTCGGCGATCCTGCTCGGCGACCTCCTGCTGATGTGGAGCATCGAGATGGCCGACGGCAGCGGCGCCCCGCACCTGGACCGCGCCCGCCCGCTGCTGTCCGCCACCCGCACGGAGGTGACCGCCGGCCAGTACCTCGACGTCGCCGCGCAGTTCGGCATGGCGGGCGCCGGCAGCATCGCCGAGGAGCTGGCCGTGGCGAAGCGAGTGCTGGAATACAAGTCCGCCCGCTACAGCGTGCGCCGCCCCATCCAGATCGGCGCCGCGCTGGGCGACGCCGACGAGGCCCTGATCGGTGCCCTCGGGGAGTTCGGCTCCCTCGTCGGGCGCGCCTTCCAGCTGCGCGACGACCTGCTCGGCGTCTTCGGCGACCCCGCGGTCACCGGCAAGCCCTGGGCCGGCGACCTCCGCGAGGGCAAACGCACCGTCCTCGCGCTGACCGCCCTGAACGCCGCCGACGCGGCACAGCAGGCCGTGCTCTCGGACGTGCTCGGGAGCGCGCACGCCGACGACGACCTGGTCGCCGAGGCCGCCGCGGTGATCGAGGACACGGGCGCCCGCGCCGACGTCGAGGCCATGATCGACGAGGGCCTCGCTCGGGCGCTGGCCCTCCTGGACGGCGCCGACATCACGCAAGAGGGACGCACCGCGCTGCGGCGATTGGCGGAGCTGAGTGTCCGGCGCGCCGCCTGAGGCCCCGCAGGGCCTCAGCTCGGCCGAGGTCGCCCAACGGATCGCGGCCGGCCAGGTCAACGCGCTGCCCAGCCGCTCCGGGCGCACCGCCGGCCAGATCGTCCGCGCCAACGTCTTCACCCGGATCAACCTCATCCTGTTCGTGCTGTTCTGCCTGGTGGTCACCACCGGGCAGTTCCTCCAGGGCGCCTTCGGACTGCTGATCATCGCCAACTCGGCGATCGGCATCATCCAGGAGCTGCGCGCCAAGCGGACGCTGGACAATCTCGCGGTGGTCGGCGAAGCTCACCCGACGGTGGTGCGCGACGGGCAGCGGCTCACGATCGCGCAGGACGCGGTGGTCCTCGACGACCTGATCATGGTCGGTCCCGGCGACCAGGTCGTCGTCGACGGCTCGGTGGTCCACGCCGACTACCTCGAGGTGGACGAGTCGATGCTGACCGGCGAGGCCGACCCCATCGCGAAGGAGGACGGCGACGAGATGCTGTCGGGCACCTTCGTCGTCTCCGGCGCCGGGATGTACCGCGCGGAGCGGGTGGGGGCGGAGGCCTACGCGGCGCAGATCACCGCCCAGGCCAGCAAGTTCACGCTGGTGAGCTCCGAGCTGCGGCAGGGCATCGACCAGATCCTGCGCTACGTCACCTACCTGCTGATCCCGGTGGGCCTGCTCACCATCGCCGTCCAGTTCTCCCAGGAGGGAGCCGCATGGCAGGAGATGGTACTGCGCATGGTGGCGGCCCTGGTGCCGATGGTGCCCGAGGGCCTGGTCCTGCTGACCTCGATGGCCTTCGCCGTCGGCATCGTGCGGCTGGGGCGGCGCAACTGCCTGGTGCAGGAGCTGCCCGCCATCGAGGGGCTGGCCCGGGTCGACGTGGTGTGCGCGGACAAGACGGGCACCCTCACCGAGCACGCCATGCAGCTGGCGCAGCTGATCCCCCTCGGCCTGCCGCCCGAGCAGTGCCGCACCGTGCTGGCACAGCTGGTGGGCGCCGAACCGGCGCCCAACGCGTCGATGCGGGCGATCGCCGACGAGATTCCCGCCGCGACCGACCGGTGGGAGCTCCAGGCGCGCGCGCCGTTCACCTCCGCCAAGAAGTGGTCGGGCGCCACCTTCCGGGAGCACGGCTCCTGGGTGCTGGGCGCGCCGGAGGTGCTCGTCGGGCCGGAGGTGGCCGAACGCGCCGAGCAGATCAGCGCCACCGGGCGGCGGGTACTGCTGCTGGCCAAGTCGAACACCCCGGTGGATTCCGGATCGGCGCCGGGGCGGATCACGCCGGCCGCCCTGCTGGTCATGGACCAGCAGGTCCGGGCGGACGCCGCCGCGACGCTCGACTTCTTCCGCGCCCAGGGCGTCGAGGTGAAGGTGATCTCCGGGGACAACGCGGCCTCGGTGCGGGCCGTCACCAGGCCGCTGCGGATGACCAGCGAGTACGCGCTGGACGCGCGGGGCCTACCGGAGCCCGGTGAGGAGTTCCGCGCCATCGTGGAGCGCAACGACGTCTTCGGCCGGGTCACCCCCGAACAGAAGCGGCTCATCGTCGGCGCGCTGCGCGACGGCGGGCACTCCGTCGCGATGACCGGCGACGGTGTCAACGACGTTCTCGCGCTCAAGGACGCCGACCTCGGCGTGGCGATGGGGTCGGGATCGCCCGCCACCCGGTCGGTGGCCCAGATCGTGCTGCTCGACGACAAGTTCGCGACGCTGCCCCACGTCTTCGCCGAGGGCCGGCGCGTGATCGGCAACATCGAACGCGTCGCCAAGCTGTTCCTCACCAAGACCATCTACGCGGTCACCCTCGCCCTGACGATCGGCGTGCTGCGCCTGCCCAGCCCGTTCCTGCCCCTGCAGATGACCGTGATCGGCTGGTTCACCATCGGGGTGCCGGCCTTCCTGCTCTCGCTGGCACCCAACCGCGAGCGCGCCCGGCCCGGCTTCGTGCGGCGCACGCTGGCGGTGGCCGTGCCCTGGGGGCTGATCGTCGCGGCGTCCACCCTCACCGCCTACCTGCTGGTCCACGGGGTCTCCCCCGACGTCGACGACGCCACGCAGATCGGCGCCTCCACCGCGGCGATGATCGCGCTCATCACCTCCGCCACCTGGGTGCTGTCGCTGGTGGCCCGGCCCTACCAGTGGTGGCGCGTGGGTCTGGTGGTCTTCGCCTACGGCTTCTACGCCGCGATCTTCCTGCTGCCGTTCAGCCAGCGGCTCCTCCAACTCGACACCGAGCATCCCCAGGCGGCGCTGACCGGGCTCATCGCCGGCGGCGTCGGCGCGGCGTGCGCCGAGCTGGTGTGGTGGGTCACCGCCCGCCTGCGCGGCGAGCGTCCGGTGCTGTGGCGCGCAGACTCGCCGGGGCGGCAAAACGGTGCGATCCGGTGAAGCATGGCAAAATCGAACACGCCCGCCTCTCCCTGACCCCGACGGAGCGTGATCTGTGACCACCGCCTACGACCCGCTGGTCGGCCAGGTGCTGGGCGATCGATACGAGATCGTCGCCAAGCTCGCCCGCGGGGGCATGGCCACGGTCTACCGGGCCCGTGACAGGCGACTCGCCCGCATCGTCGCCCTGAAGGTGATGCGCAGCGACCTGGGTGAGGACGACGAGTTCACCGCGAAGTTCGACCGCGAGGCCCGAGCCGCCGCCGTGCTGTCGCACCCCAACGTGGTGGCGGTCTTCGATCAGGGCACCTCGTTCGGCCAGCCCTACATCGTGATGGAATACGTCGACGGCGAGACGCTGCGTCGCGCCATCGGCCGCGACGCGCCGTTCCGGCCCCAGGAGGCGCTCGCGACGATGGAGGCCATCGCCTCCGCGCTGGCCGCGGCCCACGACGCCGGCGTCGTGCATCGCGACATCAAGCCGGAGAACGTCCTGATCTCCAGCCGCGGCCAGGTCAAGGTCGCCGACTTCGGGCTGGCGCGGAAGGTCGACTCCCCCCAGGTGACCTCCACCGGCGTGCTCGTCGGCACCGCCAGCTATCTCCCGCCGGAGCTGGTGACCCACGCCCGCCCGGACTCCCGCAGCGACATCTACTCCGCCGGCGTGGTGCTCTTCGAGCTGCTCACGGGGCAGAAGCCCCATCAGGGGGAGACGAACTACCAGATCGCCTTCCGCCATGTCACCGTCGACATCGAGCCGCCCTCGCGCCGGCTGAAGAACGCGACCTGGCGGATTCCCGACTACATCGACGCGCTGGCGCTCGCGGCGACCGCGCGCGACCCCGAGAACCGCATCGCCGACGGGCGGGAGCTGCTTCAGCTGGTGCGACGGTGCCGGGCCGAGTTGGCCAAGAGCGGCGACGCCGACAGGCCGGCCCTGGCGGCGGAGCTGCTGCCCGAGCCGTCGGACCCGCAGCACACGGTGCCGATCATGCCGAGGCCGTCGGACCGGCCGCGGCCCTCGGGCGCCCCATCCGGATCGCCGCTCACCCCGTCGCCCCTCAGCTCGAGTTCGGCGCCGTCTCCGGTGCCGTCCCCGCTGACGTTCCGCTCGCTGGAACCGGAGGACTCCCCCGTCCGGCCGGAGCCGGTGCTGCCGTCCCGGGCACGCGACGAGTCCCGCCCGCGCAGCGCCCATACCCCGGTGTTCGCTCACGTCCAGCTGTCGAACAGCCCCACCCACCGGCGCCGGCGGGGCGTCCTCCTGCTGATCCTGGTGCTGCTGTTGACCGCGGGCGCGGGCGTCGGATCGTGGTGGTGGACGGCGGGCCGGTTCACGACCATCCCGGAGGTCGCCAACCTCACCCAGGCGGACGCGAGCCGGGCGGCCGAGGCCAACGCGCTCAGCTTGACCCCCGCGTCGGAGTACTCGGAGACCGTGGAGGCGGGACGGGTGATCCGAACCGATCCGCCCTCCGGGCAGCGGGCGCTGCGCGGCTCGGAGATGACGGTGTGGATCTCGCTGGGACAGGAGCGCTTCGACATGCCCACCGTGGTGGGCCTCACCGTCGAGAAGGCCACCGAGGCCCTGACCTCCCGTTCGCTGCAGGTGGGCGCGGTGACCGAGGCGTGGTCGGAAGACAAGCCGATCGGCGAGGTGCTCACGGCCGCCTACGACCCGGACACCAAGCTCAAGCGCGACACCCCCGTCGACCTCACGGTCTCGAAGGGGCCGGAGCCCATCGAGATCGTCAGCTACGTGGGGCGGGAGGCCGACAAGGCCGTCACGGAACTGAAGGCCGCGGGCTTCGAGACGAAGGTCACGGAGGAGCACTCCACCAGCGTCGACGCCGGCCTGGTGATCTCGCAGACCCCCTCCTCGGGAACCGGCAAGCGCGGCGACGCGATCGCCCTCGTCCGCTCGCTCGGTCCGGTGAAGGTGGCCATCCCCGTGGTGGAGAACAAGCCGTTGCAGGAGGCCCAGAAGCAGCTCGAGGATCTGGGATTCAAGGTAACCGTCGAGCGGTCCTCCGGCTTCCCGATCCAGCTCGACCTGGCCGCCGGCACCAACCCCGCCGCGGGCACCGAGGTGCCGAAGGGCAGCGAGGTCATCCTCTACGTGGTGTGATGCCGCTGCGCGGCGAGGATCTCCCCGAGGATCGCGCCGGCGCGGCGGCAGTCCTGCACGCCGACGTCGAGATGGGTGACCGCCCGCAGCCGGCGCGGCCCCAGCACGCTCAGCGCCACCCCCCGCTCACGGGCGGCGGCCGCCACGGCGGGCGCGTCCGCGCAGGAGATCAGCACCAGGTTGGTCTCGACGCAGCCAGTATCGACGCAGCCCTCCACGCGCTCGGCCACCGCGTCCGCGAACGCCCGGGCGGAGACGTGATCGTCGGCGATCCGGGCGACGTTATGCCGCAGCGCATAGTGGGCGGCCGCGGCCATGAAACCGGCCTGCCGCCAGCCGCCGCCGAGCCGCTTGCGCTGGATCCGCGCGCGGGCGATGTCCGCCTCGTCGCCGATCAGCAGGCTGCCCATGGGGGCGCCGAGGCCCTTGGAGAGGCAGAGGCTCACCGTGTCGAACACGGCCCCGTAGTCGGCGAAGGTGCGCCCCGTCACGGCCAGCGAGTTGGCCAGCCGGGCCCCGTCGAGGTGGGTCTTGATGCCCAGCTCCCGCGCCCCCTGGGTGAGGGCCCGGATCTCGTCGAAGTCCTGGACGGTGCCGCCGCCGAAGTTGTGGGTGTCCTCGACCTCGATGCAGGCGGTCTCGACCAGGAACGGGCCGCAGCCGACGGCGGCCAGCCCCAGCGCCTCATCGGCGACCAGCCGGCCCCCGCGCGAGGTCCAGGTGCGCATGGTGACGCCGTGCAACGCACCGTGCGCGCCCATCTCCGCGCGGGCGATGTGGGCGAGCGCGTCGCACAGCACCTCCGTGCCGGGCCGGACGTGCAGCCAGACGCCCAACAGGTTGGCCATCGAGCCGGTGACGCAGAACAGCGCCGCCTCGCGGCCGAAAAGCCCCGCGGCCTCCCGCTCCAGGGCCTGAACCGCCGGGTCCTCGCCGTAGACGTCGTCGCCGACGGGCGCGGCGGCCATGGCCGCGAGCATCCCCTCGGAGGGCCGGGTGACGGTGTCGCTGCGAAGATCGATCATCGCGCGCCGCTCACAGATCCCTGGCCTGGAAGGCCTGCACGGGATTGACCCGGTTGATCCGGTTCTCCTTCAGGCGCTTGGCGACGGTGAAGGCCATCTCCAGCGACTGGTCGCGGTTCAGCCGCGGATCGCAGGTGGTCTCGTAGCGGCTCTCCAGGTCCTCCTCGCTCAGCTGATGCGCCCCTCCGACGCACTCGGTGACGTCGGTGCCCGTCAGCTCGACGTGCAGCCCGCCCGGCCAGGTGCCGAGCTGGGCGTGGACGTCGAAGAAGCCGTTGACCTCCTCGACCACGTCGGAGAAGGAGCGCGTCTTGTATCCGTTGGCGGTGGCGAAGGTGTTGCCGTGCATCGGGTCGCACACCCAGGCCACCTTGCGACCCGCGCCCTCCACCGCCTCGATCAGCCGGGGCAGGGACTCGCGGACCTTGCCCGCCCCCATCCGGCTGATAAAGGTGAGGCGGCCCGGCACGCGATCGGGATCCAGCCGGTCCGCGATGGCGAGCGCGTCCTCCGGCGTGGTGGACGGCCCCAGCTTCACGCCCAGGGGGTTGTGAACCCGGCGCAGCAGCTCGATATGGGCGCCGTCGAGGTGCCGCGTGCGCTCCCCGATCCACAGCATGTGGCCGGAGCAGTCGTAGAGCCGCTGCGAGCGCGAATCGACTCGGGTGAGCGCCCGCTCGTACTCGAGCAGCAGGGCCTCGTGGCTGGCGTAGAAGTCGACGGTGCTGAGCGCGGCGTCCTGCACCCCGCAGGCCACCATGAAGGCCAGCGCGCGGTCGATCTCCGCAGCGAGCTCCTCGTATTCCGCCTCGACCGCGGAATGGCGCACGAAGTCGGCATTCCAGCTGTGGACGCCCCGCAGGTCGGCGAATCCGCCCTGGGTGAAGGCGCGTACCAGGTTCAGCGTGGCCGCGGAGTAGTTGTACATGCGCAGCAGCCGCCGCGGGTCGTGTATGCGGGCGTCCTCGGAGAAGTCGAATCCGTTGACCGCGTCGCCCCGGTAGGTGGGCAGGGTCACGCCCGAGCGGGTCTCGGTGTCCTGGGAGCGCGGCTTGGCGTACTGGCCGGCGATGCGCCCCACCTTGACGACGGGAACCTGCGCGGCGTAGGTGAGCACGACCGCCATCGACAGCTGCACCATGAGCTTGCCCTTGATGTCCTGCGCGGTGCCGGACTCGAAGGACTCGGCGCAGTCGCCGCCCTGGAGCAGGAAGGCGCGTCCCTCCGCCACCTCGGCCATCTGCCCGCGCAGGTCGTCGCATTCGCCGGCGAACACCAGCGGCGGGCGCTGCTCCAGCTCCGCGACCACCTTGTCGAGCGACCGGGCATTCGGATAGGTGGGCTGCTGAACCTGGGGCAGGGCACGCAGTTCTTCCCGGGAAATGATGGTGGACATGAGCGCCAGGTTACCGCACCGGCGAGCGCCCGGCCGCGCGCTACACCTGCGGGCGGACCCCGGTGCCCGGGCGCGGGTTGATGAAGGCATCCGCACCGCCGTCCGCGAGGTCGCCGTGCTTGACCCGCGCCGCGTACACGTCGACGTAGACCTGGCCGGTGAGGCGCTGAATGCTCGCCATGGTCTCCTCCGTGACGTAGCGCAGCACCTTGGTGTTGGTCATGCCCGCGTATTCGGGGAACTCCAGCGGCGCGCCGATCGCCACCACGGGCCGGCGCACCCAGGGAATCCCGAAGAGGCCCTTGACGGACTCGGTGCCCACCACGCCGACGGGCAGGATGGGCACGCCGTTCTTGAGGGCGATGCGCGCCATGCCCGTCTTGCCCTTGTAGAGCCTCCCGTCGGGCGAGCGGGTCCCCTCGGGGTAGATGGCCACGACCCTGCCCTCCTCCAGCACGTCGGAGATGGCCTGCAGCGCGTCGGCGCTGGCCCTCCCGCCGCTGCGGTCCATGGGAACCATCTTGATGGTCTTCAGGAACCACGCCACGATCCTGGTACCCAGGTTGTTGCCGCTGAACAGCTCGGCCTTGGCCGGATAGGTCATCGGCCGCGGCACCATGGCGGGAATCACGATCGAGTCCATCGCGGCGATGTGATTGCTCACCAGGATCGCTCCGCCGGAGCGGGGCACGTTCTCCACGCCCTCGACCCGGGCCTTGAACCCGTACTTCACCAGCGGGCGGAAGATCGTGTACTTGAAGATCTGATAGGCGGTCGGCACCGGGCACACTCCTTGTCAGGGGGACATCGCCCTTGTCAGGGACATCGCATTGTATCCCGGAGCTACGCCCGGGCATGCGCGACGGCCCGGCTCACGAGGAGGCCGGGCCGCTGCAGGAGAGGGAATCAGGCGACGCGCCGGGCGCCGCTGTAGGGCATCGAGTCGAGCTTGGCGGTGGTGACGCCGGAGCGCGGGTTGGCGGCATGCACGATCTTGCCGTCGCCGATGTACATGCCGACGTGGCTGACCGGGCTGTAGTAGAACACCAGGTCGCCGGGCTGGAGGTCGCTCTTGGCCACCTTGGTTCCGGTCTGGGACTGGGCGCGCGACGAGCGGGTGAGGCTGACGTCGACCTTGCCGTAGGCATAGGCCATCAAGCCGGAGCAGTCGAAGCTGTTGGGACCGGCATTGCCCCAGACGTAGCTCTTGCCCACCTGGGCCAGCGCGATGTTGACGGCCTCCGTCGCCCGGTCGCTGCCGCCGCCGCTGGCAAGGGGGGCGGCCGCAGCGGCGCCCGCGGCCGCGGTGCCCTGAGCCTGTCCGGCGGAGGCGCCGTCGGTGCGCTGCCCGTCGCGGGACACGTTCGCCGCGGCGGCAATGCGCTCCTGCTCGAGGCGAGCCAGACGCTCCTCCTCCAGCCGGGCCAGCCGGGCCTGCTCCTCGGCGTTCAGCCGGTCGTACAGCGCCTGCGCTTCGGCTTCCTTCTCCTTGTAGTCCTCGCCGAGCGCGATCTTGGCGTCGCGGTCGGCGGCGAGCTGCTTCTCCGTCGCCTCGGCCTCGGCGCGCAGCGAGGTGAGCTTGGCCTGGCCGAGCTGAAGCTCCTGAAGGCCGGCGTTGGACCGCTCGGTCTCGTTGTGGATCGTGGCCAGCGAGCTGAGGAAGTCGCCCTCGTCCTCGCTGGCGAACAGCTGCGCCGCGAGATCGAATCCACCGGTCTGCAGCTGCACCAGGGCCACCTCGCCCAGTTGCGCGGACAGGTCGGACACCCGGGACTCCTGAGCCTGGAGGTCTGCCGACAGCACTTGCAGCTTCGCCTCGGCCTCGTCGACGCGAGCCGAGGCTTCGATGATCTCCTGATCGATGGCGGAGACCTGCTGGGCGATGGCGTCCAGCTGGGCCTTCGCTTCCCTGACCTTGTCCGGATCTGCCTGTGCGAGGGAGACGGAGAAAGTGGCGATCATGACGCCTGCGGTGGCGCTGGCGATCAGGGCGCGGATTCGGCTCACAAAAAACTCCTGAGATGGAAAGTCTGAGACGATCCTAAACAAATTTCAGCCTCGGCTCAACACCTGGGGCCATTCCTGGGGAAAACCGGCCCAGGGAAATGTCGGCGGCCTCTCCTAGGCTCGCCAGTATGACGGTTCCCGCTCCGGATCTCCAACCCAGCTTCGACGATCTCGGCACCCCGCTGCACGAGGTGCGCTTCGTCGTGGTCGACCTGGAGACGACCGGCGCCGGGCCCGACGCGTCGATCACGGAGATCGGCGCGGTGAAGGTGCAAGGGGGCCGGGTGCTGGCCGACTTCCAGACCCTGGTGCGCCCCGAGTCGCCGATCCCTCCGATGATCCAGGTGCTCACCGGGATCACCCCTCAGATGGTGGCCGGCGCGCCGGGGCTGGACGAGGTGCTCCCCTCGTTCGCCGCCTTCGCCGCCGGCTGCGTCCTGGTGGCCCACAACGCCCGTTTCGACATCGGGTTCCTGCGCCGCGGCTACGCCGAGCTGGGGCTGGAGTGGGGTCGCCCCCAGGTGATCGACACGGTGGCACTGGCCCGCTGCGCGCTGCTGCGCGACGAGGTGCGCAACTGCAAGCTCGCCACGCTCGCCGCCCACTTCTCGGCGACCACCGTCCCCGATCACCGGGCGCTCAGCGACGCGCGGGCCACCGTCGACGTCCTCCACGGCCTCCTGGAGAGGGTGGGAAACCTCGGCGTCTTCTCCCTGGAGGACCTGGTGGAGTTCACCGCCCGGGTCTCGCCCGATCGCCGCGCCAAGCGCACCTGGGCGAGCGATGTGCCCGAGGCCTCCGGCGTGTACTCCTTCGTGCATGAGTCGGCGGATCCCGCCAAGCCCCGGTGCGAGGTGCTCTACGTGGGCAAGTCCAAGAACCTGAGACGACGCGTCCGCTCCTATTTCACGGCGGCGGAGATCCGGCCGCGGATTCACGAGATGGTGCGGGTGGCCACGGGGGTGCGCTACGTCGTCTGCGCGACGGAGCTGGAGGCCGAGGTCCGCGAGCTGCGGATGATCGCGAGCCAGGCGCCGCGATACAACCGGCGCTCCAAGAATCAGCGCTCCCTCTCTTGGCTCAAGCTCACCGACGAGCCCTTCCCGCGGCTCTCCGTCGTCTCCCAGGTCCGGGGCGGGGACACGGTGTTCGGCCCCTTCCGCGGGCCGGGCGCCGCCCGCGAGGCCGCCGCCACCCTCTACGACGCGTTCCCGCTGCGGCAGTGTACGGCCAGGCTGTCACCGCGGAAGGCCTCGGCCGGCTGCGCGCTCGCGGAGCTGGGGCGCTGTACGGCCCCATGCCTGCTCGGCGACGGCGCCGACGCCTATCCGCAGGTGGTGGCCGAGCTCCGCTCGGCATGGGAACAGGACGTGCGGCCCGTCCTGCGCGGGTCCTCGGCGCGGATGGCGAAGCTCGTCGGGCAGGAACGCTACGAGGAGGCGGGCGAGATCGCGGAGCGCGTGCAGTCCTATTACCGGGCCTCGTTGCGCTATCACCGGTTCCGCTCGATCGCGCGGTGCGCTCAGCTGGTGGCCGCCGCCCCGGGGCCCTCCGGCTGGGACATCCACGTCATCCGGTTCGGCAAGCTCGCGGCCGCCACCACGGCCGTCTCTCGCGACGTGGTCGCGACCGCCGCCGCGGCCGCCGCCACGGCGGAGACGGTGCCCCGGCCGCCCGCGGGCCTTCCGGCGGGCAGCGTCGAGGAGTGCGAGAGAGTCGCCGCCTGGCTCGAGCGTCCCGGCGTGCGGTTGCTGGAGACCGACGGCGAGTGGAGTTGGCCCGTCGGCGCGGGCCTCACGCCGGAGAACCTGGCGAGGGAGGTGCTGGGCACTCCCCCGCCGGGCCCGGCGACGTCGATCAGCTGATGTCGATCAGCTGACGGTCACGGAGGTGATCACGACCGGCTCGACGGGGCGGTCGTAGCGATCCGTGCGCGTGGTGGCGATCGCATCGACGACGGCCTGCGACGCGGCGTCGGCCACCTCGCCGAAGATGGTGTGGCGGCGGTTCAAGTGCGGGGTCTGCGTCACGGTGATGAAGAACTGCGAGCCGTTGGTGCCGGGGCCTGCATTGGCCATCGCCAGCAGGTAGGGGCGGTCGAAACGCAGCTCGGGATGGAACTCGTCGCCGAACTGATAGCCGGGGCCGCCGCGGCCGTCTCCCTGGGGGCAGCCGCCCTGGATCATGAAGCCGTCGATCACGCGGTGGAAGCCGAGGCCGTCGTAGAACGGCTCCGTGCTCTTCTCGCCGGTCTCGGCGTCCCGGTACTCCTTGGTGCCCTGGGCGAGGCCCACGAAGTTGGCCACCGTCTTGGGCGCGTGGGTGTCGAAGAGCTCGATGACGATGTCGCCCGAGGTGGTGTGCAGCGTAGCGGTGCTCACGAACGTCCTTTCTCAGCCGGGGCCGGTCCCCGGGTATCCTCTGCGGTCCGCAGGCCGCGGACCTTCCTGCACTCTAACGGGAATCCCCGATATCTCCTCAACGCCTTGTGCTGGTCCCGGCCTTGGGTACCGTGGGAGGTGCTCGACCACGAGCCCTACAAAAACACTGGGAGGAACTTGTGAAGACGTCACAAGAGCTACGGAAGGCCGCCGCGGACTCTGCGTCCGCCGCCGCCGAGTACGGGCAGCACGCCCTCAAGGAAGGCCTTGAGCTGGCCCGGGAAGGCCTCGACCACGCTCAAGACCTGCTGCAGCAGGCCACCGAACAGGCCGCTCCGCTGCTCAAGGAGGCCAAGGTGCGCGGCGCCGATTTCGCCTCCCGGCAGCTGGACGCCGCCGAGCCTCACATCAAGAGCGCCCTCGACAAGGTCACCCCCGCCGTGGATGCGGCGCGGGAGAAGGTTGCCGACGACATCTTGCCCAAGCTGCAGGAGGCCCTGCACGCCGCCGCCGAGCACCCCATCGTCGCCGCTCCGCTGGCCGCGGCCGGGCTGGAGCTGAAGCCCAAGAAGAAGTCGAAGCTCAAGACCCTCGGCAAGGTCCTGCTCATCGGCACCATCGCGGCGGGCGCGATCGCCGCGTTGCGCCACTTCCTCGCCCCGAAGGACGACGGGTGGACGGCCCACGAGCCCTCCCGCGCGTATGTGAACAACAACGACACCTTCGCCGCCGCCGCGAGGGTCGCCACCGAGTCCGCCCCGACCACGGCCTCCACCCCGGTCACCGCGCCCGAGCCGGAGCCGGAGGATCCCGAGGACGAGGAGGCGATCAGCGAGATGCTCGCCGAGGGAGCACCCGCCGAGGGCGAGACCTACGGAGAGGGCGCCTACCTCGGGGACGAGCCCCCGGAGGGCTTCACCATCAAGGGCAACGAGCGCTCGAAGAAGTACCACGTTCCCGGTTCCGGTGGCTACGAGCGCACCAACGCCGAGGTCTGGTTCAACTCCGAGGAGGCCGCCGAACTCGCCGGCTTCACCAAGGCCCAGCGCTGAGCAGCGTCGCGCCGCTCGCCGTGTGGGCGGTGAGCGGCGCGACGGCGGTGGTGGCGGCACTGGTGCTGGCCGTGGCGGTGCCCCGGCTCCCCGCGCCGTCCTTGCTCGACGAGGACGACCCGGTCCCCGACTATCCGGCCCTCGCCACCGGCCGCGCGATCGCGGGGCTCCTGGTGGCGACCTTCGCCGTCGCCCAGGTGATCTGGCTCGTCCCGCCGGCCGCCTGGCCGCTGTGGGTGCCCTATCTGGCGCTCGGCGCCCCGCTGGTCTACGTCGACCTGCGCACCACCTACCTGCCGATCGTCCTGCATCGCCTCGCCCGCACCGCGATGCTCATCGCCCTGATTCCCCTCGCGGTGCTGCTCCCGTCCGCCGCCCTGGCGGCGATCCTAGGGGCCGTCGTCTTCCGGGGCCTGTTCTGGCTGGTGTGGCGGTTCAGCCGCAGCTTCGGCTTCGGCGACGTGCGACTGGCCGCCCTGATGGGCGCGGTCGCGGCGCCGAGCGGTATCGGGTCGGCGCTCGCCGCGCTGTTCCTCGGCACGCTCATGGGCGCCGTCGCGGGGCTCGTGCATGCGCTCGTCCGGCGCCGACGGGGCGGCCCGGCCTCCTTCGCCTACGGCCCCTGGCTCTGGCTGGGTCCCGTCGCGGCCGTGGCGATCAGCGGCTGGTGAGCGCGATCCAGCGCTCCAGCGTGGCGGCCGTCCTGCCGTCGTCGAGCGCCGCGTTGACCTCTTCGAGCCGGTCGGCCAGCTGCTCCTCCAGCGACAGCACGTGGCTCACGCCCTGATAGGCCAGCAGCGCGGCCGCGGCGTTGAGCACCGCGATGTCGCGCACCGCGTCGCGCTTGCCGGCGACCAGGTCGCGCACCACCTGGGCGTTGTGCTCCGGATCGCCCCCCTGCAGATCGGCCGGGGCGGCCGGCGCCAGGCCCAGCCTTCTCGGGTCGAGCTGGGTGCGGTGGACGCGTCCCTCCGAGACCAGCCACACGTCGGACTCCGTGGTGGTGGTGAGCTCGTCGAGGCCGTCGAAGCCGCGGAAGACCAGCCCGCGGGACCCCCGGCTGGCCAGCACGCGGGCGATCACCGGCGCCACGTCGTCGTTGGCCACGCCGAGCGCCATGGCCAGCGGCCGGGCCGGGTTGGCCAGCGGGCCGAGGAAATTGAAGGTGGTCTGAATGCCCAGCGCCTTGCGCACCCCGCCGACGTTCTTCATGGCCGGGTGGTAGAGCTGCGCGAAGAGGAAGACGATGCCCACCTCGTCGAGGACGTCCTGCTGCGCGGCGGGGTCGAGCATCACGTTGACCCCGAGTGCCTCCAGAGTGTCGGCCGTGCCGGACATCGACGAGGCGGCCCTCGAGCCGTGCTTGACCACCTTGGCGCCGGCGCTGGCCGCGATGATGGCGGCCATCGTGGAGACGTTGACGGTGTTCGCGCGGTCGCCGCCGGTGCCGACGATGTCGACGGCTTCGCGGTCGAGGCGGATGGGCACCGCGTTGCCGAGCATCGCGTCGGCCAGGCCGACGATCTCGTCCTCGGTCTCGCCCTTGGCGCGCAACGCGGTCAGCAGCGCCGCCACCTGGACGTCGGAGGCGCGGCCGTTGAAGATCTCGTTCAGCGCCCACCCCGCCGCGTCGACCTCGAGGCCCTCGCGCCGGACCAGGCCGGTCAGGATCTCGGGCCAGGAGTACCCCGACATCAGCCCACCTGGACCAGGCGCGCGCGCAGCAGGTTGGCCACCTGCTCGGGCAGCTGGAACGGATCGACGGGGTAGGGCGCGACGGCCTCGGCCCTCGACCAGGTGGCGAGCCACGAGTCGACCTGGCGCACCACCAGCAGCAGCACGGGCGGGCAGTTCGCGATCTCCTCCTTGACCTGATAGGCCACCCCGAAGCCGCCCGCGGGACGGGCCTCGCCGTCGAGGATCATGAGGCCGTAGTCGACGTCGGAGTCGAGCGCCTTCAGCAGGGCGGGAACGGTGGCCACCTCGAAGATCTCGATCTCGGGCAGATCGGCGGCGACCTTGCGTCCGAGGGTCAATCGCACCTGCTCGCGCACCGTACGGTCGTCGGAGTAGACCAGCACCTTGGCGGGTGCGCCGGCTTCACTCATCGCGGGTTCCTTCCTCGGGGTCTTGTCCCTGCCCATGGTAGCGAGCCTCGGCCTGCTTGGCGCGTTCGGCCTCCTCCCGGTCCAGGGCGCGATCGATGCGCCGGGCCTCCCGGTTCGATTCCCGCACCCACTGGACGAAGATCAGGATCATCGCGAACAGCATGGTGAGGTCGCCGGTGGCCCAGAGCAGCGCCCCGGCCCAGTTCTGGTCCTCGAGCGGCGTCGGCCCCCAGGTGCGCCCGAAGGAGAGGTACCAGTCCTCGGCGATGAGGTGCTTCGACCCCATGATGATCACGCCGAGGAAGGCGTGGAACGGCATGGTGACCATGAACAGCAGGATCCGGATCGGATAGGGCATCTTGATCGGGACCGGATCGACGCCCAGGAGCGGGAAGAAGAACAGGCAGCCGATCGTGATCAGCCAGAAGTGCAGGAAGTCGTGGTGGAAGTCGCTGCGCAGCGTCAGCTCGTACCAGCCGGTGAAGTAGAGCGCGAACGGGGTGCCCACCATCAGGACGGTCGTCAGCGGCGGGAACAGGATGATCTTGGCCACCCGCGAATGCAGCACCGTCAGGAGCCACTGCCGCTGCCGGTGCGGCAAGGCCCGCAGCGCCAGGGTGACCGGGGCGCCGCCCACCAGGAACGGCGGGGCGATCATGTTGAACAGCATGTGCTGGATCATGTGGAACCAGAACAGCACCGTGTCGTAGGCGCCCACCGAACTGAACATGCCGACGGCCAGGATCAGCACCCCGGCCATGAACAAGGCGGTGCGATGCACCGGCCACCGGTCGCCGCGCCGGTGCAGCCGGTACACCCCGAAGGCGTACAGCCCCGCCACGAGGAGCAGCATCAGCGCCGGGAACCACTCGAACTCCCACACGGTGACGAAACGCCACCCTTCCAGCGGGAGGATCGCATCGTCCGGCTTGGCGTGCGCGGGGAGAAGAGACGGCCAGGGAACCCGGAGCATGTGCCGCATTATCCCACCGGCTCCCAAACGGATTCGAGGGGGTACCCCCCAATCCTGTGAGTTGGCGTGACCTCGCGCGGTTTTGCGGCAATAATGACTTCCGTGGTCACCAGCGAAGAGACAAAGAACGGCGCGCCGCAGCTCCCGTCCGGAGCGCTGCATCCCGTAGCACGCCCCCGCCTGAACAAGCCGAAGGGTCGCCCCGACACGTTGCCCGTGGGCGTCGTCATCTGGCTCGCGAGCGAACTGATGTTCTTCGCCGCCCTGTTCTCCGCGTACTTCATGCTGCGCAACATCACCAACGAGGCCGCCGCCCCGGGCCAGCCCACGCTGTGGGAGGTCAACTCCGGGCACCTCGACGTGACCTTCGCCTCGATCAACACCGCGATCCTGGTGCTGTCCTCGGTGACCTGCCAGATCGGCGCCAACGCCGCCGAGGCGCATCGCCCGCACGGCTCCTGGCTCAACCCCCTCAAGTGGGGCATGCGCCAGGCCTTCATCATCACCTCGCTGCTGGGCTCGGTGTTCCTCGCCGGCCAGATCTGGGAGTACTTCAACCTGTTCCACGAGGGCTTCACCATCAGCACCAACGTGTACTGGTCGGCGTTCTTCCTGGCCACGGGCTTCCACGGCCTCCACGTCCTGGGCGGCGTGATCGCCTTCTGGTTCGTCCTGGCCCGCTCCTACATGACTCAGACCCACACCCACGAGCAGACGGTCAGCGCCCACGTCGTGTCGTACTACTGGCACTTCGTCGACTTCGTCTGGATCGTGCTGTTCGGCGTCCTGTACTTCCTCCGCTAGCCCACCACCTGGAGACCGATCGTGAAGAATCTCACCAAGCGTCGCAGGCACGCTGCAGCCCGGCCACTGCTGCTCGTGCTTGCCCTGCTGGTCATGGGACTGGCCTACGCGGCCCTCAGCCCTCAGACCAGCTCGGCAGAGACCGACATGACCCAGCAGGTGGAAGAGGGCAAGGCGATCTTCGACGCCACCTGCTCCAGCTGCCACGGCTTGAACGGCGAGGGCACCTCGCAGGCGCCGTCGCTGATCGGCGTGGGCGCCGCGTCGGTGCATTTCCAGATGGGCACCGGGCGCATGCCCGCCAACCGTCCTGAAGCCCAGGTGCCCGCCGGCCCCGTCAAGTACGACGCCGAGCAGATCGAGGCCGTCGCGGCCTACGTCGCGAGCTTCGGACCCGGCCCGGCCATCCCCGAGGAGAGCCAGTACTCCCCCGAAGGGCTGACGGAGGAGGAGATCGCCCGCGGCGGCGTCATCTTCCGCGCCAACTGCTCCGCCTGCCACGGCATCATCGGCGGCGGCGGCGCCATGCCCAACGGGAAGCACGCGCCCAGCCTGACCGACACCGCGCCCATCCACATCTACGAGGCGATGCGCACCGGCCCTCAGCAGATGCCGACCTTCTCCAAGGACGTCATGACCGATCAGTCCGTGCGTGAGATCATCGGCTACCTGGAGGAAGCCAACGGCCAGCCGCGCCACGGCGGACTGGGGATGGGCGACTCCGGCCCCGTTTCCGAAGGCTTCTGGGTGTTCGTCCTGGGCATCGGCGGCCTTTCCCTGATCGCACTGTGGATCGCAAAGAAGGGGGCGCGCGCCCGATGAGCAGTCACAATCTCCCCGTGAAGGACCCGGATCTGGGTCAGCCCGTGGCCAACCCGGGCGTCGAGGAACACATCGAGCGGTTCACCGACGCCGATGCGGGAGCCGGCAACCGCGCCTACCGCGCGATCCTCGGGATGCTGGCGGCCGTTCCGGTCCTGGCCATCGCGTTCGTGGTGTTCTACTTCGCCATCCCGCGCGACGCGAACATCGACATCTCCTTCAGCGGCGCCCAGCTGATCTACGCCAACGCGCACAACGTGGCGCTCGGCGTCACCGGCGGTCTCGCCGTGCTGCTGATCGGCCTGGCCTGCGTCCAGTGGGCGCGCGTGATCATGGGCGATGAGGAGAGCGTCGAGGAGCGCCACAGCGCCGGCTCCGACGAGGAGACCCGCGAGATCGCCCTGCAGAAGGTGGAGGACGGCATCGAGCAGTCCGGTGTGCGCCGTCGCCCCCTGATCCTCGGGGCACTCGGCGGCGCGGTCGGCATCTCCCTGGTTCCGGCCGTCGTGATGCTGGCCGACATGGGTCCGTGGCCCACCAAGGACACCCGCCGTCGCACGATCGAGAAGACGATCTGGGCGGAGAACGTCCGACTGGTCCAGGACGGCACCTGGAATCCGATCAAAGCCTCGCACATGGAGATCGGGCAGCTGGTCAACGCCCAGCCCGAGACCCTGCACGAGTTGCACGGCGCCGATCATCACCGGGAGAGCGCCAAGTCGGCCATCATCGTGGTGCGGATGGATCCCGAATCGATCCGCATCCCGGAGTCGCGCCGCGACTGGCAGGTGAGCGGGATCCTGGCCTATTCCAAGATCTGCACGCACGTCGGCTGCCCCATCTCGCTGTGGGAGCGCCAGACCCATCACCTGCTGTGCCCCTGCCACCAGTCGACCTTCGACCTCGGCAACTCGGGCCTCGTGGTCTTCGGGCCGGCGGCCCGCGCGCTGCCCCAGCTGCCCATCACCGTCGACGACGAGGGCTATCTGGTGGCCCGCTCCGACTTCACGGTGCCGGTGGGTCCCAGCTTCTTCGAGCGCGATTCGCGCAACGACTTCCAGGAAGGTGACCAGTGATGGCCAAACCAACCAGCACGGTTACGGTTGAGGACGCACCGGCTCTCCGGGAGAATCGCCCGCCACAGCCCAAGAAGAGCTCCCCCGTCGGCGGCCTCACCACCTGGGCCGACGAGCGCATCGGGATCGGCAAGATCGGCAAGGGGGCGCTGCGTAAGGTCTTCCCCGATCACTGGTCCTTCCTGCTCGGCGAGATCGCCCTGTATTCGTTCATCGTCCTGCTGATCACCGGCGTGTTCCTGACCATCTGGTTCAAGCCGTCGATGGCCGAGGTCGAGTACGCCGGCTCCTACCAGCTGATGAAGGGCATCCCGGTGTCCGAGGCCTTCGCCTCGACGCTGGCGATCTCCTTCGACGTGCGCGGCGGCCTGCTGGTGCGCCAGATCCACCACTGGGCGGCCCTGCTGTTCGTCGCATCGGCGTTCGTCCACATGCTGCGCGTGTTCTTCACCGGCGCTTTCCGCAAGCCGCGCGAGGTGAACTGGCTGATCGGCATCGGGCTCATGTCCATGTCGCTGATCGCGGGCTTCGCGGGCTACTCGCTGCCCGACGATCTCCTGTCCGGCACGGGCCTGCGCTTCGTCGACGGCCTGATCCGCTCGATCCCGATCATCGGCACCTGGGCCGAGTTCTTCGTCTTCGCGGGCGAGTTCCCGGGCACCCTGGTGATCCCCCGCCTCTACATGGTGCATATCCTGCTGATCCCCGGCCTGCTGCTGGGCCTGGTCTCGGCGCACCTGGCCCTGATCGTGTACCACAAGCACACCCAGTACCCGGGCCCCGGCCGCACCGATAACAACGTCGTCGGCTACCCGCTGTTCCCCGTCTACATGGCCAAGGCCGGCGGTTTCTTCTTCATCGTCTTCGGCGTGCTGGTGCTCTTCGGCGGCCTGTTCCAGATCAACCCGATCTGGCTCTACGGCCCCTACGATCCGGCGAAGGTGACGGCCGGCTCGCAGCCCGACTGGTACATGGGATGGGTCGAGGGCGCGGTGCGCATCATGCCGGGCTGGGAGTCGCATCTCGGTCCCACCACCTGGTCGTGGAACATCTTCCTGCCGGGCGTGGGTCTCATGGGTCTGCTGTTCGTCGGCCTGGCCCTGTACCCGTTCATCGAGCGCTGGCTGACCGGCGACAACCGCGAGCATCACGTTCTGGACCGTCCCCGCAACGTCCCCACCCGCACGGCGTTCGGCGTCGCGGGCATGGCCTGCTACGCGATGTTCTGGCTGGCCGGCGCGAACGACATCATCGCCGTGCGCTTCCACCTCAGCCTGAACGCCATCACGATCTTCATGCGGATCGCGATCTTCGTCGCGCCCGTGATCGCCTTCATCGTGACCAAGCGGATCTGCCTGTCGCTGCAGCGCGCCGATCGCGAGCGCGCCCTGCACGGTTCGGAGTCGGGCACCATCGTGCGCACGCCGGAGGGCCGCTACTACGAGGATCATGTCCCGCTCAGCACCGACGAGGCCTTCACCCTCACCCAGCACGTTCAGTACCCGCCGCTGGAGGAGGGGTCGGCGCTCGACGCGCGCGGCTTCCCCACCGGCAAACGGGTCTCGAAGCTCCGTGCGAAGCTGTCGCGCTGGTACCTCGGCAAGGACATCCCCAAGCCGTCGGCCGGCGAGATGGAGGATGCGCTCAGCCACGGTCACGGCGACCACGAGCTGGACGGCAGCGACGATCGCGCTCAGCTGCACTAGGAGACCCGCCACGAACGTTGGGCCCGGCCACAAGGCCGGGCCCAACGTCGTTCTTCGCCTCTCGGCTCCGCCTGCCTTATCCTTGACCCCGTGCGTTTTCTCAATGGCGAACCTGCCTACGACCTGACCTATAGCGACGTGTTCATGGCGCCCAGCCGCTCGGCGATCACCTCGCGCCTCGACGTCGACCTCACCTCCACCGACGGCCTGGCCACGCCCACCCCGTTGGTGGCGGCGAACATGACCGCTGTGTCGGGGCGCCGCATGGCCGAGACCATGGCCCGGCGCGGCGGTCTCGCGGTCTTCCCGCAGGACATCCCCACCGACGTGGTGGCCAGGTCCATCGCCAAGGTGAAGGCGGCTCACACCGTCTTCGACACCGCGGTGACGGTCTCCCCCACGACGACGGTGGGCGAGACGCTGAGCCTCATCACCAAGCGGTCGCACGGCGTCGCGGTCGTGCTGGACGACCGCGGCGGGGTGATCGGCCTGGTCACCCCCGGCGACGCCGCGGGCAGCGACCGGTTCGCCCAGGCCCAGGACGTCATGAGCACCGACGTGAGCACCGTCTCCCCCTCGGCCACGCCGAAGGACGTCTTCGACACGCTCAGCGCCCAGCACCAGAAGGTCGCCATCGCCACCGACGGCGACGGCGCGCTGATCGGCCTCATGACTCTGAAGGGCGCGCTGCGCTCCACCATCTACGCCCCGGCCCTGGATCATCTGGGCCGGCTGCGCACCGGCGTCGCCGTGGGCATCAACGGCGATGTCGCCGGAAAGGTGCAGGCCGCGTTGGAGGCGCAGGCCGACGTGCTCGTGATGGACACCGCTCACGGCCACCAGGAGAAGATGATCGGCGCGCTCGCCGTCGCCCGGGACGTGCGCGACGCGTTCGAGGCCGCCACGGGTCGCCGCGTCCTCATCGTCGCCGGCAACGTGGTGACCGCCGACGGCTGCCACGACCTCATCGAGGCCGGCGCGGACATCTTGAAGGTCGGCGTCGGGCCCGGCGCCATGTGTACCACCCGGATGCAGACCGGCGTCGGCCGGCCCCAGTTCTCCGCAGTCCTGGAGTGCTCCGCGGCCGCCCGCGAGCACGGCAAGGCGGTGTGGGCCGACGGCGGCGTGCGCCATCCCCGCGACGTCGCCCTGGCCCTCGCCGCGGGGGCGGGTTCGGTGATGATCGGTTCCTGGTTCGCGGGCACCCACGAGTCCACCGGGGATCAGCTCGTCGATCATCAGGGGCGCCTCTACAAGGAGTCCTTCGGCATGGCATCGGCCCGCGCCGTGCGGCAGCGCACCAGGGAGCAGTCGGCCTACGCGCGCGCCCGCGCGGCGCTGTTCGAGGAAGGCATCTCGCAGTCGCGGATGTACCTCGATCCGCGTCGCCCTGGCGTCGAGGATCTGCTCGACTGGATCACCTCCGGCGTGCGCTCGTCGTGTACCTATGCGGGAGCCAGCAGCCTGCCCGAGTTCAGCCAGCGCGCCGTGGTCGGCGTGCAGTCGGGCTCCGGCTACGAGGAGGGCCGCCCGCTCGATCAGAGCTGGTGATCCTGCATGAACGCGGGTGCCGCCTTCCGCGGGTTCTTCGGCGTGGACGACGACTATGTGCGTCCGACGCCCAAGAACCCGTGGCCGGCGGACATCTTCATCGCCGCCATCCTGGTGGTGGTCTCCGCCGCGACGCTGCTGCACCTGCGAGAGATTCCGGAGGCCGTCGAGTACGCCCCGCTGGAGCGCGGCCTCGTCGCGATCGTCAGCGGCGGTGTCCTGATTGCCCTGCGCCGCCGTTTTCCCATCGCGGTGCTCCTGCTGGGCAGCGGGCTCCACTTCATCTTGACCGGCATCCTCTCGCCGCTGGTCGCGACCACCGCGGGCATGCAGGTGCTGTACTTCCTGGGCCTGTATACGGCCATGGCCTACGCGCGCCGGCGCGACACGCTGATGCTCTCCACCGTCGCCGTGCTCGCCGCCATGCTGGTGTGGCTGATCGCCTCGGATGCCTACGTCCGTTCGGTGCTGGGGGAACCGCCCGGCGGCTGGTACTACTTCGCCACGGTCACGATCAACATCGCCTACTTCGGTGCCGCGCTGTTCCTGGGGCGTCAGGCGTGGCTGCAAGCCAGGTCCAAGGCCGAACTGCGACGCTCCCGCGAGTTGGTGCGCGTCCAGGCGGAGCAGCTGGCCCATCAGGCGGTGCTCGCGGAGCGGCTGCGGATCGCCCGCGACCTGCACGATTCCGTGGCCCACCACATCTCCCTGATCGGCGTGCAGACCGCAGCCGCGCGTCGCGCGATGGCCAGCAAGCCCGAGCTGGCCTCCCAAGCCATGCAGGAGGTCGAGGAGCTCTCGCGCGGCGCCGTGCAGGAGCTGCGCGGTCTCCTCGGGTCGCTGCGGGACCTCGGCCCGGAGGGCGAGGGAGCTTCGCTCCGCACCTTGGAGCAGCTGTGCTCCGAGACCGATGGGCCGGGCTTGCGGGTGCGCTACGACCTGGTGGGCGACGCCGACCTGCCGGCGAGCCTCACCCCCACGCAGACCAGCAGTCTGCTGCGCATCACGCAGGAGGCCCTCACCAACACGCGTCGGCACTCGACCGCCGATGAGGCCCGCGTCGTGCTCCGCATCGACGACACCACCGTCGAGCTCGAGGTGACCGACAACGGCTTGCCGGTGCCGGGCACCAGCGGCTCCGGGCTGGGCCACGTCGGCATGCGCGAACGGGTCGCCGCCCTGGGCGGCCGGCTCGACGTCGGACCCCGCGCCACCAAGGGCTATCGGGTGCGCGTCTCCCTTCCCCGAAAGGCATCCTCATGATCCGGGTCGCTCTCGTCGACGACCAGTCCCTGATCCGCCGGGCCTTCGCCCTGATGCTGAGCGTCGAGGAGGACATCGACCTGGTGGGAGAGGCCGCCGATGGCGAAGCCGCCATCGTCCTGGCCGCGCGGGCCCGGCCCGACGTGATGCTGATGGACATCCAGATGCCCGCACTCGACGGGCTCGCCGCCACGCGCGCCATCCGCGAGGCCGGTCACGCTCAGGTGATCGTGCTGACCACCTTCGACCGCGACGACTACCTGTTCGATGCGCTGGAGGCGGGCGCCGCCGGTTTCCTGCTCAAGAACTGCGAGCCCGAGCGGCTGCTCGAAGCGATCCGCACCGTCGCCGACGGCGGCGCGCTCCTAGCGCCCGAGGTGACCCGGCGCGTCATCGCCCAGGCCGTGCATGCCCGCCGCGACGCTACTCCCCACCCCGTCCTGGCCCAGTTGACGGCCCGCGAACTCGACGTGCTGACGGCCATGGCCCGGGGCCTGAGCAACGCGGAGATCGCGCAGGAGTTCGTCGTCAGCGAGGCGACGGTGAAGACCCACGTCTCGTCCTGCCTGGCCAAGCTGGGCGTCCGAGACCGGGTGCAAGCGGTGATCTTCGCCTACGATCACGGCCTCACCCCGCATACCTGACCCCGTCTCCGCTCGCGACGGACGCCAGCGTTCCTGCCCGACGCCAGCGTTATGTCGCTGACGCCTGGCTTCTTGCATTCCGCCAGCCGTAGACGGCTGGCGGAATGCAGAAGCGCTGGCGTCGAGGTCAGGGGGCTGGCAGATTCTCATCCCTTTGGGGGAGGGAGGTGCCGCGTGACTTCGCTCTCCTGACCGATGTGCCCCATGCCGCTGTCCCGGCATTCTGGAGACATGCTAGAGATATCCCATGTCACCCGCAGATTCGGGGACCTGACAGCACTCGACGACGTGTCGTTCACCGTCCCCGACGGCCAGTTCACCGGCTTCGTCGGCGGCAACGGCGCCGGCAAGACCACGACGATGCGCATCATCATGGGCGTGCTGGCTCCGAGTTCCGGCGAGGTGCTCTGGAACGGGGCACCGGTCTCCGCCCGGGATCGCGCGGAGTTCGGCTACATGCCCGAGGAGCGCGGCCTGTACCCCAAGCAGCCGATCCTCCCCCAGCTGGCGTACCTGGGTGAGTTGCACGGCATGGACGCCAAGGAGGCCCGGCAGGCGGCTCAGGCGCTGCTGGAGCGGTTCAACCTGGGCGAGCGCACCCGCGACAAGCTGGAGAAGCTCTCCTTGGGCAACCAGCAGCGGGTGCAGATCGCGGGAGCCGTGATCGCCAGCCCCAAGGCGCTGGTGCTCGACGAGCCGTTCAGCGGCCTCGACCCCGACGCCGTCGACGAGATGTTCGCGCTGCTCACCGAGTTCACCCGTCGCGGCGTTCCGGTGCTGTTCTCGTCGCATCAGCTGGAGCTGGTGGAGCGGCTCTGCCACCAGATTGTGATCCTCCGCAAGGGCCAGGTGCTGGCCGCGGGCTCCGTCGCCGAGTTGCGCGCTTCCGGACCCCCGAGGCACAGCCTGGTGGCCGCGGCGGACCTGGGCTGGCTGCGCGGTGAGGCGGGGGTCACCGTCGTGGACATCGACGGTCCGCGCGCGCAGGTCGAGTTCGCCGACGAGGCCGTGGCGCAGCGCATCCTCGCCGAGGCCCTGGCCCGAGGGCCGGTTCATTCCTTCGGGCCGATCATCCGGCCCCTCAGCGACTTCTACCGAGAGGTGACCCGATGAGCAGCACCCAGACCGTTCCCCATCCCGTGCGCCACCCGTGGCTGATCGTCGCCAAGCGCGAGATCATGGCCCAGCTCACCGACAAGGCCTTCTGGATCGGCACCGCGAGCACCATCGGGCTGGTCGTGATCGCCTTCGTGGTCAGCGGGTGGCTCGCCGGCAGCTCCGATGTCAGCCGGATCGCAGTCAGCGACGATGACGGGGCCGCCATCGTCAACCTCGCAGACCAGGGCGGCGTCCCGGCCGAGGCCATCCTGGTTGCGGCCGACGATCTCGCGGCCACCGTCGAGGCAGGAGACGCCGACGCCGCGCTCAGCTTCGTCACCGGCCAGGGCTGGCAGCTGACCGTCAGGAACCTCACCAACACCCCTCCCCTCGACGACGCGGTCCGCACCTTCCAGATCGAGCGCAACGCGGCGGACCAGGGCGTCGACCCGGCTGCGATCCTGGCCGACTCGGCCCTCACCACGGTGCCCATCGGCGGCGACGAGACGGGCGCCATCGCGGTCGTCGTCGCCACCTTCGCGTTCGCGATCCTGTTCATGCTCGCGGCGATGACCTACGGCATGCAGATCGCCCAGTCCGTGGTGACGGAGAAGGAGTCGCGCATCGTCGAGATCCTGGCCGCCGCCGTGCCCATCCGTCAGTTGCTGATCGGCAAGGTGGTGGGCAATACCCTCATGGCCCTCGGCCAAGTGGTGCTGATCGTGGCCGTGGCGTTGACTGGGATGTCGTTCACCGAGTTCACGCCGATGATCGCCATGATCGCGCCGGTGGCCGGATGGTTCGTGCTGTTCTTCCTCGTCGGCTTCGCCTCCCTCGCCTGCCTGTGGGCCGCGGCTGGTTCGATGGCCACGCGCGTGCAGGACCTGAGCCAGACCACCACTCCGCTCACCATGATCGTGATGCTGGTCTACATGCTCGGCCTGTTCGCCAGCGGCACGATGGCCGAGGTGCTGAGCTACGTTCCCGTCGCCTCCGCCGTCGTGATGCCCGGCCGCCTGCTCCAGGGCGAAGCCACCTGGATCAACGCCCTCGGTTCCCTGCTGGTCTCGGTGCTCTTCATGGCCGTCGCGATCTGGCTGGGCTCCCGCGTCTACCGTCGGGGCCTGCTGCAGACCAACAGCGTGATGCGCTACAAGGAGGCCTTCTCCAAGGCCGAGTGAGCCGCCCGGTGCGCGACGCCTGCGCTACTGCTCGACGCCTGCCGTATACGGCAGGCGGATTGCACTATGGCAGGCGTCGCGGCGCGGGCTAGGGATCGACCCACGCCGCCTTCGCGATAGGCTGCGGTGTCTCCGCGTCATGTTTGCGCGCCATGGCCCCGAACCTCTCTTCAGCGGGGGGTCGCTCCAGTCTGTTCGTGCTGCTGGGCGCCAGGCCGTGAGATGGACCACCCTGCGAAATCGGGAACCTTGTCCCATCCGGCCGAAGAGCCCACCGCGCGAAAATCGTCGGTTACTGGACAGTGGGCCAAACCGAACCTGGCTCCCTGGAATGGCGAAGCCCACTCGGCAACCGCTACCGCGTCACAACTTGTGGAACAACCCCACGAACTGAATCGCCCCGGGTTTTGTGGAGGCTCGGTTAGTTGGCTCCGGTCCCGGC
>DAOLFC010000152.1:0-7711 GCA_035326505.1 Arachnia sp.
TCTCGCAGTTCATCTTCCGCGAGGGCTTCGAGCGCAACAGCTTCGGCTACGCCTCCGCCGCCGCCATCGTGCTGTTCCTGATCTGCATCACCGTCACCATCGTCCAGTTCCTCGTCAACAAGAAGCGGGAGGCCTGATGTCCGCCACGACCACCCGCACGCTCAGCCTCCCGTCGCGGGGCGTGGGACGCAATCCCGTGCTCTACCGCGTGGGCCGCATCCTGCTGTACCTCGCGCTGATCGGCTTCTCGTTCTGGCTGCTGCTGCCGTTCTTCTGGCTGGTGATCAGCTCGCTGAAGATGCCCAACGACGTGTTCAGCATCCCGATCCGGTGGTGGCCGGATCCGCTCACCTGGAACAACTACATCGACATCTGGGCCAAGACCGACATGGTCAACTGGATCAAGAACAGCATGTTCCTGGCGACGATCGTCACGCTGCTCCAGGTGTTCACGGGCTCGTTCGCCGCCTATGGCTTCGCCAAGATGCGCTTCGCCGGCCGCGACGTGCTGTTCCTGGCCTACGTCGGCACCATCGCCGTGCCGTGGCAGTCGTACATGATCCCGCAGTTCATCATGATGTCCGCGGCGGGGCTGTCGAACACCCTGTGGGCGATCGTTCTCCTGCAGGCCTTCGGCGCCTTCGGCGTGTTCCTGATGAAGCAGTTCTACGAGTCGATCCCGGAGGAGCTGTCGGAATCGGCGCGGCTCGACGGGTTGTCCGAGTACGGCATCTGGCGCAGGATCATCCTGCCGCTGTCCACGCCGGCCATCGCGACCCTGGCGCTGCTGACCTTCGTCAACACCTGGAACGACTACATGGGTCCCCTCATCTACCTGCGCGACCGGAGCCTCTGGACCATCCAGATCGGTCTGCGCAACATGGTGAGCAACCTGCTCGACGCGAACTTCTCGCTGATGTTCGCCGGCCTGACCATCTCGGTGATCCCGATCGCGATCATCTTCCTGATGGGCCAGCGCTACTTCGTCGAGGGCATCGCCACCACGGGCATGAAGGGCTGACCCATGCGCCGCATCTCGCACGACACCTATGCGCTGGTCTTCGGCGTCGCCTACCTGGGGCTGATGACCAACGTGATGCTGACGGTGGCCTGCCTGCCTCTGCTGCTCCTCCTGGTCCTCACCGACCCGGCGGACACCTGGCTGCTGCTGGCGGGGCTGTCCCCGCTGGCAGCGCCGGCGGCGACGGCGGCCTTCACCGTGTTTCGTCGGTATTCCGACGACGGCAGCGTCGATGTCGTGCGAGGGTTCTGGCGAGCGTGGGCGGCGACGGCCCGCCGCAGCCTCGTGCTCGGTGCGGTGGCCGCCGCCCTGCTCACTGTGCTGGTGCTGGACATCCGCGTGCTCAGCACCACCTCTTACGCCGCGCTCCTCGTGCCGCCGCTGGCGGTCGCGACGCTGCTGGTGCTGGGGCTGCTTCCCCTCGCGCTGACCGCGCTGGCCGAGGTGCCCGGCACCCGGCTGCGCGATCTCGCGGTCATCTCCGCCGTGCTGGGGGTGCGGCGCTGGTACCTCACCCTGGCCTCCCTGGTCATCCTGGGCAGCCTGGGTGCCTTTTTCATCCTGAAGCCGGCTCTGGCGCTGGGGCTGGCCTGCGGCCCCCTGCTCTATGCCGTCTGGGCCAATGCCCGCTATACGCTGAAACCTGCCATCGTCGACGAGGGGTCCACTGAGACGGACCCCGCCGTCGCCCAGTGAAATCGCACAGTGAAACGAGGATCTTCTCATGACGCAGCTCGCAACCGGTTCGGTGTCGGTCGGAACCGAGGTCTCCGAGGCCATCAACACCGCCTTGGGGACCGTGCGCCGCAACATCGACGCCTTCGGGGAGCGCTACCCGTGCGACACCACCGACGAGGGCCGCTACCCTCTGCGCAAGGCCCAGAACGGGCTGGAGCTGGGCGGCAACTCGGGGTGGACCACGGGATTCTGGCCGGGCATGTTCTGGCTGGGGTGGGAACTCACCGGCGACGCGGCGTTCCGCGACGCGGCGCAGGCCCATGCGGTCGACTTCGAGCGCCGGGTCCGCACCGATGAGGATCTCGACCACCACGATCTCGGCTTCCTGTTCACGCTGTCCCTGGTGAGCGCGTGGCGGCTGACCGGCGACGAGGCGGCCCGCGACGCCGCCCTCGCCGCCGCGCGACGGCTGATGTACCGCTTCCTGGAGCCGGCCGGCATCATCCAGGCCTGGGGCGACCTGAACGATCCCGCCCAGCGCGGCCGCACCATCATCGACTCGCTGATGAACACCCCGCTGCTCACCTGGGCCGCGGCGCACACCAGCGACGAGGAGGAGTCGCGGCGCTTCACCGAGGCCGTCCGCCGGCACACCGATCAGCTGCGCCGCCACATCCTGCGCGACGACGACTCCACCTTCCACACCTTCTACTGGGACGCCGAGACCGGCGAACCGCTGCGGGGTGGCACGGAACAGGGTGCGGGCGACGGCTCCTGCTGGGCCCGCGGCCAGGCGTGGGGCATCTACGGCTTCGCGCTCAACCACCGCGCCACCGGCGACGCCGAGCTGCTGAAGGCCTCGCAGCGCTGCGCCGACTACTTCCTCGCCCATCTTCCCGCGGACCGGGTGCCCTACTGGGACCTCGTCTACGGCGACGGCAGCGAGGCCCCGCGCGACTCGTCGGCGGGTGCCATCGCGGTGTGCGGCCTGGAGGAGCTCGCCGACCAGCTCGACGATGCGGAGGCGGCCGCCCGCTACCGCGCCGCGGCGGACGAGATCCTCGCGTCGCTGATCGAGAACTACACGCCCGAGAACCCCGCCGACTCCGACGGCCTGCTGCTGCACGGCGTCTACGACCTGCCCAAGGACAACGGCGTCGACGAGGCCAACCTCTGGGGCGACTACTTCTACCTCGAGGCCCTCGCCCGGCGGGCGCAGAGCCCCACCTGGCGTCCCTACTGGTGACGGGCAGCCCGGCACCCTCAGACCATCGCGTAATCGACTATCACACCTGGAGAAAATGACATGATCCTCGACAACTTCCGGCTCGACGGCAAGGTGGCCCTGGTCACGGGCAGCGGGCAGGGGCTCGGCCAGGGCGCGGCGCTGGCGCTCGCCGAGGCCGGCGCCGACATCGCCCTGCTCGACCGCACCGAGCCCACCGAGACGATCGCGCAGATCGAGGCACTCGGCCGCCGCGTCCACAGCGTCACCTGCGACCTGCTCGCCGCGACCCCCGAGCAGATGCATGCCGTGGTCGCCGAGGTCGCCGAGGCGCTGGGCAGCGTCGACATCCTGGTGAACAACGCCGGGATCATCCGCCGCGTGCCGGCCGCCGAGCACCCGGCATCCGACTGGGACGACGTGCTGAAGATCAACCTCGACGCCGTCTTCCACCTCTCGCAGGCCGCCGGCCGGCGGATGCTCGAGCGCGGCTGGGGTCGCATCATCAACATCGCCTCGATGCTCTCCTTCCAGGGCGGCATCCTGGTCCCCGGCTACACCGCCTCCAAGCACGCGGTGGCGGGCCTCACCAAGGCGCTCGCCAACGAATGGGCGGCCTCCGGCGTGACGGTCAACGCCGTCGCTCCCGGGTACATGGCCACCGCGAACACGGCCCCGATCCGGCAGGACCCGGCGCGCGAGCGCGCCATCCTCGAGCGCATCCCCGCGGCGCGCTGGGGCACCCCGGGCGATCTCCAGGGAGCCTTCGTCTTCCTGGCCTCGGATGCGGCCTCCTACATCACCGGTTCGATCCTCCCCGTCGACGGCGGCTGGCTCGTCCGCTGACCATTGCGCGTCACCCCCTGACGCTCAGGGGGTGACGCTCCCGATATGACGTTCCTTGGGGTGCTCTTTCCCGGTCCCTGAGGGATGCCCGCCGCGGTCACCGTCGTGAGGTGAACGCCCAGGTTGCGGGCATCGTCTCGAAGGGCGAAAGTAACCCGCGCGACCATCCGCAGAGACCGGCGGTCAGCCGGTTGTTCTACTCCTCGGTCGGGCCCAGGTCGGGCCGCGCGACGAAGCGTGCGGCGGTCTCGGCGGTGCCCTCCAGTTCCAGAAGCACGACGGCGTTCACGCCGGACCGCGTCGCGGGGCGCGGCACGTACAGCGTCCGCTGCGGGCCGTTCGACCAGTAGCGGCCGAGGAAGAACCCGTTGACGAACGCGTAGCCCTTGCCCCAGCCGTCGGTGCTGAGGAACAGGTCGGACGGCGTCGCCAGCGCGAACTCGCCGCGCAGCGCGACCGGACCAGAGGCGGGAGCGGTCAGTTCTTCCCCGGTGGCGTCGGTCAACTGGGCGTCGGTCAGCGCGGTGCCGATGGCCGCGACGTCGAGGGGAGTGGCCGTCCACCCCGTCAGGGGGACCCCGCCGACGCGCGGCTGTCCGATCAGGCCCTTCGCCTCTCCGATCCGCGGGCCGTAGTTCACGCGGCCGAGGTCCTCGACCAGGATCGAGAGCGTGCGGCCCCGCGGGATGACGAGGCGTCGCTCGTGCCGCGTCCGCGAGAGGCTTCCGACGCGTACCCCGTCCACCTCGACCCAGGCCATGTCGCGGGCGGAATCGACGGTGAGCAGCGCCGTCGACTCGGCGCCGAAGGCCTCGGCGGGCAGCTCGGCGGTGTACTCGACGAGCGCGCCGACGTGCGCCAGGTCCTCGAAGGTGGGGGGAGCCTCGGCCTCTACCGCCGGGGCCTCGACGGCCAGACGCCAGTCACCGAGCGACGAGAGCGGCGCGTCGCACACGGGACGGTCGCCGACGGCGACGGGCGCCTCGGCGGGCACGGGCGCGTGCTTGGCGATGACGTCGCGGAACGCGAAGTACTTCTCCGTCGGGTCGCCGGCCTCGTCGAGGGGGGCGTCGTAGTCGTAGGAGGTGGCCAGCGGCAGGTAGCGGCCCTTGTGGTTGGCGCCGTTGGTCAGCCCGAAGTTCGTGCCGCCATGCACCATGTAGACGTTGACCGATGCGCCCGCCGCCAGCAGCGCGTCGAGTTCCGCGGCGGAGTCGGCGGCCGACGTCGTGTGATGCGTGTTGCCCCACCAGTCGAACCAGCCGCACCAGAACTCGGAGCACATCAGCGGTCCGGTGGGCTGGTGCTCGCGCAGCGTGGCGAGGCGCTCGGCCGCGCGCGACCCGAACGACCCCGTGAGGTGCAGGCCCGGGAGGCTGCCGTCGCGCAGCATCTGCGGCTGCGGCTGGTCGACCGTCGTCAACGGCACCGTGATGCCCGCGTCCTTCGTGATGCGGACCAGTTCGGTGAGGTACTCCTTGTCGGCGCCGTAGGCCCCGTACTCGTTCTCGATCTGGACCAGGACGACGTTGCCGCCGCGGTTGATCTGGCGCGGCGCGACGATCTCGTAGACGCGGCGGAGGTATGCCTCCACCTCGGCCAGGTACTGCGGCTCGGAGCGGCGCAGCCCGATGCCGGGGAGGGCGGTCAGCCAGGCGGGAAGGCCGCCGTTATGCCATTCGGCGCAGATGTAGGGGCCGGGACGCACGATGGCGTGCATGCCGGCCTCGGCGACGAGGTCGAGGAAGCGGCCGAGGTCGTTGCCGCCCGTCGCGTCCCACACGCCCCGGCTCGGCTCGTGCGCGTTCCAGGCGACGTAGGTCTCGATGGTGTTGAGCCCCATGCCCCGCGCCTTGGCGATCCGGTCGGCCCAGTCGCCCGGGTGAATGCGGAAGTAGTGCAGTGCCCCGGACAGGATGCGGTGCGGCTGCCCGTCGAGCAGGAAGTCGTGATCGCCGATGGCAAAGCGTGGCATGTGCGTGGGAACCTCTCGCGTGGGTTGGGGGACCGTGGCCGTCCTCACCCGGATCTCGGGTGATCGAAGAGGAGGATCGTACCGCGGTTCTTCCATAGAGTCGCCGATGTTGTATCGATAAAGTCAGTATATCGGGAGAGGCGGTGCCGGGAGAACCGGGGGTCCGGCGAAATAGGGGTGAGGAACAGCGGAATCAGGGGCGTCGGATGGCGCTCGCGGGAGCGGGGTGATCACCAGCCGGCGGGCGAACCCGGGGAGGCTGGCAGAATCGGGGCCATGCAGGACAACAGGAGGACGAGCCGGGACATTCGCATCCAGTCGCGGCTCGACGTCCTGCACGCGCTGCTTCCCGTCGAGACCTCGACGAGGGCCCAGATCGCGCGGGCGACCGGCCTCAGCGTCGCCACGGTCGCGACGCTGGTCTCAGAGCTCCTGGCCGAGGGGGTGCTCGTCGAGGCAGGGCTCGATACCCCGCGGGCCGGCCGCCCGACGATGCGACTCAAGATCGACGAGACCCGCGGGGCGCTGGTCAGTGTCGCGGTGGGGGAGACGAGAATACGCGCCGTGGCCTTCGATGCGGCCGTCGTGGAGCGAGGCTCCGCCCTCGTCCCCCTCGGTGACGCGGGGCTCTCCGTCGAGCGTGTCGCCGCCGCCGTCGTCGAGGCCTGCCGACAGGCCCTGACAGGGGCCGGTTTCGACGAATCCTCCGTGCTCGGCGTCGGGATCGCACTGCCCGGGCACATCCACGGCGGAGGCCGGCGCGATGTCGTCGAGCCGCACCGCGGATGGAACAGCGACGAGCTGATCGAGCGGGTGCATGCCGTGACCGGTTTCGCGCTGGTGGCCGACAATCCGCTGAAGGCGATCGCGGCCGCCGAACTCTGGTTCGGCCGAGGGCCGGGCGCCGCCGGCATGGTGGTGGTGAACCTGGGCACCGGCGTCGGCGCGGGCATCGTCGTCGAGGGCAAGATCCTGCGGGGCGCGGGAAACCGGGCGGGGGAATGGGGGCATACGCTCCTCTTCTTCGACGGGCGCGAGTGCCCGTGCGGACGCCGGGGCTGCGTCGAGGCCTATGTCGGTGAGCCCGGGATCCGCGAGACGCTGCGCGAGATCGCCCCCGGTCATCCCCTCGCGGCGCACGACGCGGCGGGCTTCGTCGCGGCGCTCGCTCGTGCATGCGACGCCGATCCGTCCGACGCGGCCCTTCGCGAGGTCGTCGAGCGGACCGCCCGCTTCCTGGGCTACGCGTTGGCCGACCTGGTCGCCGTCGTCGATCCCGAACTGCTCATGCTCACCGGCTGCGTGCCCTGGGATCTGGGTCCTCGTATCCTCCCGCTGATCACCGCGCATCTGCTCGAACGCGCGCCGGTGGGCGCCGCCGACACCCTGCGGGTCGAGGTCTCCACGGTGCGCGGCAACGCCGTCGCCATCGGCATGGGGACCTTGGCCTTCGAAGCGGTCGTCGGCGGCCTCGAAAGCGACCTGGTGGCGACGCTCCCGGGATGACGCTCGTAGAGGTGCCCCACCCCGGGTCATTGAGGGATGCCCGACCCCAGCGTCACCCCCAACCACGGGTCCCTGAGGGATGCCCGCCGCGGTCACCGTCGTGAGGCGAGCGCTCGGGGTGCGGGCATCGTCTCGAAGGGCGCCCCAATGACGCTCCCTGAGGAGCGAGCGCCAGCGAGCGTCTCGAAGGGCTCCCGCGTGACCTGTGTGCAGGTGCTTGTGGTCGGGTCCGGGAGGGCTGGGAGCCCAGGGCGGCGACCTGCCGCCCAGACTCTGTGACGATGTTGCGATTCGGTGCGTGGTCGGGGTTTTCTTTACGGTCGCCGCCCTGGGCTCCCAGCCCTCCCTCCGCTTCTTTGTGACGATCTCTGCCAACGACCCTCCCTCACGACACCCCTGGCTGACGCCCCCTCACGAGGATCCCGGCTGACGCTCCCGGGGTTTACGCTCGTCGAGGTGC
>DAOLFC010000153.1:0-7629 GCA_035326505.1 Arachnia sp.
TTGATCAGGTCGATCAGCACGATCGCGTTGGTCACCACGATGCCGATCAGCATCAACAGGCCGATCATGCTCGGCACGCCGATGGCGGTTCCGGTGGCCAGCGACAGCCCGAGCGCCCCCGTCGCGGCGAAGGGGATCGACACGAGCAGGATCAGCGGCTGCAGCAGCGACCCGAAGGTCGCCACCATGATCAGGTAGACCACCAGCACCGCCACCACCATCGCCAGGCCGAGCTGCCCGAAGGCCTCCTGCTGCATCTCGGTGACGCCGCCCATGCGGACGCTCACCCCGTCGGGCAGGTCCAGCGCGTCGATGCCCTCGGTGACGGCGGAGGCGATGGCCGTGAGGTCGCCGGCCTCGACGCCCGCGCTCAGCGTGGCGGCGCGGACGCCGTTGACCCGGGTAATGGTGCCCGGGGCCTGAACGATCTCCACGTCGGCCACGTCCGCGAGCGTCGCGGGTGTCGGATCCAGCTCCTGCGCGGCCTTCGCGTCGTCGGCCAGCTGCTGCTGGTCGGCCTGCGAGACGAGCGACTTCTCGCGCTGCTCGGCGAGGGCGTCCAGCTGCTCGGCGAGCGCCTTCACCTGTCCGTCGGCCGCGGCCACGCCCTGGGTGAGCTGGACCACCTGCTGCGTGACCGCGTCGATCTGCTGCGTGAGCTGGAACACCGAGACGGTCACCGGCGGGTCGACCGGGGCCGGCTGGGCGGGATCGGAGGGCTCCGCGGGCGGCTGCTGAAGCTGCTGGAGCTGCTGCTGCAACTCCAGCAGCCGACCCTTGGCCTCGTCCAACTGGGAGGAGGCCTGCGACGATGCCCGCCGCGCCTCCGCCTGGGCGTCCCGGAGCGCATCCAGCTGCTCGTCGAAGGCCCGCTCAGCCTCCGCCTTCGCGTCGGCGGTCATCTCGTCCTGGCGCTCGGTCACCCGCTCGGCGGCGTCCTGGCGGGCGTTCATCACCATGGTCTGCGTGACGGGCAGCGGAATGGCGCGCAACTCGTCGATGCTGCGCACCGGCTGCTGCGAGCGCAGGTAGACGTCGAGGGTCGCGTCGCCCTGGGTCAGGGATCCGATCAGCTCGCCGCGCACCGCTCGCGCCACCGATTGGCCGATCTGGGCCTGGGTCATCCCCATCCCGGCCGCCACCTGGTCGTCCACGGTGACCGCCAGCATGTCGCGGGCATCGCCCAGGTCGCTGGTGGGCGACGACAGGCCGTCGATGCCGCGCAGCATCGTCAGCACCTGGTCGCTGCCCTGCGCCAGCGCCTCCGGGTTGGATCCCTCGACGTAGAGCACCAGCTGACTGGACTGATCGCTCATGCCGACGGCGACCTCGATCACCCCCGCGTCGGCGAGGCCCGCGACCTCGCCGCGGATCGCGTCGGCCACCTGAGTGGCGTCGGTGCCGGCCTTCAGGGTCACGGTGAAGGTGGCCTCGTCGGTGCCGGTCTGGCTGCCCATGAAGATCGACGACGACCCGCCGATGGAGGTGGAGTAGGACTCCACCTCCGGCACGTCGGCCAGCACCGTCTCCACCTTCCGGGAGGCCTCGTCGGTCACCGCCAGCGGTGTTCCGGAGGGCAGCTGCTGGGTGATCTGCAGGCTGTCCATGCCCGTCGAGCCGATGAAGTCGGTCTTCAGGTACGGGGTCAGGCTGAGCGTGCCGGCGAGGATGGCGAGCGCGATCAGCAGCGTCCACGCGCGGTGCCGCAGCGACCAGCCGAGCACGGGGTTGTAGACCTTGTGCAGCCAGGTGTTGGTCTCCTTCTCCTCGCTCTCGGGCTTCGTCGCGGACGGACGCATGAACCACGAGGCCAGCACCGGCACCACGGTCAGCGACACCAGGAGCGAGGCGAGCAGCGCCACGGTCACCGTGAGCGCGAAGGGCCGGAACATCTCCCCCGCCTGGCCCCCCACCAGCCCGATCGGCAGAAACACCGCGACGGTGGTCAGCGTCGAGCTGGTGATCGCTCCGGCCACCTCCCTCACCGCGGCGACGATGGCGTCGCGCCCGGATTCGCCCATGGCCTGGTGACGCTTGATGTTCTCGATCACGACGATCGAGTCGTCGACCACGCGCCCGATGGCCACCGTCAGCGCGCCGAGGGTGAGGATGTTCAGGGAGTACCCGCCCACCCAGAGCGCGACCAGCGCCATCAGCAGGGCCAGCGGGATCGACACGGCCGTGATCAGGGTGGGCCGGATCGATCCCAGGAAGACCATGATCACCAGGATCGCCATCGCCAGGCCGATCCCGCCCTCGACCGTGAGGTCGTGGATCGACTGCTCGATGAACGGCGCCTGGTCGAAGACGACGGCGAAGGAGGCGTTCGCGCCGAGCTGCTCCGTGAGCCCGTCGACGGCGTCCTGCACGTCGTGCGAGACGGACACGGTGTTGGCGTCGGCGCTCTTGGTCACCGAGAGGGTCAGGGCCTGGCGGCCGTTGACCCGGCTGACGGTGGAGGTCTCCACGGGCTGTTCCGCGACCTCGGCAACCTCCCCCAGCGCGACCGCCCCGTCGCTGCCCTGCAGCATCAGGCCCTTGAGATCGTCGACGGAGGAGAACGTGGTGCCCGTCTGCACGTCGAGGTTCGCCCCGTCCGCGTGCATGGTGCCCGACGGGATCGCGGTGGCGTTGGCCATGAAGAACTGGCCGATGGTGCCGGGATCGATGCCCGCGTCGCGCAGCGTCGCCGGGTCGTAGGTGATCAGCACCTCATGGATCTCCTCGCCCGCCACCGACACGTCGCGCACGCCGGGCAGCGCCCGGAGCGCGGGTAGCACGAGATCGTTGGCCTGCTGCGAGAGCGTGCTCGTGTCGGCGTCGGAGGACAGGGCGAGGATCATCACGGGCATATCGTCGATGCTTCCGGTGACGACCCGGGGATCGACGTTCGACGGGAGGCCGCCCGCGATGGCGTCGATGGCGGCGTTCACCGCGGAGGCGATCTCGTCCGAGTCGTGGCCGTACTCCCATTCGATGGAGACCTGGGAGATCGAGCTCGAGCTGGTGGAGGTCACCGAGGTGATCCCGTCGACCCCCTTGACGGCCGACTCGATGGGCTTGGAGACGGCCTCCTCCACCACTTCCGGGCTCGCCCCCGGGTAGATCGAGATCACTGCGCCCTGCGGCACGCTCATCGACGGAATCAGCTCCTGCTTGAGCGCGCCCGCGGCGTAGACGCCGAGGCCTATGCTGAGCAGGGTGAGCAGCAGGACCACCGTGCGGTGGGCCAGGCTCAGATGGGTCAGACGGCTCATGGGAGCGTCCTCTCTGCAATCGCCTCGGCAGTTGGTTAGCACGACGCTAACCAACCCGGAAGATGTTAGCATCCGGCTAACCAACGACGAAGTACGTGACGACGCAGACGCCCACAGGATGAGATCATGATCAGGCCGCCCCATTCCGGAGATCCCCAGCGCGACGCGCTGATCGAGGAGATCATGACCCTCAACGACCGGATCCACGCCCGCGCCATGCAGCTGTTCGGCCCCATCGAGCTGCCGGAGGATCTGACGATGCAGCAGATGCGCGTGCTGGGGGTGGTCGGCCATGAGCCCGGCCTCACCGGCCAGGAGTTGAGCGCGCGGCTGTCCGTGAGCGCGCCGACGGCCAGCGGGCTCGTCGATCGCCTGGCCGCGAAGGGGCTCGTCTCGCGCGCGGAAGACCCGGAAGACCGCCGCGTGCGCCGCATCGAGTTGACCCCCGCCGGCCGGCAGCTGCTGAGCGGCATCGATTCGGTCTTCGACCAGCTGATCCAGGCCGTCGTGCCGGCCATCGCGCTCGACGACCTGCGGGCGATCCGCAACGGCACCGCGGCGATGCTGCACGCCGTCGAACAGGCCGTCGAGGAGCGTGGCTGAACCCGCCGACATCACCCGACGACGAGGCAGTGGGCACTTTCTGTGGGTCTACCCACAGAAAGTGCCCACTGCCTCGTCGTGGAGCCTCAGGAGAGCAGGGCTCGAACCTCCGCGACCGCGTCCTCGACGGGCACCTCGCGCTTCTCCCCCGTCGCGCGAACCCGCAGTTCCACCTTGCCCTCGGCCAGGCTGCGGCCGACGACCACGATCACGGGCATGCCCATGATCTCGGCATCGGCGAACTTCACCCCGGGGCTGGCCTTGCGGTCGTCGTAGAGCACGTCGTAGCCCGCCTCGGAGATCTCGCCGGCCAGCGCCTCGGCCGCGCCGAAGAGCTCGGTGCCCTTGCCCGTGGCCACCAGATGCACCTGATAGGGCGCGAGCGCCGCGGGCCAGCTGAGGCCCTTGTCGTCGCAGGTGCTCTCGGCCACCGCGGCCACCGCGCGGGAGACGCCGACGCCGTAGGAGCCCATGGTGACGGTCACCAGCTTGCCGTTCTGGTCGAGCACCTTCAGCCCCAGCGCCTCCGCATACCGACGGCCCAACTGGAAGATGTGCCCCATCTCGATGCCGCGGGCGAGCTGCAACGGCCCCGAGCCGTCGGGCGACGGGTCGCCCTCCCGGATCTCGGCGACGTCGAGCACGCCGTCGGCCGTGAAGTCGCGGCCGGCCGTGACGTTGATCAGGTGCGTGTCGGAGACGTTGGCGCCGGTCGCCCAGGATGTGCCGTCGACGATCCGCGGATCGACGAGGTATTCGATCTTGGTGAGCGACTCCTTGCCGAGCACGCGGGTGCCGTCGAGGCTCACCGGCGAGATGTAGCCCACCACCAGATCGGGGTAGCTCTCGAAGTCGTCCGGCTTGAACGGCTCCGTGGTGGCCGGCTCCAGCGCGGCCTCCAGGCGCTTCATGTCCACCTCGCGGTCGCCGGGCAGGCCGATGGCCAGCGGACGCCGGGTGCCGTCGGGCTCGACGACGGTGAGGAGGAAGTTCTTGAGGGTGTCGGCCCCGGTCCACGGCACGTCCCGCGGCAGGTCGCGGTTGAGGATCTCCACCACCGCGTCGATGGTCCCCGCGTCGGGGGTGTCCACCAGCGCCATCGGCGCCGCGTCCTCGAGGGGCAGCGGCTCCGGCGCGGCGATGCGCACGGCCTCGACGTTGGCGGCGTACCCGGCGGGCGAGCGCACGAAGGTGTCCTCGCCGTTCTGGGCGACGGCCAGGAACTCCTCCGACTTCGACCCGCCCATGGCGCCGGCCATGGCGGAGACGATCACGTACTCCAGGCCGAGGCGCTCGAAGATGCGCTGATAGGCCGCGCGCTGCGCGGCGTAGCTGGCATCCAGGCCCGCGTCGTCGATGTCGAACGAGTAGGCGTCCTTCATGACGAACTCGCGGCCCCGCAGCAGGCCGGCGCGCGGGCGGGCTTCGTCCCGGTACTTCGTCTGCACCTGGTAGAGGGTCAGCGGCAGGTCCTTGTACGAGGAGTACAGGTCCTTCACCTGGAGGGTGAACATCTCCTCGTGGGTGGGCCCGAGCAGCATGTCGGCGCCCTTGCGGTCCTTCAGCCGGAACAGGTTGTCGCCGTAGTCGGTCCAGCGGCTGGTCAGCTCGTAGGGCTCGCGGGGCAGCAGCGCGGGGAAGCTCAGCTCCTGGGCGCCGATGGCCTCCATCTCCTCGCGGACGATCTGCTCCACCTTGCGCAGCACCTTCAGGCCGAGCGGCAGCCAGGTGTAGATGCCCGGCGCGGTGCGCCGGATGTAGCCGGCGCGCACCAGCCACCGGTGGCTGGGCACCTCCGCGTCCGAAGGGTCCTCGCGCAGGGTGCGCACGAACAGGGTCGACAGCTTGGAAATCACGGGCGCAACTCTAGTGCCCCGCGAGCGGAAGTCAGTAGTGAACCGTCGAGAGCGCGCCCACCTCGACGAAGCCCAGCCGGGCGTAGGAGCGGATCGCGGGGGTGTTGAAGTCGTTGACGTAGAGCGAGACCACGGGGAACTGGCGCATCACCAGCCGCAGCATCCCCGAGAGCGCCGGCACCGCGAGCCCCGTCCCCCGGTGCTCCGGATGAACCCAGACGCCCTGCAGCTGCACCTGGCCGCGATGCTTGGGGCCGAGGTCGGCCTTGAAGATCACCACGCCGTCCTCGACGATGCCGTACGCGTCGCCGTTCTCCACTCGCTGGGCCGCGAAGGTGTCGTAGCCGGGGCCGTATTTGTAGGGCGAGGAGCCGATCTCCTCCGTGTACATGTGAACCGACGCCTCCAGGTAGCTCTGGAGATCGGGGAGGTCGAGACGCGCGACGCGCGGGTCGGCGTCGACGGCGGGCGGCGCGTCGAGCACCATCAGCGGCTGCCGCCGGCGCACGTTGGAGGTGCGTCCCCAGGCGGACGGATACCGCTGCTCCAAGCCGACGAACACGCCGAGGGCGGCGAAGGACGGGCCGAGGATCGACGTGGCCCGGCGCCGCGCCCCCAGCCTCTCGACGAACGCGGGGATCGCCTCGGGGTCGGTGCCCGTCGCGAAGATCGTTCCGCCGTCGAGCAGGAGTGCGGTGATCTCCCCGTCGCGCTCGAAGGCGTGGATGAAGCCCAGCCTGCGCCGGTCCACCCCGAACTGGCCGATCTTGGCCGTGAGGAAAAGGTTCTCCACCGGAGAGCGCTCCAGGAAGTCGAGTGCGGCGGCGCGGTCCCCACCCCCCAGTGTGCGCAGTCGTCCGGCCATAGGGGTCAGAGTAGTAGAGCGTCGACTCAGGAGACCGTCACCTCGGGCGCACCGACCTCGCCCATCTCGGCGGCGATCCGGCGGGCCTCGACGAGCAGGGTCTCGACGATGTCGGCCTCCGGCACGGTCTTGATCACCTCGCCCCGGACGAAGATCTGGCCCTTGCCGTTGCCGGACGCCACGCCCAGGTCGGCTTCGCGAGCCTCGCCGGGGCCGTTGACGACGCACCCCATGACGGCGACGCGCAGGGGCGCCTGCATGCCCTCCAGGCCCTTGGTGACCTGCTCCGCGAGGGTGTAGACGTCCACCTGGGCGCGCCCGCACGACGGACAGGACACGATGTCCAGCTTCCGGGGGCGCAGGTTCAGCGATTCGAGGATCTTGAGGCCCACCTTGACCTCCTCCGCGGGCGGGGCGGAGAGGGAGACGCGGATGGTGTCGCCGATGCCCTCGCTGAGCAGGGCGCCGAAGGCCACCGACGACTTGATGGTGCCCTGGAAGGCGGGACCCGCCTCGGTGACGCCCAGGTGCAGCGGGTAGTCGCATCTCTCCGCGAGCAGCTCGTAGGCGCGCACCATCACGACGGGGTCGTTGTGCTTGACGGAGATCTTGAAGTCGTAGAAGCCGACGTCCTCGAACAGCGAGGCCTCCCACAGCGCCGATTCCACGAGGGCCTCCGGCGTGGGGGCGCCGTACTTGGCGAGCAGCCGCTTGTCGAGTGAGCCGGCGTTGACGCCGATCCGCAGGGAGGTCCCGGCCGAGGCCGCGGCCTTCGCGATCTCGGCCACCTTGTCGTCGAACTGCTTGATGTTTCCCGGATTCACCCGCACCGCCGCGCAGCCGGCGTCGATGGCGGCGAAGACGTAGCGCGGCTGGAAGTGGATGTCGGCGATCACCGGGATCTTCGACTTCATCGCGATGATGTGGAGCACGTCGGCGTCGTCCTGGCTGGGCACGGCGACGCGCACGATGTCGCATCCGGTGGCGGTGAGTTCGGCGATCTGCTGCAGCGTGCCGTTGATGTCGGTGGTCTTGGTGGTGGTCATCG
>DAOLFC010000154.1:0-7616 GCA_035326505.1 Arachnia sp.
TCGTCGCCGCCGCCATGATCGACCGCCTCGTCCACCACGCCGAAGTCCTCACACTCACCGGCGAGTCCTACCGAACCCGGACCCGCCGCGACCTACTCACAACCCCGGCCAGCAACCGCTGACCGGCCACCAAGGGGGTCAAAATTCACCCGACGCCAGGGGGTCAATTTTCAGGCGGCGTTGACAACCGTAAAGAAAACCCCGACCATGTACCGAGTGGCAACATCGTCGCGGACTCTGGGCGGCAGGTCGCCGCCCTGGGCTCCCAGCCCTCCCGAACCCGACCACAAGCACCTACACAGGTTGCGTGGGCTCCCTTCACCCTTCGAGACGATGCCCGGAGGCTTATTCAGAACTCCCCGCCCGCACCTCGCAACCGCACGTTGACTAGGTGTTTTGCTGGAGGAAAGGATAGTAAGGATAGTTCTGAATAAGCCTCCCGAAACCTGAGCATTCCCTCACGACGGTGACCACGGCGGGCATCCCTCAGGGACCGCACTTCGAGACGATGCCCGCTGCTTCACCATCCATCTCACGATCGCCTACCGGGCGGGCATCCCCCAGGGACCGGGGTAGCGCACCTCGAGGAGCCCTGGTTGGCGTCGGATACACCAACGAACCTTCGACGCGGACGCCTAGAAGAGGCCGTCGGGCTCGGGGGTTGCACTGTAGGCGGGGTCGACACCCTGGAACAGCTTCGCCACCGACTTGCCGTGATGGATGCGATCGATGGCCTCGGCGAACAGCCCGGCGACCGAGAGCGTGGTCAGGCCCGGGAAGTTCTCGGGGGCCGGGACCGTGTTCGTCGCGACCACCTCGGAGATCGCGTCCGAGCTGGTGAGCCTCTCCACCGCCTTGCCGGTAAACAGGCCGTGGACGCACGCCACGGAGGTGCCAGTGCAGCCGAAGTCCATCAGCCTGCTGGTGATCTCCAGGATCGAGCCGCCCGTGGCGATCTCGTCGTCGAGAACGATGGCTCGCTTCCCCTGGACGTCGCCGACGATGGAGTCGATCACGACGCGGTCGTCGGCCAGGCGCTGCTTCGACCCCGCCGCGACGGGCAGGTTCAGCAGCCGCGCGAGCAGCGTCGCCTGCTTGGCGTTTCCCAGATCGGGCGAGACGACGACGTGGTCGGTGAGATCGAGCCCGCGATAGTGGTCGGCGATCACGCCGAGCGCAGTGAGGTGGTCGACGGGCACCGAGAAGAAGCCGTGGACCTGCGGCGCATGCAGGTTCATGGTGAGCACCCGGGTCACCCCGGCCGTCGCCAGCAGGTCGGCCACCAGGCGCCCGCCCAGGGAGATGCGGGAGGCGTCCTTCTTGTCGGAGCGCGCGTAGGCGTAGTGCGGCATGATCGCCGTGATCGAGCCCGCCGACGCCCCGCGGGCCGCGTCGACCATGAGCAGCAACTCCATCAGGTGCTCCTGCGTGGGCGGAATGAGCGGCTGAACGATGTAGACGTCGTTCTGCCGGCAGTTCGCCAGGAGCTGGGCCTGCAGGCAGTCGTTGCTGAACCGCGAGATGACCACCGGTCGGCGGCGGACCCCCAGCCTGGCGCAGACCTCGTCGGCGAAGGCCGGATGCGCCGACCCGGAGAAAACAGTGATACCCCTCACGCCAATCCCTTCATCCGATGACCGCAGCCTAGTCTCCCGTGGCGCAAGGTCACCGGGACGGACCGAAGACGGCGAGGGCGGACGGTAACTCCGGGGCGGGCAAGAGACCAAGTACGACGAGACGTAGGATCGACGTCATGAGCCCTCACCCCGTAGACCTCCCCACCGGCGCCGGACACCCCGGAGGGCATCCGGGAGGTCACCCGGGCGGGCATCCGCACGGCGCGCGCAAGGGCGTCGTGCGCACCCTGCACCACGACCCCGGCGAACGGCCCCACATCATCGTCTGGGAGGTCACCCGAGCCTGCCAACTGGCCTGCAAGCACTGCCGCGCCGACGCCTTCACCAGGGCCGACCCGCGCCAGCTCACCACCGCGGAGGGCAAGGCGCTGCTCGACGACTTCGCCGCCTACGGGACGCCCCGCCCCATCGTGATCCTCTCCGGCGGCGACGCCTTCGAGCGCGACGACCTGGAGGAGCTGATCTCCTACGGCAAGTCGCTCGGGCTGCCGATCGCACTGTCCCCGTCGGTCACCCCGCTGCTCACCGACGGGCGGCTGGCCTCGGTGCGAGCGGCCGGCGTGAACGCCTTCTCGATCTCCCTCGACGGCGCCACCGCCGAGACGCACGACTCCTTCCGCGGCATCGACGGCACCTTCGCCGACTCCATGGAAGCGGCCAAGCTCGTCGTGAAGCACGGCTTCCGGTTCCAGGTGAACACCACGATCTGCAAGAACAACCTGCACGAGCTGCCCGAGATCCTGAAGACGGTCATGGGCATGGGCGCCTGGATGTGGTACGTCCTGTTCCTCGTGCCGATGGGCCGCGGCTCCAACCTCGAACCGCTCTCCCCCGCGGAGATGGAGGACGTGCTGCACTGGCTGCACGACGTCTCCGACCGGATCGCCGTCAAGGTCACCGAGGCCCCCAACTACCGTCGCGTCGCCATCCAGCGCGACGACGCCCGCCAGGCCGGCCGCCCCATGCCTCCCACCGGCGAGCTGCACGACTGGCTGATGCGCACCACCGACGAGCTGCTCGGCGAGGTCACCGAACGCCGCCCGCCCCGCCCGCCGATCGGCGTGAACTCGGGCCGCGGCTTCGCCTTCGTCGACCACGTCGGCGACGTCTACCCCTCGGGGTTCCTGCCGTACCGCTGCGGCTCCGTGAAGGACCAGCCCTTCCACGAGATCTACGCCGAAGCACCGATGATGAAGTCCCTGCGCGACCCGTCGAGCTACTCCGGCAAGTGCGGGGTGTGCGAGTTCAACTGGATCTGCGGCGGCTCCCGAGCCCGCGCCCACGCCATGCTCGGCGACCCGCTGGCCTCCGATCCCACCTGCATCTGGCAGCCGGAGGCTCAACGAGGTTGATTCCGCTCGAGCGCTCGACGATCCGGGACTGACAGCATGTTCGGGTTGTCGGTACACTAGGCCGCGCCACCAGACCCACCTCAAGGAAGGGCCTTGCGCGTGCTTTTCGCCCTGATCACGTTCCATGCGATCCTGGGCGTCCTCACCCCTCTTCTCGTTCGGTGGCTCGGCCCGCGCGCCTACTTCGTGCTGGCGCTGGGCCCTCTCGCGGCGGGCAGCTGGCTACTGACGCTCACCCCCGTCATCACCTCCGGCGAGGCCTACCTCGACCGGGCGAGCTGGATTCCCGCGCTGGGCGTCTCCCTGGACATCAGGATCGGCCTGGTGCAGTGGGTGCTGGGCCTGATCGTCACCTGGATCGGCGTGGCGGTGCTGCTGTACTGCCGCTGGTACTTCGACCACGAGATGCACACCCGCAGCGCGGCGATCCTGACCCTGTTCGCGGGCACGATGATCGGCCTGGTCACGGCCGACAACCTGGTGGCGCTGTTCGTCTTCTGGGAGCTGACGACGGTGTTCTCCTACCTGCTGATCGGCCACGATCCCACCCGGCGGGCGAACCGCGGCGCCGCGCAGACGGCGCTGATCGTCACCACCACCGGCGGGCTGGCCATGCTGCTGGGCATCATCGCGCTGGGTGAGACGTCCGGCACCTATTCGCTGTCAGGGCTGCTCGCCGATCCCCCCACGGGCACGCTGGCCACCGCGGGCGCGCTGCTGATGCTGGTGGGGGCGCTGAGCAAGTCGGCGCTCGTCCCGTTCCACTTCTGGCTGCCCGGCGCGATGGCCGCCCCGACGCCGATCTCCGCCTATCTGCACGCCGCCGCCATGGTGAAGGCCGGCGTCTACCTCGTCGCCGTGATGGCGCCGGCCTTCGCCACGGTGCCGTACTGGCGGGCCACCGTCATGCTGCTCGGCATCGCGACGATGCTGGTGGGCGGCTGGCGGGCACTGCGCCAGGTCGACCTGAAGCTCCTCCTCGCCTACGGCACCGTCTCCCAACTGGGATTCATGGTGCTGCTGCTGGGCATGGGCACCAAGGCGGGGGCGTTGGCCGGCATGGCCACGGTCGTCGCCCACGCGCTGTTCAAGTCGACGCTGTTCATGGTGGTGGGCATCATCGACCACTCCGCCGGCACCCGGAACCTGAAGGAGCTCAACGGGGTGCTCTACCGGGTGCCCTGGCTGGCCGTCATCGGCGGCCTCGCCACGCTCTCGATGGCCGGCGTGCCACCGCTGATCGGCTTCATCACCAAGGAGGCCGCGTTCGAGGCCGGGGCGCTGCTCGTAGAGGGCGACGTCGGCACCATCGCCCCGCTGGGGGCCACCAGCCTGGCCTTCGCGCTCGTGTTCGGCGCGACGCTGACCGTCGCCTACAGCCTGCGCTGGTGGTGGGGCGCGTTCGCCCCCAAGGACGGCGCCCCCGTCCTCACCTGGCACCGCCCGGCGCGCGGCATGGTCGCGGTGCCGTCGGTGATCGCCCTCGCGGGCCTGGCCGGGGGATTCCTGGGACACCAGCTCACCGAGCTGCTGATGCCCTACGCCGACACCGTCCCGACGGGCTACCATCCGCACGGCCTGGCGCTGTGGCACGGCGTCACCTGGCCGCTGCTGATGTCGGTGGCGGCGCTCACGCTGGGCATCGTGCTGTTCCTCATCCGCGGGATCATCGCCCGCACGCAGGCGACGTTCCCGTCGATGATCGCAGCGGAGGAGCTCTACCACCGCTCGATGCGCGCGCTCGACCGGCTGGCCGTCGAGACCACCGCCCGCACGCAGCGCGGCTCGCTGCCGATCTATCTGGGCACCATCCTGGTGACGCTGATCACGCTGGCCGTCTACGCCATGCTGCGGATCAGGATCTGGCCGGAATACCGGCCCGCCGACTCCATCCCCCAGGTGCTGATCGCCGTCGTGATCATCACGGCCGCGTTCACCGCGGCGAAGTCCCGGGGCCGGATCCGCGCGGTGCTGCTCACCGGCGCCACCGGCTACGGCCTGGCGCTGATGTTCGTGATCGCCGGAGCCCCCGATCTGGCGCTGACCCAGGTGCTCGTCGAGACGGTTTCGCTGATCATCTTCGTGCTGGTGATCCGCCGGCTGCCGCGCTACTTCACCAACCGTCCGCTCACCTCGACGCGCTGGTGGCGGGTCCTCGTGGCCGCCGCGGCCGGACTCACGGTGATGCTGATCGCGCTGGTCGCGTCCGGGGCGCGCGTCGCCGAGCCCATCTCGCAGGGCTGGCTGACCGCCGCCTACGAGTTCGGATACGGCAAGAACATCGTCAACGTGGCCCTCGTCGACACCCGCGCCTGGGACACGTTCGGCGAGATCAGCGTGCTGGTGATCGCCGCGACGGGCGTCGCGTCGCTGATCTTCATCCAGACCCGCGCGGGCAAGGTGACCCGCACCGGCGAGGCGCTGCGCGCCAAGGACCAGAAACAGCAGGCCGACACCTCCCCGGGCGTGTGGCTGCGCGGCGGGCAGACGCTGTCGCCCGTGGTGCGCTCGCTGGTGTTCGAGGTGGCCACCCGGATCCTGTTCCCCATCCTGATCCTCGTGTCCTTCTATCTGCTGCTCGCGGGTCACAACGCCCCGGGCGGCGGCTTCGCGGGCGGCCTGGTGGCCGGCATGGCGCTGATGATCCGCTACCTCGCGGCCGGGCGGCACGAACTCGACGAGGCGGCCCCCTTCGACGCCGGCCGTCTGCTGGGCGCCGGCCTGCTGCTCACCATCGGCGCCGCGATCACGCCGGTGTTCTTCGGCGGCGCCGTCCTGCAGAGCTACGACGTCCACCTGAACCTGCCCGGCCCCGACACCTGGGTGACGCCCTGGGGGGCCACCTGGCCGCTGCTCGGCGAGCTGCACCTGGTGAGTTCGACGGTGTTCGACATCGGCGTCTACCTGGTGGTCGTCGGGATGCTGCTCGACGTGGCCCGGAGCCTGGGCTCCGGCATCGACGTGCAGGCCAGCGAGCAGCGCGCCCCGCTGCCGCTGATCAACTCCGCCAAGGCTCTTCCGGGAGGTCGCCGATGAGCGCCAACCTGACCCTGGCCATCACCGCCGGCGTCCTCGTCGCCTGCGGGATCTACCTGCTGCTGGAGCGGTCCCTCACCCGCATCCTGATCGGCGTGATCCTCACCAGCAACGGCATCAACCTGCTGTTCCTGATCGCCAGCGGCACCCCCGGCGGGGCGCCGATCCTGGGCAAGACCGATCCGGCGGACATGTCGGACCCGTTACCCCAGGCCATGGTGCTGACGGCCATCGTGATCACGCTGGCGATCACCGCGTTCGTGCTGACCCTCGCCTATCGCAGCTTCCAGCTGCACGGGCACGACGAGGTGGCCGACGACGTCGAGGACGCGCGCATCCGGCAGCTGGCCGAGTCCGACGAGGCCTCCGATTCCTACGAGGATTCGACCTTCTCCGACGAGGGCGAAAACGTGGTGAGCGAATGACGAACCTGCTTCCCCTTCCCATGCTGCTGTCGATCTTCGGCGCGGCCGTCGCGCTGGCGCTGCCCCGACGGCCCCGGCTGCAGCGCGCCATCTCGATCCTGTCCCTCACCGGCGTGGTGGTGCTCGCCGCGAGCTTCGTCTACCTCACCGACCAGCACGGGGCGCTCGCGCTGTGGGTGGCCGGGTGGGACGCGCCCCTGGGCATCGCGCTGGTCGTCGACCGGCTGAGCGCGCTCATGCTGCTCGTCGCCTCCGTCGTGGCGCTCGCGGTTCTGATCTTCTCCACCGGGCAGGACGACGACGAGCTGAAGCGCGAGACCCCCGTCTCGATCTTCCACCCCACCTTCCTGCTGCTGATCGCGGGCGTCTCCAACGCCTTCCTCGCCGGCGACCTGTTCAACCTGTTCGTCGGCTTCGAGATCCTGCTGTTCGCCTCCTACGTCCTGCTGACGCTGGGCGGCACGGCGGACCGGGTGCGCGCCGGCACCACCTACATCGTGGTGAACCTGCTCAGCTCGTCGCTCTTCCTGCTGGCGCTGGCGTCGATCTACTCGGCGACCGGCACGATCAACCTGGCCCAACTGTCGCTGCGCCTCAGCGAACTGACGGAGCCCGTCCAGCTCCTGCTCCAGGTGCTGCTGCTGATGGTGTTCTCGATCAAGGCCGCGGTCTTCCCCCTGTCGAGCTGGCTTCCCGACTCCTATCCGACGGCCCCGGCGCCGGTGACCGCGGTGTTCGCCGGCCTGCTCACCAAGGTGGGCGTTTACGCGATCATCCGCACCCAGACCCTGTTGTTCCCGGAGTCCCACCTGACCGGGCTGCTGATGGTGGCGTCGCTGCTCACCATGGTGATCGGCATCCTGGGCGCGGTGGCGCAGGCGGAGATCAAGCGAATGCTGTCGTTCACGCTGGTCTCTCACCTGGGCTACATGGTGTTCGGCATCTCGCTGGCCAGCCAGGCCGGTCTCGCCGCAACGCTGTTCTACACCGCGCACCACATCACGATCCAGGCGACGCTGTTCCTGGTCACCGGCCTGATCGAACGACGAGGCGGCACCTCGTCGCTGGACGGGCTGGGCGGTCTGCTCAAGACGGCCCCGGTGCTGGCGCTGCTGTTCTTCGTGCCGGCGATGAACCTGGCCGGCATCCCGCCGCTGTCCGGCTTC
>DAOLFC010000020.1:0-41238 GCA_035326505.1 Arachnia sp.
CGTCGTCGGTCTTCTTGGCGACCTCCTTGACCAGCTCGGCGCCGATCTTCTCGTACGGCTCCTCGAGCTCGATCTCCTTGGCGATGGACACGCCATCGTTGGTGATCGTCGGGGCGCCCCACTTCTTCTCCAGGACGACGTTGCGGCCCTTGGGGCCGAGGGTCACCTTGACCGCGTCGGCAAGGGTGTTCATGCCGCGCTCGAGGCCGCGGCGGGCCTCTTCATCGAACGAAATCAGTTTTGCCATAGTGCTCGGGAATCCTCCGTCGAGCGGGGCCGTGAGGGCCCCTTGGGTTGTCTTCTCGGTTGTCCGAACCGGACGGTGCCCGCGACGGACGGCTGCAGCCAGCCTCACCTGGGTTCGGATAGCACTCCCACGGGGCGAGTGCTAAACCAATTATTAGCACTCGACCCAAGAGAGTGCAAAGATCCGGACTTCATGTCCTCCCCTGTTGGGCGATGCCCTGTGCGACGATGTCCGCAGCCGGTGCCCCACACCGGCCCGACGGGCGGAGAGGCCATGACAGAGGACGCACGGCGGCTCGTGCGCAACGCCGCCAACATCGCCAACCTCAGCACCCCTTTGGGGCTCGCGGTGGCGCTCGCCACCGGAGCCAGGCTGCGGCGCACCCAGGGGCTCATCGTCGCGGAGAAGGCCCGCCTGGGATTCCTCCCGGCAGGAGCGATCACGGTCGGCTCCGTCGTCCTGATCCCCCGGCTCACGCTCGACGAGTTGCGCCACCGGATTCCGGGGGTCGTCGAGCACGAGGACGCGCACGCCTGGCAGTACGCCTATTGCCTCGGCCTGCCGTTCATCCCCTTGTACTTCGCGGCGATGCTCTGGTCGTGGCTACGCCTGGGCGACCGCGCGTCGGGCAATTTCTTCGAACGTCAAGCCGGCCTGGAACTCGGCGGCTATCCCACCGGGAATCCTCACCGGCGCAGCCGCGACGCCGACCGCTCCGCCTGACGCTGCGAACGCATCCGGCGCAACCGCTTCACCAGGAGCGGCTGATGCGCGAGCGCGGCCGGCGAATCGAGCAAGGCGTTGAGGCGCTGGTAGTAGCGCGCCGAACTCATGCCGAAGCGCTCCATGATGGCCTGTTCCTTCGGCACCATCTCCGCGAACCAGGTGGCCTCGAAGTCGAGCAGCGCGGCGTCATCCTCGCTGAGCGGTTCGACGTGATACGCGGCTGCCTCCGACATGGCGCCCAGTTTACGCCCGGATCACACCCATGTCATTTGTCCCAGCCTCTCGGCCCCTGTTGAACGCCGGGGTAAAGTTGACCGTGCGTTCAACGCGGCCAGCGCCGGAGCGTCGGGAACGAAAGGGTCACAACGACATGCGTCGACTGACAGGCACGGTGAAGCGCTATACGTGGGGTTCCCACGACACGATCCCGATGCTGCTGGGTCACAAGCCCGACGGCCTCCCCTGGGCCGAGTACCGACTGGGCACGCATCACACCGGCGAGGCCGCCCTGGACGACGGTGTGCCCCTGTCGCGCTACGTCCGCGAGCACCCCGACATCCTGGGAAAGAACGCGCTGGAGACCTTCGGTCCCCAACTGCCCTACGTGATCAAGCTGATGGCGGCGGAGACCCCCCTCAGCCTCCAGGCCCACCCCTCCCGCGAGCTGGCCGTCAAGGGCTACGCCCAGGAGGCGCTGTTCGGCTATCCACTCGACCACCCCGAGCGCTGCTACGTCGACGACTGGCCCAAGCCCGAGTTGCTCGTCGCGCTCACCCGATTCGAGGGCCTGGTGGGCTTCCGCGACCCGGTGAAGACGGCCGGCCTGTTCGAGGGCCTGGGGGTCGCCCAGGAACTCGCCTCGGTGATCGGCCCGCTGCGCGACCGGGTCGAGACCCTGGCCCTGGAGGAGGTCTTTCTCGACGTCCTCACCATCAACCGGCGCCGCCACCTGGTCGACGTCGTGCTCGCGGCGGCCGTGGAGAAGCTGGGCGCGCCCGGCGAGCTGGGCCGCTTCGCGAAACTGGCCGTCGACCTGGACGAGCACTTCCCCGGCGATCCCGGCATCCTCGCCGCACTCCTGCTCAACCCCATCACCCTGCAACCCGGCGAGGCCATCGCGCTTCCCCCGGGCATCATGCACTCCTACCTGCGCGGTTTCGCCCTCGAAGCCACCGGAGCCTCCGACAACACCATCCGCGGCGCGCTCACCCAGAAGCGCATCGACGTGGACGGGCTGATCCGCGTCGTCGACTTCACCCCCACCGATCCGCAGATCCTGACCCCGCACGGCTCCGACGGGACCTACCTCTTCCCCACCTCGTTCCCCGAGTTCGAGCTGTGGCTCCTTGAGCCGCTCGGCGCGCACTCCGTCGAGATCCCCCGCTCCGACGACGCCCGGATCGCTGTCACCACGGAGGGCGAGCTCGCGCTCTCCGACGACACGTCCACCGTCACGCTGCGCCAGGGCGAGTCGGCGCTGCTCACCGCCGGGGAGGCCGTCCACGCGAAGGGCACCGGTCGGATGTTCGTCATCGCCTCGGGCACCTGACAACGTATCTGACCGGCGCGTCTTCCGGCGACGGATCACTATCCGGCCGCTCCCCGGTTCCATCTCGCCGGGCCATGCGCCACAATAGGCGGACCCGCCTCCTTAGCTCAGCGGCCAGAGCGCTCGCCTTGTAAGCGAGTGGTCGAGGGTTCGACTCCCTCAGGAGGCTCCACGACACACCTCGCCCCCGGTAGCCCCGGCATACCCCCGCGCCTCGCCCACCGAGCATAAATCTCGCTCCTCACCGAGGCCTCGCTATATAGGGAAGGCCTCGGCGAGGAGCGAGATTTATGCTCGGGCCACCAGCGACGCAGGGCAGAACCGAGGCCGGGCAGCGAAGCGAAGGACTTGACGGGTGGGCCAGAATGTCCCCCATGACCGAACCCAGCAAGTGGACCCGCATCATCGCCGCCGACCCCGGCCACTCCCAGCGCTACATCGAGCGCTTCAAGATCATGGCCGCCAACGGGCACGACCTGTTCGGCGAGGCGCGCACCGTCGACGCGATGGTCTCCCGCAACTCCCGCATCCTCGACGCGGGGTGCGGCCCGGGCCGGGTGGGCGGGCGGCTGCACGAAATGGGGCACACCGTCGTCGGCGTCGACGTCGATCCCGCCCTCATCGAGGCCGCCGAGCAGGACCATCCCGGTCCGACGTGGCTGACCGGCGACCTCGCCGAGATGGACCTCCCGGCCCAGGGCGTCGCGGCTGACTTCGACGTGATCGTCTGCGCCGGCAACGTGATGGGCTTCCTCGCGCCGTCGACTCGCATCGAGGTGCTGCGCCGCTTCGGCACCCACCTGGCCCCCGAAGGCCGGGCCATCGTCGGCTTCGGCGCCGGCCGGGGCTACGAGTTCTCGGAATTCTTCGCCGACGTCGAGACCGCCGGTCTACGCCTGGACCTCCCGCTGTCCACCTGGGACCTTCGTCCCTTCACCGCCGACTCCGACTTCCTGGTGGCCGTTCTCGCCCGCGGGTGAACCAGGAGCGTCGCATGCGTCTGCTAAACTGATATCACATTGATATCTGATTAGAGGAGCAGGCCATGCCGCAGAATCTCATTCCCGACGTCGACGAGGCCTCGGTGGGGGGCGACGCCGCGGGGCGCCCGGTGGGACACGAGGGAACCAGGGTGATCATCGACGAGCGACAGGCGTGGACGATGTCCGGCGCCCTGGCGCTGCTGCTCGCGCTCGTGGTCATCGTGGGCTCCATCTTCGCGTTCATCTCCGCAGCCGTCGCGCTGGACGCCGGCACGGGCGGTGTCGCCCTGATGATCCTCGCCATCCTCGGCCTGTTCGTCGCGACGGTGATGTTCTCGTCGCTGACCATCGTCTCGCCCGGCGACACCAAGGTGCTGCAGTTCTTCGGGCGCTATGTGGGCACGATCCGCAAGCAGGGCCTCCTGCTCACCATGCCCCTGACGACGAAGAAGAAGGTCTCCGTCAAGGTCCGCAACTTCGAGACCAACGAGCTCAAGGTCAACGACGCCGACGGCAATCCGATCAACATCGCCGCCATCGTGGTGTGGCAGGTGGCCGACACCGCCAAGTCGGTGTTCGCCGTCGAGGCCTACGAGGACTTCGTGACGGTGCAGTCGGAGTCGGCCCTGCGCCACGTCGCCACCACCCACCCCTACGACTTCGCCGAGCCGGGCGAGGAGAGCCTGCGCGGCTCCACTGACCTGGTCTCGCGCGAGCTGGCCGAGGAGGTGGCTGCGCGCGTCACGATCGCAGGCATCGAGGTGGTCGAGACCCGGATCTCGTCGCTGGCCTACGCCCCGGAGATCGCCGGCGCGATGCTGCAGCGCCAGCAGGCCTCCGCGGTGCTCGCGGCCCGGAGCAAGATCGTCGACGGCGCGGTGGGCATGGTGGAGCAGGCCCTCGACCGGCTGGAGGAGAACGCCATCGTCACGCTCGACGACGAGCGCAAGGCCGCCATGGTGTCCAATCTGCTCGTGGTGCTGTGCTCCGACTCGCGCCCCACGCCGGTCATCAATAGCGGGACGCTGTACGGGTGACCGAGAGCGACGGCGGGGCTGCGGCCACCGGGCAGCCTCGCCAGCCCAAAGCGAGCCGCAAGCAGCTCCTGCTGCGGCTCGACCCGGCCGTCCACGAGGCCTTGACGAAGTGGGCGGCCGACGATCTGCGCAGTCTGAATGCACATATCGAGAAGATCCTGCGCGACGCGCTCAAGTCCGCCGGGCGCGACGTCAAGGCCGCCCCCATCCGGCGCCCCGGACGGCCTCCTCGCTGACAGCAATTCGTCCCGATGACCTCCGGAGGCCATCGGGACGAGTCGAGATGAGTTGCGTCGCTACGCGGACGCCCTCTTCCTCCTCCTGGCGGTCAGCACCGAGGAGCCGATCACCACGACCAGCAGGGCGATGGCGACGTAGCCGGCGATCCGGGCGTACCAGTTGAGCACCTCGACGGCGGGCGCGCCCAGCTGCCAGCCGAGCCAGAAATAGAACACCAACCAGATGGTGCTGGCGATGTAGTCGTAGATCAGGAACCGGCGCAGGCTCATGTTCGCCGCCCCGGACAGCACGAAGACCACCTGCATCAGGGGAAGCGGCACGGGGACATAGGCGATGAAGAAGCCCAGCGGACCCAGCTTGTTGGCCCACCGTTCGGCCCGGTCGTAGTTGCGCTTGGCCCGGGCGCTCTGCCCGGCCCACACCTCGATGATCCCGCGCCCCCACAGCCGGCCGGCCCACCAGTAGATCCAGTCGAACTTCAGGCTGAGCACCGACGCGACGGCCAGCACGATCGGCCAATGCGCCATCTGCCCGACGCCCGCCAGCGCTCCCGAAGCCGCGACGGCGGTGCGTCCGCCCGTGATCATCGCCAACCAGTCGGGCGCGACGCCCAACAGCCAGGCTCGCGTCGGGATGAGGATCAGGCTGAAGACCGCGACCACGCCGAACCAGGCCATGCAGGCGTAGTCGGCGCGCCCCGGTTCCTTCTTCCAGGGCATCCCGTCCTCTTGCCACCAGGGCTTCTCTTCGTCCGACTCGGCATCCTCGGCCACGGCCTCGCGGGGCCTGTCTCCCTCGGGAACGGCCTCGTCGACGAGCTCCTCGCCGGGCGGCACGAGCGGATCGGGTTCGTTGGTTTCCACGCGGGAAGCGTACCCGCGACGCCCTCGCGACGACGAGCGCAACGAAGCAGATGGCGTGCCAGGGGGTCGCGGAGCAGGCCATCTCCACTTCCGCAACACGTCCTAAAGGTGGACCCGTTGGACGATGCCCGGGGCGGGGGCGTACAGTTCACGGCAGAAGCCCTTTTGCGTTGAGGGTTTTCTTCTCCACTACGGATCGTCGGGCACGTACCTGCCCGTGGAAAGGAAAGTGTGGCATGGCCACTGTTAGCTTCCGTGACGCCAGCCGGGTTTACCCTGGCGCCGACCGCGCAGCCGTCGACAAGCTGAACCTCGAAATCGAGGACGGCGAGTTCATGGTTCTCGTCGGCCCCTCCGGCTGTGGCAAGTCGACCTCGCTGCGAATGCTCGCCGGCCTCGAAGAGGTCAACTCGGGCGCCATCTACATCGGAGACCGCGACGTCACCGATCTCCCCCCGAAGGATCGCGACATCGCGATGGTCTTCCAGAACTACGCGCTCTACCCGCACATGACCGTGGCCGACAACATGGGCTTCGCCCTGAAGATGGCCAACGTTCCCAAGGCCGAGCGCCAGCAGCGCGTCCAGGAGGCCGCCAAGCTGCTCGGCCTGGAGGACTTCCTCAACCGCAAGCCCAAGGCCCTCTCCGGCGGTCAGCGTCAGCGCGTCGCCATGGGTCGCGCCATCGTGCGTTCGCCCCAGGTGTTCCTCATGGACGAGCCGCTGTCGAACCTCGACGCCAAGCTGCGCGTCTCCACCCGCACCCAGATCGCTGCGCTGCAGCAGCGTCTCGGTGTCACCACCGTCTACGTCACCCACGACCAGGTCGAGGCCATGACGATGGGCGATCGCGTGGCGGTCATGAAGGACGGCCTCCTTCAGCAGTGCGCCAGCCCGCTGACCCTGTACGACACCCCGGTCAACCTCTTCGTCGCCGGCTTCATCGGCTCCCCCGCCATGAACCTGATCGAGGGCAAGGTCACCCCTGACGGCGTGCAGGTGGGCGACTTCGTCGTGAGCATCCCCCGCGAGACCCTCGCCAAGGCGCCGGGTGAGTCCACCCTCACCATCGGCATCCGTCCCGAGGCCTTCCGCGTCTCCACCGACGGCACCGGCATCGGCCTCGATGTCGCGGTGTTGGAGGAGCTGGGCGCCGACTCCTACCTGTACGGCACCCTGGCCGGCCTGAACGAGGACGAGAAGATCACCGCTCAGCAGATCATCGCCCGCGTCGCGGCTCGCACCGCGCCGCACCGCGGTGAGGTCGTGCGTCTGGTCGCCCCCAGCGAGGCCGTACACGTGTTCAGCAACAAGACCCAGCTGCGCATCAGCTGAACCGGTCCCCGGGAGGTTCGACGACACCTCCTGCCGCGAGTGGCGGGTCCCTACGGGGGCCCGCCACTCGGCGTTTCCGGGCAGGCCGCTATCTCATCCCGAAGCGAACGAACTGTCCCCTGGCACGTCGGATCAGTACGGTTGGCTCATGGTTGAGCTTGGCGAGTGGACGAGGGCGATGCGCACAGGGCTGGGTACAGACCCGGCCCATGGGGCGGTGGTTCCGCCCATCTATCTCTCCAGCAACTACGCCTTCGAGGCGCCAGGCGTGCCGCGCGCCTACGACTACTCCCGCTCCGGCAACCCCACCCGCGATCTGCTGGGCGAGGCCGTGGCGCAGCTGGAGGGCGGCGCGGGGGCGACCATCCTCGCGTCGGGCCTGGCGGCGATCACGTTGATCGCGGAGGCCTACGTGCCGACGGGGGGACTGGTCGTCGTTCAGCACGACGCCTACGGCGGCACCTGGCGACTGTTCCAGATGCTGGCCGATCAGGGCCGCTTCCGGATGGCCTTCGTCGACGTCAACACCGCCGACTTCACCGACGCCCTGGCCGCCGCACCGGATCTGGTGTGGATCGAGACCCCGTCGAATCCCCTGCTGCGGATCACCGACATCGAGGCGGCCTCCGCCGCGTCCCATGCCGCCGGGGCCCTCGTCGTGGTCGACAACACCTTCCTCTGTCCGCTCCTGCAGCAGCCCCTGGCCCTGGGAGCCGACCTGGTGATCCACTCCACCACCAAGTTCATCAACGGCCACTCCGACGTCGTGGGGGGCGCCGTCGTCGCATCGACGCCGGAACAGCACCAGAAGCTGCAGCTCTGGGCCAACGCGCTGGGCCTCACCGGTTCGGCCCTCGACTCCTATCTCACCCTGCGCGGGGTGCGCACGCTCGACGCGCGGCTGCGGGTCCACGACGAGAACACCCGCGCCCTCGTCGAGGTGTTCGATGCGCACCCCGCCGTGACGGCGGTGCATTACCCGGGCCTGCCCGGGCATGTCGGCCACGAGGTGGCGCTGCGGCAGCAGAACGGCTTCGGGTCGCTGTTCAGCGTCGACCTCGGCAGCTGGGAAGCCTGTAGCCGGTTCCTCGACGGGCTGGAGGTCTTCCATCTCGCGGAGTCCCTGGGGGGGATCGAGTCGCTGGTGTGTCACCCCGAGACCATGACCCACGCGGGCATGACACCGCAGGCCCGCCTCGTCGCCGGGATCACGCCGGGTCTGTTGCGGTTCAGCGTCGGGTTGGAGGCGCGCGACGATCTGGTCGCCGTCGTGACCGAGGCCCTGGAGCGCGTGCTCCGCCTGTCCTCGGAGCCGGTTACCTCATAGACTGCATCTGTGCCAAGGTTTCTCGCTGCCAAACCCAATCCGCAGCTGATCACCCTTCCCTGGAACGTGCCGCTGGCCGAATGGCCCACGGAGACCCTGGTGGCGCTGCCCCGGGGCATCTCCCGCCATGTGGTGCGCTTCATCAGCGTGGGTGACGAGATCTTCGCCGCCAAGGAGATCCTGGAGGAGGTGGCGGTCCACGAGTACCGCCTTCTGCACGAACTGGATCGCCTCGACGTTCCCGCCGTCGAGCCCGTTGCCGTGGTGCTCGGGCGCAAGGACCTCGACGGGATGCCGCTGGATCCAATCCTGCTCACCCGGCACCTGCCCTTCTCGCTGCCGTACCGGGCACTGTTCTACAACGGCATCAAGCACGAGACGGTCGCCCGACTGCTCGACGCGATGGTGGTGCTGTTCGTCCGGCTGCATCTCGCCGGCTTCTACTGGGGCGACGTGTCGTTGTCCAACATCCTGTTCCGCCGCGACGCCGGCGAGTTCGCCGCCTACCTCGTCGACGCCGAGACGGGCGAGGTGCATCCCGAACTCACCGATGGGCAGCGCGCCCACGACCTTCAGATCGCCCGCACCAACCTCTTCGGCGAGTTCCTCGATCTGGAGGCGGGAGGCATGCTCGACGGGTCGCTCGACCCGGCCATCCTGGTCGCGACGATCGAGGAGCGCTACCTCGTGCTGTGGGACGAGCTCACCGGGGTGGAGGAGTTCGACGGCTCCGAGCTCTACCGGATCGAGGGTCGGGGCCGCCGCCTCAACGCGCTCGGTTTCGACGTCGCGGAGATCGACGTCCGCACGTCGTCCGACGGCCGCACCATCAGGATCCAGCCGAAGGTGGTGGATGCGGGCCATCACACCCGCCGCCTGATGCGGCTCACCGGCATCGACGCGGAGGAGCATCAGGCGCGCCGCCTCCTCAACGACATGGACGCCTTCCGCGCCAAGGTGTGCCCCGATATGCCGGAGTCGGTCGCCGCGCACCGCTGGCTGCTGGAGATCTTCGAGCCGGCCATCGCGCGCATCCCCCCGCACCTGCGCGCCAAGCGGGACTCCGCCCAGTTCTTCCACGAGATGCTCGACTACCGCTGGTTCCAGTCGCAGCGCGAGCAGCGCGAGGTGCCCACCGAGGAGGCGACCTCCGGCTACATCAACGACATCCTCGCCGAGCTGCCCGATGAGCACCTCGGCACCCTGCAGCCTGTCGGCCAGGAGCTGCGCAACAAGTACGACCCGTCGCAGGGCTTCGTCGACGAGGACGACGACGAGGTGCCCTACGACCCTTGGGAGGACGGCGCCAGCGACCCGGCCCTCGAAATGCGCGACACCTTCGACATCAACGCCCTGCGCGCCAAGGCCGCGAAGAAGGACAAGAAGAAGAAAAAGAAGGGCTGAGCGAGCGGCTCAGCAACCGTCGGGACCGCAGGCCTCCCCCGCACCGTCGACCTGGATCAAAGCCGGGCGCTGCTCGGCCAGCACCGTCCGGAGCACATCGAGGAAGACCTCCGACGGCTGAGCGCCCGACACGCCGTACTTGTCGGCGACGACGAAGAACGGCACTCCGCGCACGCCGATCGTCGCGGCATCTCGAATGTCGGCGCCGACGGCGGCGTCGAGATCGTCGGAGTCCAGGGCGGCCCGGGCGTCGTCCTCGGCAAGTCCGGCTTCGACGCCCAGACGAACCAGGGTCGCGGCGTCGCCGATGTTCTCCCCTCGCTCGAAGTGCGCGGAGAAGAGCGCCTCCTCCAGCGCATCGGTGCGTCGTCCGCCGTCGGTTCGGTCGGCGCGTTTGGCCGCCTGCAGGAGACGGTGGGCGCGTCGCGAGTTGGCCACGACGAGCCGGTCGAAGTCGTAGGCGAGGCCCTCGCCCCGAGCCTGCTCGGCGACATGCCCGATCATCTGGACCACGGACGCCCGCGGCATCCCCTTGGATGAGACGAGATAGTCGACCTCGCTGCCGTCGTAGCTCTCCGGGAGCGAGGGATCCAGCTGATAGCTGCGCCAGGTGACACGCACCTGATCCCTCTCCGGGAAGGCCTCCAGTGCCCGCTCGAAGCGCCGCTTCCCGATGAAGCACCACGGGCACGCGATGTCGGACCAGATCTGGACGTCGATACTCATGCAGCGATTCAACCACGCCCCGCAACCGGCTCTGCCGTCCGCATGCCGTGCATAAATCTCGCTATGCCGCAAGACCTTGCCATATGGAGGCGCTCTCGGCGGATAGCGAGATTTATGCACAGCGGTCTTGTTGTCAGGGACGGGCACCGCGGAGTTATCCACAGAACGCAGACTGGCATGGGAAATCTTGGGCCGAAGACACAATCACGGTGGGCATGGATGCCCTTGGAATCAGCTCCTACCGGGACCTCCGCGCCGCGGGAGCATCACGACACGACATCAGTCAAGCTCTCGCGGCCGGCACAATCGTGCGCATCGCACGTGGATGGTACCGATCATCGCCTATCGCCGACCCCCAGGTCGCCGCTGCCCTCAAGGTCGGCGGACGGCTCGGCTGCCTCTCCGGCTGCCAGCTGCACGGGCTCTGGGTGCCGCCCCACTCAGGCACTCACATCGTCTTCGGGGAGGGGTGCGCACCCGACCGGCTGACTCGGAACATGCATACGACCAAGAAGCCCCAGCCTCGCGCCCCCGTCTGGCCCCTTCTCGACTGCCTGGAGCATGTATTGCACCGCCACAGCGTGGAGGATGCTCTCGTCGTGATCGAGTCCGCCCTCAACCTCCACCTCCTCACGCGAGGCGAACTCCACGGATTGCTCGCTTCCCACCCTTCCCGCGGCGAGATGGTCATGAAGCACCTCGGTATCGCCGAATCTGGCAGTGAGACACGGGTGCGGTTGTTTCTCCAGCAACGCAACGTGCTCGTCCAGGCCCAAGTAGAGATCCCCGGCATCGGGCGCGTTGATCTTCTGGTCGGTCGATCACGGATCATCGAGTGCGATAGCCGGGCCCACCACGGCAACTCCGCCAACTACGAGATCGATCGGATGCGAGACCTCGCGGCTCGCGATCTTGGCTACGACACTCTGCGCTTGAGCTACCGGCAGATCTGGAGCCAGTGGGACAGCACACGCGCGTCTCTGATCCGTCACGTCTCCCGTCGAACTCACCTCGCGCCCCCGGCGGCCTGATCTTTCCCCCCACCCCATGCATAAATCTCGCTATACCGCAAGGCCTTGCCATATGGACGTGCTCTCGGCGTATAGCGAGATTTGTGCATGCGTGACCGTCAGCATCGAGCTATCGCCGGGCCTGGACCCGCTCGATGATGCCGTGGTGCAGGCGTTCCGTCGCGACGATCGCCACGCCGAGAGCCTCGACGATCCGGCGCGGGCGACGGGTGAACCGCTCGCCCTTGAGCGGGAACGTCACCGCCTCCAGCAACAACTGGCCGACTCGGAGGAGCGGATTGGACGAGCCGATGTGATCGACGAGGAGCAGATCCCCTCCCGGGCGCAGCACCCTGAGCATCTCCTCGACGCCGCGCCGCGGGTCGCGTCTGGGAACGGCAGCCGTTCCCCATCGGCGAGCACGAAGCCGACCGGGGAAGCACCGTGCGAGGCCCGAGTCCGCGCACCCCGGAGCATGCCGTCGCTGAAGAGGCCGGGAACGCCCCACTTGACAAGAGTGTGTAGCGGGCTACACACTAGTGGAGCCAGGCGGGCCGAAGATCGTCGGTTATCTCTAGGAGTTGAGAGTCCGGGGTTCGAGTCCCCGCTGATCTGATCAGTAGCTCAGTTGGTAGAGCATCAGCCATTCCGGTGGTCAATTCCCTGCCCGCCTGGCCCCACAGACGCGCGGGGTGGGCCGGAGTCGATCGGTTACCTCTCCAACACAGGAATCGGCCCAGGAGTGGGTCGGCCCGGCCTCGCCGGGTTCCGCCCGGTCGGCACAACACGTCCGCCCCGCGCTCATGCCTTCGGAAAGGAGGAACAGGAATGGATATCTTGCGCACCCTCGGGTTGCGTCGCACTCCCCAGAGAGAGGCGGCGGATCCGCGGCAGGTCGCGAACTCGGCGGGCGGGTACGCCTTCCCGCTGGACGACGCCGCACGGCTGCGCCGGTTCCTCACCCTCGGTGTCGACGGCGGCACGTACTACGCGTCGGATCGTGCCTTGGCACTGAAGAACGCCCAGGTCCTCACGCGCATGGCGGCGAGTGACCCCGCGGGCCTTGTCGCCACCATCGTGGATGTCTCGACGCGGGGCACGGCGCCCAGGCAGAATCCCGCATTGTTCGCGCTCGCCTACGCGGCGTCGGTGCCCGAGACCGCGAAGGCGGCCCTCGACGCGCTCCCCCAGATCGCACGCACCGGCACCCACCTCTTCTTGTTCGCCGGCTACGTCGAGCAGTTCCGCGGGTGGGGTCGCGGGCTGCGCCGGGCGGTGGCCGGCTGGTACACGTCGAAGGACGTCGATCAGCTCGCCTACCAACTGGTCAAGTACCGCCAGCGCGAGGGATGGTCGCACCGCGACCTGCTGCGCCTCTCGCACCCGCAGGCCACGACGGCCCCGCTGAAGGACACCTTCGAGTGGGTGACCCGCGGAGCCGCCGGCGCGGAGGTGCCGCGGCTCGTGGAGGACTTCGTCGCCGCACAGGCGGCCGACACCTCGGACGCGTGGGCACGACTGGTGCGTGACTACGGCTTCAGCTGGGAGATGCTGCCCGACGCCGCCCTCGGCGAGCGCGACGTCTGGGAGGCGCTGCTGGACGCGGGCCTCCCCCAGACCGCGCTCCTGCGCCAGCTCCCCCGCCTCACCAGGCTGGGGTTGCTGCCGGAGATGGGCGGCCGCACCGACGAGGTGGTCTCCCAGCTGACCAACGTCGTGCGCCTGCAGCGCGCCCGCGTACACCCGGTCTCCGTGCTGGTCGCCCAGCGCACCTACGCCTCCGGGCGTTCGGCGCGCGGCGGGGCCACGTGGACGCCGACGCAGAAGGTGGCCGACGCTCTGGACGCCGCGTTCTACGCGGCCTTCGGCGCGGTCACGCCGTCGGGGAAGCGCACGCTGCTCGGCGTGGACGTGTCCGGGTCGATGAACGTACCGATCTCGAACCTGCCCCTCACCGCGCGCGAGGCGTCGGCGGCACTGGCGCTCGTGCAGTTGGCGACCGAGCCGTCGTCCATGGCGTTCGGCTTCGCCGCGAGCGGGCCGGTGTGGGGCGGCACGGCGTTGAAGCCCTTGGCGATCTCGCCGAGGCGTCGTCTCGACGACGCACTCCGCGTGATCGACCGCATGCCGTTCGGCGGCACCGACTGCGCGTTGCCGATGCTGTACGCGGCCGAGCAGGGCCTCGAGGTCGACACCTTCGTGGTGTACACCGACAACGAGACCTGGGCAGGCAAGACGCACCCGCACCAGGCGCTGCGCGCATATCGGGCCCAGACCGGAATCCCGGCCAAGCTCGTCGTCGTCGGGATGACGGCGACCGGCTTCAGCATCGCCGATCCCGACGACGCAGGCATGCTCGACGTCGCAGGGTTCGACGCCGCCGTGCCGAACCTGATCGCGGACTTCGCCCGTGGCTGAGCACTCAGGAGCCGGCACCCCGACAAGGGGTGCCGGCTCTCGCCGTCGAGGGGGCATCTCCGACGCGAGACTCGCCCGCGCTCGCGAGCTGCACCGCCAGGCAATGGAGGCCGAGGAACTCGCGGCCCAGCTCCGCGCCGAGCGCGACACACTGATCAAACGCCTCCGCGCGGAAGACCCCAAGACCTGGTCCTACGGCACCATCGCCGCCGGCATCGGCTGCAGTCGCGAACTCATCGCCCTTGTCGCGAAACGCAAGCCCCCACCGTCTAGTTAGGAGCCTCATGGCTCAGCCAAGCCACAGTGGTCCGGGACTCAGTGCTGCCAGAGCGACGTCACGGGCAACAGGTTGAGCCAGCCACGCACCCTCCACGCACGGGGGCCTGCGTGGAAGCACACGCCGACAACCTCGCGTTCCGCGAACCGCTCACGGAATCGTTCCAGGTTCCGCCAGGCCTTGGGCACCACCTCGGACGCCGATTTCACCTCGATCGCGACGAGCCTCCCATCCGCAAGCTCGAGCACAACGTCTACCTCAAGGCCGTCGGTCTCCCGATAGTGGTAGATCCGGTATGCCTGATCGCTCCAACCTCGCTGTGCGTGAAGTTGGGCCGTGACGAACTGCTCGACCAGCACTCCGTAGTACTCGCGCCCTCCTAGCGAAAGCGCCTGCGCCTCGGTGAAGCCCGTAAGCGCCGCCGCGAACCCTGTGTCGTTGAGAGAGGTCTTGGGACGACGGGCGACGCGAGCCCTCAGATTGCGTCCCCACGGCGGCACCGCCGCCAGGAGGCGCATCGTATGCGCAGTGCGGAGGTAAGCATCGACGGTGTTCTCTGCGATACCGAGTTCCCTGGCCACCCGCGCCCGCACGATCTCCTGCTGACCGCCCATCGCGAGGATGGCCAGCAATGCCTGCAGGTGATCCGCATAACCGCCACCATGCAGTTCTCGGGCGTCGTGATCGGAGAGCCGCCCCGCATACGACGCAAACCAATCGCGGGCGCGACGCGGCGAGCGAGTCTGTACCTCTGGGTAGCCACCACGCACGACAACGTCCGGATCCAGCGGATCGAACTCCCCAAGCACGGGTTCGGAGAGAAGCCAAGACACGAAATCCTCAGGCACCGGCCTGTGCTGAAGCTCCCCCTGGCTCAAGGGCTGGAGCTCAAAGGCCTCGGCCCGGCCCGCCAGCGAGTCGCCAACCCCTTTGACCTGAAGCACGTCTGCGGATCCCGTCAGCAGGAATTTTCCGGGACGGCGATCCCGATCAACTGCCGCCTTGAGCGGCAAGATGAGCCCCGGCGCGCGTTGTGCCTCGTCGATCACCAGCATCCCGTCCCGCGCCTGGGACACGAAGTACGCGGGATCGGACTCGGCAACCGCGAGGACGCCCGGATCGTCGAGGGTCACGACAACAGAGGGGCGGTCCGCGGCGAGTTGGTTGGCAAGTGTGCTCTTCCCCACCTGCCGTGCGCCCTGCAAGATCACGACCGGAGTGTCGGAAAGCGCCTCAGACAACGAGTTCCGCATGTGTCGGGGATAGACAGCACCGTGTTCCATCACCCCATCTTGCCACCCTCTTTGAAGATCCACGAGCCCCTGCTTGAAGATCCACGGTATAGATTCTGAAGATCCACGGTGCAGTTCTCGAGGATCCACGCCAGTCCTTGCACCGACCCGCAAGAGGTTCTGCGGATAGGTGGCACCGTAGCGGGAACACCACCTAGCCGCGGCACCTCTAGACGTGGCGCACGAAGAAAGTGGCAACAGTGCGGACGGCGGTAGAATCACGTCGCGTGAGCCTGAATCTGTACGACACCGCCACGCGCTCCGTGCGCGAGTTCACCCCATTGGTCGACGGCAAGGTGTCCATCTACCACTGCGGTCTCACCGTTCAGGCGTCACCGCACCTCGGCCACATCCGCAAGGAGGTCGTCTTCGACGTGCTCCGGCGCTGGCTGGAGCACAAGGGATACGACGTCACCGTCGTGGCCAACGTCACCGATATCGACGACAAGATCTTGGCCAAGTCGGCGGAGGAGGGCGTGGAGTGGTTCGCCCACGCCTACAAGTTCGAGCGCGAGCTGCACGACGCCTACGCCGCGCTGGGCTGCACGCCGCCCACCTACGAGCCGCGCGCCACCGGGCACATCCCCGAGATGCTGGAACTCACCCAGGCCCTGATCGAGCGCGGCCACGCCTACGTCGCTCCCGACGGCTCGGGCGACGTGTACTTCGACGTGCAGTCGTGGCCCCGCTACGGCGAGCTGTCGGGGCAGAAGGTCGACGAGATGGAGCCCGCCGCCGATGCCGACCCGCGCGGCAAGCGCGACCCCCGAGACTTCGCGCTCTGGAAGGGCCACAAGCCCACCGAGCCGCGCACGGCGTCCTGGCCGTCGCCGTGGGGACGCGGCAGGCCCGGCTGGCACCTGGAGTGCTCCGCCATGGCCGGCAAGTACCTGGGCGACAGCTTCGACATCCATGGCGGCGGCATCGACCTGCGCTTCCCGCACCACGAGAACGAGCTGGCGCAGTCGGCGGGGGCGGGCTTCGGCTTCGCCCGCTACTGGATGCACAACGCCTGGGTGACCATGGCCGGGGAGAAGATGAGCAAGTCGCTGGGCAACACCGCGCTGGTCTCCGAGGTCACCAAGCACTACGACCCCCGCGCCGTGCGCTTCTTCCTGCTGGCCCCGCACTACCGCTCCACCATCGAGTTCTCGCCCGACGACGAGGGCTCGCGCGGTTCACTGTCCGAGGCGGAGAAGGCCATCGAGCGCATCGATTCCTTCATCGAACGGGCCGCTGAGAAGGTGCAGGGCTTCCACGCCTACGCACCCGGAGCGGTGGAGGCCTGGGTCGCCTTCGAGAACGCGATGAACGACGACCTCAGCACGCCTGCCGCCGTCGCGGCGTTGTTCGACGGCATCCGCGCCGGCAACCATGCCCTCGCGGCCGGCGACGACGAGGCGCTGATCCCCGTCTATCTCGCCGTCACGTCGATGCTCGACGTGTTCGGCATCCACCCGAACGCCCCCGAGTGGGCCGGCTCCGGGTCCGACGACGACCTCCGACCCGTCGTGGACGGCTTGGTCGGAGCCCTCCTGGAGCAGCGCACGGCCGCCCGGGCTGCCAAGGACTGGGCCGCCGCCGACGCGATCCGCGACACCCTGGCCGATCTCGGCCTCACCATCACCGACACCCCCACCGGCCCCAAGTGGAGCCTGGACAAGTAGGACGCAGGTACACACACCGACATGGCTGGAAATTCGAAGCGCCGCGGCGCGACCACCAAGGGCAAGAACAAGGCCGCCGGTTCCGGCGGTCGCAACAAGCGCGGGCTCGAGGGCCGGGGGCCGACGCCCAAGGCGGAGGACAGGGTCTATCACAAGGCTCACAAGGCCAAGCAGGACGCACAACGGCGCCAGCAGTCGCGGCCGCGCCAGGGCAAGACCCTCGCCGGAGCCGACTGGGTCGTGGGCCGCAACCCCGTCTACGAGGCGCTGGTCGCCGGCTTGCCCGTCAAGCAGGCCTACGTGGCCGAGGGAGCGGAGCGCGACGACCGGCTGCGCGACATCCTGCGCTTCGCCGCCGAGCACTCACTGCCGTTGCTGCAGGTCACCCGCGGCGAGCTCGACCGGGTCACCGGCGGGCTGGTCCATCAGGGCGTGGCCATCCAGCTCCCCGCCTACGAGTACGCCGACGCCGAAGACCTGCTGGCCGACGCCGCGCAGGAAGATGGCGTCATCGTGTTCTGCGACGGCATCACCGATCCGCGCAACCTGGGCGCGATCATCCGCTCCGGCGCCGCCTTCGGCGCGCAGGGCGTGGTGATTCCGGCTCGTCGGTCGGCGTCGATGACGGCCGCGGCCTGGAAGACCTCGGCCGGCGCGGCCGCCCGGGTGCCCGTCGCGATGGTCACCAACCTCAACCGCGCCCTCGAACAGGCCGGCCGGATGGGCTTCACGGTCGTGGGCCTGGCCGGGGAGTCGGACGTCCCCCTCTCCGGTATCCCCGGCGTCGACGGCCCGCTGCTCGTCGTGGTGGGTTCCGAGGGCGAGGGCCTCGCCCGTCTGGTGCGCGAGCACTGCGACGTCCTGGTCTCCATCCCGATCGCCAGCGAGATCGAGTCGCTCAACGCCTCCGTGGCCGCCGCCGTCGCGCTGTACGAGATCTCGCAGCAGCGGGAACAAGCCTCGTGACCCTTCCCGCAATCTGGCCTCGGTAGCGGCCATGGCATCTGTGGCCGTGCGAGTCTCTCGCGTCCTCATTCTCGAACTGGACAGCGTTCGCCAAGAACTGCGGTTCGCAGCCCACGGGTACCCGGACCCCGCAGGAACACGGCAGGCCATCGCAGAAATTACCGGCATGATCAGGGCCGCATTGTTGGTCTGCGATCGGATCATGCTCACAGATTCGATGCTGCTCGACGGCGCGTATTTCGCCCACATGTCGCCGGCCGATGTAGCCGACGCCCTCGGTCTGCCCGTAACCGACCTACCGTTGACCGTGGTCTGCGCAGGCGAATCGCTATCTGAGGCGCTGTCTCGCAAGCAGTCAGAGGACTCCTTCGAGTCTTTGAAGGAACTCGGGGTGGATGAACCTCGCAAACATCGGCACTGGGAGTTGTGGGCTGCGCAGGAGTTCCATCTGCAAATCGAGGGCTATCGCGACTTCCCCCCGCTGACCCCACCCGACCCCAGTTGGCGTGGACGCCTCAGTTCAGAGGCCAAGAACTTGCTGGCCGAGATTGAACTCCTCTCCAGGCGCAAGCCCGTTCGCGGGCGGGCCAAGGCAGCGAGGCGCATCCATCCCGGTAGCGCTAAGGAACTTGAGGAGGTCTACACCTGGTGGGAAACCGCATACCTCGTCGCGATAGCCACGGCGTTGCGCGCCGACTGGCTGCGTTTCGATGCCCCCCAGCGAAGAAACGACGGCTACCCTCGGCAAGCTCGGCGCGGCTGGAAGCGCATCCATGTGTCCTCGGACTTGAAGGACATAGCGACCGAAATCACACCCGCCATGTTCGGAATCATCCACAACCAGAGCCGAACCGCTCGGGCGAAACTACAAGCCAAGCCTTCAGAACGCCGAATGCGCGACCTGCACTACGCCATCACCAGCACCGTGCAACAGGCTAGCCGTCCGCGCGCCCTGACCAGCGCGACGGTGCGGATCCTGATCGCGGTCGCCGCGCTGTGGCCCGCAACCAGTGCGTTGCCCCCGAGATTAGTCTGGTGGGGATTCTTCTTCACCATCCTGGCCACTGTGCCCTGGGACGCTGTCGCCAGCGTGTTCGCCGCGCTACGACCGCAGACAACAATCCTATCGATACAGACTGAGGAGGATCTATGATCGAGGACGCAACCGTGATCTACCGTTGGCAGGGACCTCCTGCCATTGAGCTTCTCCGTGGCCGGGCGGTGCTACCGAGCGGTCTCACCTACACAGCTCACTGGATGGTGACCGGCGACGGCCGATCTGGCGTCGTCGTGTGCGCACTCCGAGATGAAGATCTCCTCTTCGTTCATTCGCCGCGCCCTGCCGTAGGAGAAACGCTCCTAGAGCTTCCCCGAGGATTCGGCGATGCCAACAGCGCTGGGCCCACCGACGACGCCGTCCGCGAGCTACGGGAGGAAACCGGCCACGCGGCTTCATCCGCAACACACATCGCGGAGTATTTGACCGATACCTCCGTTCTGCCAAGTTCAGTGCATGTCGTGCTCTGCACAGTGGATCTTGACATACCTGCGGCGCCCACCGATGGCGAAACGGCGGGTATTCGTTGGGTCCCGCTCCGAGACGTCGGCGGGCTGATCGAAGCCGGGGTACTCCGTGACGGGCACACGCTCGCTGCCCTGGCCACCATCGCCAGGCTTTGGGCTACTCCATCCCCGCTTCCGTCCGGCCTCCCCAGAGAGCAATAGGAGTCACGCGAACAAATCAGGCGTGGTCGGCGAGTTCCTCGAAGCGGGCCAGGCGTTCCCGGTAGTAGGCGGCCCGGCCGGCGACCGGTTCCACACGAGCCCGCACCGGAATGTCGGCCAGCGGCTGGTCGCTGACCTGCTCCAGTGCGAGCACCGCGGTGCCGCGCATGGTGGCGCGGCGGATGTCGATGTGCTCGACCGGCTGGTCCAGCGCATCGGCCAGAAGCTGCAACCACCCGGGGACCGCGTTCGTCATCGATCCGGACAGCACGATCCGCTCGGCCGCCCCTCCGGCTTCCTTCATCTGGTCCGCGATACGCAGGAACGACAAGGCCAGGCCCTCCATCGAGCCGCGCAGCCACTGCTCCGGGGTCGTCGCGGCGCTGACGCCCGCGAAGAGCGCACGCACGCCGTCGCGCCACTTGGTGCCCCGCTCGCCCGAGAGGAAGGGCACCACCAGCGGCGTGCCGGTCGACGGATCGGCGCCGAAGAGCGCATCCGTATCCAGTTCCTCGTACGGCGGCAGCCGGAAGGTGCTCTGGGCGAAGTCGAGCACCCGTCCGCAGTCGCTCATCGCGGAGCCGAACAACGTGCGCTGCGCGTCGACCCGGTAGGCCCACAGCCCGCTGGGCAGCGCGTCGATGGTGGTGTTGAGAAGCATCCGGATGGCGCCCGACGTGGCCGTGGAGATCCCCCACGTCGAGCCGCCTTGCGCGCCGCTGCCGATGTTGGCGCCTAGCCCGTCGCCGATGACCGGCACCCACACCGCGCTCGCGACCTCCGGCACGAGCTGGGCCAGCGGCGTGCCCGCCACCGGGACGACGTCGCTGGGGTCGTGCGGTTTGCCCAGAGAGCCGGGGTCGACGCCGGCCGCCTCGATCAGCTCGGGCACGTACTCTCCGGTGCGCCGGTTCAGCATGCCGCCCCATGCCGCGGCCGCGGTGCCGATGGCAGCGGTGCCCAGCAGCTTCAGCGAGATGTACTCCCCCAGCGCCATGAAGCGCTCGGCCCGAGCGAAGACATCCGCGTGCTCCTCGCGCAGCCACACCAGCCGGGGCGTCATGTACGACGCAGCGATCCGGGCGCCGGTGAGGTCGTGCAGGGTCGCGACGTCGAGGCTCTCCCGAAGCCGCACCACCTGCTCCCGAGAGCGGGTGTCCGCGTAGGTGATGCATGGGCCCAGCGCGTTGCCGGAGCCGTCGACGGGAATCAGCGTCGACGCGAAGGTATCGATGCCGATCGCGCTGATCGGCGCGCTCATCCGGTCCACCGACTGCTCGATGCACTCCAGCAGCTCCGCGACGACCTGGTCGGGATCGATCGTCGACGTGCCGTCGGTAGCGGAGGTGAACATGTGCTCGACCTTGAACCGTCGCCCCTTCACCTCCCGGCCGCTGGCGTCATAGACGGCGGCCCTCGAGCCGCCCGAACCCACGTCGAGTCCCAGCACGAACGGGCCGGTCGCCTCAGCACGCGACACCCGAAAACGAGTTGGCGAAAGCGAAGGTGTGAAACCAATGGTCATGGAGACCCTCCTCAGAGCATCGTTGCGTCATCGTTGTCTTGAACTCTCCCACACTCGGGCTGTCAGTGGGGAGAGCCATGGCAGGACAGTCAGTCCTCGAGGAGCGGGGTCTTCGAGGAGCGGCGGTCGTCGAGGAGCGCCATGGGGCGCGGGAACACTAAACTGCTGCACACCGAACCTGATGAAGGAGAGACGTGACCGACGCCCAAGCCCTGAGCGGCGCTTACCAGACCATCCTGAGCGCCATCGAAGAAGTCGAACCCCGGATCGCGCAGGCCACTCGCGACGAGCTGACCGACCAGCGCGGCTCGCTGAAGCTGATCGCCTCCGAGAACTACGCCAGCCTGCCCGTACTGGCCACCATGGGTACCTGGCTCAGCGACAAGTACGCCGAGGGTACCGTCGGTCACCGCTTCTACGCCGGCTGCCAGAACGTCGACACCGTCGAGTCGGTGGCCGCGGAGCATGCCCGTGAGCTGTTCGGCGCCGACTACGCCTACGTCCAGCCGCACTCCGGCATCGACGCCAACCTCACCGCCTTCTGGGCGATCCTCGCCCACCACGTCGAGCGCCCCGCCCTGGCGGAGTTCGGCGCCAAGGGCGTGGCCGAGCTGTCCGAGGCCGACTGGGAGACGCTGCGCCACCGCTTCGGCGAGCAGCGCCTGCTGGGCATGTCGCTGGACGCCGGCGGCCACCTGACGCACGGCTTCCGCCCGAACGTCTCCGGCAAGATGTTCCACCAGCGCTCCTACGGCACCGACCCCGAGACCCAGCTGCTCGACTACGACGCGGTGGCCGCCCAGGCCCGCGAGTTCAAGCCGCTGATCATCGTCGCCGGCTACTCCGCCTATCCGCGACGGGTGAACTTCGCCACCATGCGCGAGATCGCCGACGAGGTGGGCGCCGTGCTGATGGTGGACATGGCGCACTTCGCCGGCCTGGTGGCGGGCAAGGTGTTCACCGGCGACGAGGACCCGGTGCCCCACGCCCACGTCGTGACCACCACCACCCACAAGTCGCTGCGCGGCCCGCGCGGCGGCATGGTGCTGGCCACCGAGGAGTACGCCCCCTCCGTCGACCGCGGCTGCCCGCTGGTGCTCGGCGGTCCCCTGTCCCACGTCATGGCCGCCAAGGCCGTCGCGCTGGCGGAGGCCCGCACGCAGGCCTTCCGCGACTACGCGCAGCAGGTGGCCGACAACGCCAAGGCGCTGGCCGAGGGCCTGCTGAGCCGCGGCGTGACGCTGGTCACCGGCGGCACCGACAACCACATCGTGCTGCTCGACGTGAACAACTTCGGGCTCACCGGCCGCCAGGCCGAGGCCGCGCTGCTGGACGCGGGCATCGTCACCAACCGCAACTCGGTGCCTAACGACCCCAACGGCGCCTGGTACACCTCCGGCGTGCGCGTCGGCACCCCGGCGCTCACCTCGCGCGGCTTCACCACCTCCGACATGGACGCCGTCGCGGACCTCATCACCGGCGTGCTGAAGAACACGACGCCCACCACCACGGCGGCCGGCGCCCCCAGCAAGGCCAAGTTCATCCTTGACGAGGCCACCAAGCAGGCCACCCTCGACGGTGCCGCCGCGCTGGTCGGCGCGCACCCGTTGTACCCCGGCCTCGAGCTCTGAGTTCCCACCCCCAACGTCATCGGCCCGGCCCGCGCTTCTCGCACAGGCCGGGCCGATGACATACCCGGAGGGCTGGCGTCAGCGCCCGAACAGCTCGCCCTGAACGGTGTGGATGAACTGGGCCAGCGACGCCGGCAGGTCGCGCAGATGCCAGGTGTCCGGGGCGTGATACCAGTCGATGGCGGTGGGGTCCGGGGCGTCGTCGCGGTCCGCGTCGGCCATCGCCTGAATCCAGCGATCCTTCCCGCCGAGCACCACGGCATAGGGCAGCACCTGGGAGATCTCCGCGAGTTCCCGGCCGGCCGGCATCTGGGTGGTGGGGTGCGTGGCCAGCAGCAGCGACAGCGCCTGCAGCCCGCCAAGGATCTCGCTGCCGAGCACGGTGCGGCGCGGCATCCGGTCGGACACCCAGGTCAGGGCCCCCGCCAGCGCGACGAGCACCAGCGCGAGCAGCCCGTAGCCGGTGAACGCGATCAGCAGCACCGCGGCGACGACGGCCACACCGAGGGCCACGTAGCCGCGGGTGCGCCACGCGGTGCGGGTGGAGTCGGGGCGCGACTCGAACCAGCCCTTCGCCACCACCTCGTCGTAGAGGTCGTCCTGCACCCGGGCCAGCGCTGGGGCGAGCAGCGCCGGCAGCTCCGACGCGAGCACACCGTCGCCGATGGCCTCCAGGAGGTCCTCCTCGAACCGGGCGAGCGCGTCCCCGGCGGGGGACGGCCGGCGGGTGAGGCGCCAGTCCAGCAACTGGTGCAGTTCCCGCGGCAACTCGGTGATCAGCAGGTGTCCCCGCACGGCGAGGTCGAGGAGCGTGGCCGTGATGTCGATGGGGTCGACGCGCTCGTCGGCCACCGTGCCGACGTGTCCCGGCCGGAGCCCCGCGTCGACGGCGAACACCGACTCCCCCTCCCCGACGGGCCGGAACCCGCCGATCGGACGCGCCGCGGCGGCCACCGGATCCGTGCCGCCGCGCCGGTGCAGCACGAACAGCCCTGCTGCCCCCAGCAGCGCGACGCCGAAGGCGGCGAGGAGGTGGGGCGGGGAGACGCTGAACGCGCGGTCGAGCGACCACCGGGCGGTGATCGACTCGGTGGCCTGCACGGCCTCCGCCGGGAAGCCGGCCGCCAGCCAGACCTCGTCGCCCGCCGCCAGGCCCGACTGGGCGAACGACGGATAGGGCGACTCGGACAGGCCCGCGGCGTAGGCGTCGCACTTCGCGACGGAGCCCGGAGGCCCGGCGTGGCAGTCGACCAGCGCGACGGGCGCGTCGGCCCGGAGCTCGCCGGTCGCCCGCTCCACCGAGACGGACAGTCCGTGCAGCACCGGCCATTCGACCACGGTGAGCCGCTGCCCGTCGCCGTCCTCGTGCCTGGTGGCTCCGGCGACCAGGTAGGAGATGGTGATACTGCGCGCCCCGGAGGCCGGGATGGTGAGCACGGTCTCGGTGCCCGAGGCGACGCCCGGCTCGACCGCCGCGCCGTCGACCTGGACCGCGATCTCACGCAGCCGGAAGTGCCGGGTGTCGTGCCGGTTGAGTTCCTCCTCGACGGGGATGGCCCGGGTCAGCTCCGCGGGCGCGCCGCCGTCGGCGAAGGTGAGGGTCTCGGTGACGAACAGCAGCCCGTCGGCGCGGAGCTCGCCGGCGAACTCGAAGGCCTCCGCCGCGCTCCCGTCGGCGCGCGCGGGCAGGACGACGCACACCGCGAGAAAGGCGCCGGCGAGCAGCCAGCCGCCGGCGCGCCGGACCATCCGCAGCCACCTCCCGGCGGCTCCGGCGACGCGCGGGCGCCCCTGGGGCGGGCACGGCGAAGCGATCATAGGTCAGGCCCCTTCGGTCGGCGGAGTGCGAGACACGGCGGAGGAGGAGGCGCGACGCTCGACGAGGCAGGCGACCGCGGTCGCGGCGACCCCTTCGCCCCGGCCGGTGAGACCGAGGCCGTCCGTGGTGGTGGCCGAGAGGCTGACGGGCGCGCCGAGCGCCTCCGCCATCGCCCGCTCGCCCTCCTCGCGACGAGGCGCGATCTTCGGCCTGTTGCCGATCACCTGAACGGCGACGTTGCCGATCTCGAAGCCCGCGGCACGCACCCTGAGAGCCGTCTCCTTCAGGAACGCGGCACCGCTGGCGCCCGCCCATTCGGGAGCGGAGGTGCCGTAGTTGGACCCCAAGTCGCCGAGCCCGGCCGCCGAGAGGAGAGCGTCGCAGGCCGCGTGGGCCGCGACGTCGCCGTCAGAATGGCCGGCCAGCCCCGCGGGTTCGTCGGGAAAGTGCAGGCCGGCCACCCACATCGCGACGCCGGGCTCCAGGCGGTGTACGTCGGTGCCGATTCCCACCCTCATGCGCGTCCTCTCACGATGGCCTCGGCGAGGACGAGGTCCAGGGGCTCGGTGATCTTCAGGGCGTCCGGATGCCCGGGCACCAGCGCGACGGTATGGCCGCGCGCCTCGCAGGCGGCGGCATCGTCGGTGACCTCCAGGCCCTGAGCTGCCACGAAGGCGTGCGCCTCCACCAGTTCCGCCTTGCGGAAGGCCTGCGGGGTCTGCACGGCCCGGAACCGGCTCCGGTCGACGCTCACCGACCCGCCGTCGCGCACCTGCCGCAGGGAGTCGACCACCGGCACCGCCGGAATCACCGCGACGGCGCCGTCGCGCACGGCGTCGACGGCGGCGCGCACCACGGCGGGCGGCACCAGGGGCCGGGCCGCGTCGTGGACCAGCACGATGGCGTCATCGGGCAGGTCGCCCAGGGACGCCAGTCCTTCGGCGACGGAGTCCTGACGCCGCGCGCCCCCGGCCACGACGTTCCAGGGAGCCGTCAGTCCCTGCAAGACGACGGCCGCAGCAGCGAGATGGGACGAGGGCGCCACGATCACCACGCGATCGACGCCTCCGTCGATCAGGGCCTGGGCGGAATGACGCAGCAACGGACGCCCGGCGACCGTCACGAACGCCTTCGGCACCGCGGCACCCAGCCGAGAACCAGAACCGGCCGCCACCACGATGGCGGCGACCGGCCTGTGAATCTGAGATTCCACGGATCCAGGCTACGAAGCGAGAACCTCGTCGAGCATGACCTCGGCACGCTCCTCGTCGACCTTCTCGGCGAGCGCCAGCTCCGCCACCAGGATCGAACGGGCCTTGGCCAGCATCCGCTTCTCGCCGGCGGAGAGGCCCTTGTCGCGGTCGCGGCGCCACAGGTCGCGGACGACCTCGGAGACCTTGATCACGTTGCCCGAATGCAGCTTCTCCATGTTGGCCTTGAACCGGCGGGACCAGTTGGTGGGCTCCTCCGTGTGCTCCGCGCGCAGCACGCCGAACACGCGCTCCAGCCCTTCGGCATCCACGACGTCGCGCACCCCCACCAGATCGAGGTTGTTCGCGGGTACCCGGACCACCAGGTCGTTCTGGCCGATGATCCTCAGCACCAAGTAGAGCCGGTCCTCCCCTTTGATCTGACGGTTCTCGATGTCTTCGATGACTGCGGTTCCGTGATTGGGATATACAACCGTCTCACCAATAGAAAAGCTCATGTGTATCTGGCCCCTTTCCTCATACCAGTCTAGCAGGCTCACCCAGGGGCCCCCGGGAGGATCTCAGCCGCACCTGATAAGGTGCCCGCCCACACCTCCCGAAACGTCGCACAACACCCCGGATTCTGGTTAGGATGGCGGCAGACCTGACCGGAGGGAATTTCATGAGCGCGCGCTTCCTCGGCCGAACCAAAGCACTGCTGGCCGCGACGGCACTGGCCGCAACCCTGGCGACCGGCTGCACCGCCGGCCAATGGGAGCCCCAGGCGCCGCCCGCGGCCGGCGTCCAGCAAGAAGAGGACGGGGTCAAGGCGCGCAACGTGCTGATCGTCTCCGACGAGCAGGGCAACGCCGTCCTGCAAGGCACCGTCACCGCCGATCGCGCTTTCGTGCTCACCGCGGCCGGGTTCTCCGCCGAGCAGCCCGACGGCACCTGGAGCGAGGCCGTGGAACTCCCGATCGCCGGAGAAGCGGAGAAGGGCAAGCCCCTCACCTTCGGCGGCAGCGAGTTCGCCTTCCAGTCGCCGGATCTTCACCCCGGCCTGCTCGCCCGGGTGGGCCTGAGCTTCGACGAGGGCGTGAAGCTGATGCTGGACGTTCCCGTCTACGATGCGTCGCACCCCGATTTCGCCACCGCCTGGGCCGAGGCGACCCAAGGCTGAGGTCGCTCCTCAAGGAGCGGGATGGGGGCTCAGCCCTCGAACTTGTACCCGAGCCCCCGCACGGTGAGCAGCCGCGTGGGGTGCGCGGGGTCCTTCTCGATCTTCGAGCGCAGCCGCTTGACGTGTACGTCCAGCGTCTTGGTGTCCCCGACGTAGTCGCTGCCCCAGATCCGGTCGATCAGCTGGCCGCGGGTCATCACCCGGCCGGCGTTGCGCACCAGCAGTTCGAGCAGTTCGAACTCCCGCAGCGCGAAGGCCACCTCGACCCCGTCGACGCTCACCTGATGGCGCTCGACGTCGACCCTCACACCGGAGGCCTCGACGATGTCGGGCAGCACCGCCTCGTCGCGGCCACGGCGCAGGATCGCTCGGATGCGGGCGATCAGCTCCCGGTGGCTGAACGGCTTGGTGACGTAGTCGTCGGCGCCGAGCTCCAGCCCCACCACCTTGTCGACCTCGGCATCGCGCGCCGTCACCATGATGATCGCGACGTTCCCGCGCGCCCGCAGCTCCCGGCACACCTCGAGGCCGGACATGCCCGGCATCATGTGGTCGAGGAGCACGAGGTCGGCGCCGGTGCGGTCGTATTCCGCGAGCCCGGAGGTCCCGTCGTGCGCGACGGACACCTCGAAGCCCTCCTTCTCCAGCATGTAGCTGAGGGCCTCGCGGTAGGACTCCTCGTCCTCGACGATCAGTATCCGGCTCATGTCAGCGACTCCTCTACGGCTGGTCCGCCATCGCGAGGGGCGAGGCGGGCGGGGATGCGTACGGTGAAGGTGGAGCCGTCGCCGGCGCGAGACCACACCTTCACGTCTCCGCCGTGGGCGGCGGCGATCTGGCGGACGATGGACAGCCCCAGGCCGGTTCCTCCGGTGGCGCGGCTCCGGGCGTCGTCGACGCGGTAGAAGCGCTCGAAGATGCGGTCCAGGTCCTCGGTACGGATGCCGATGCCGTTGTCGGCGATCCTGACCTCCGCCCAGCGGTCGCCGTTGTCGGCGACCTCGGAGACGCTAACCGCGACCCGCCCGGGGGCATCGGAGTAGTTGATCGCATTGTCGATCAGGTTGGTGACGGCGTCGACGAGCTGCCACCGGTCGCCCGTCGCCGTGGCGGGCGCGTAGGTGGTCACGACGGCGACGCCGCGCTTGGCCGCGAGCGGCTGGGTGCGACTGACAGCCTCCTCGACCACCTCGACAAGGTCGACGACGTCGCGGGACAGCACCGGGTCGCTCGACTGCAACCGGGACAGCTCGATGATCTGCCCCACCAGCGCCGCGAGGCGCCGCGTCTCGCAGCCGAGCCTCGCGGCGAAGCGCTCGACGTCGGCGGGGTCGTCCTTGGCCATCTCGACCGCCTCGGCGAGCACCTCGATGGCGCCGATGGGGGTCTTCAACTCGTGTGAGACGTTGGCGATGAAGTCGCGACTGACGGCCTCGATCCGGCGCTGCGGCGACTCGTCGACGGCCACCACCAGGATCGTCCCGCCGCTCAGCGGCTGAACCCGGCCGTTCAGGTCGAGCGCCTCGACGCCCGGCCGTCCGGCCCGCGCCAGCCTGCCGGCGAAGGGCTCCCCGGTGGTGCGGACGTCGTGGACCACGTCGAGCAGTTCGGCGAAGCCCACCCGCGTGCCGCGCACGAGGCTCATCGGTTCGGCGTGCTGGTTGTGGTGCAGAAGCTCGTCGTGAGGACCGATCAGCACCGCGCCCGCGGGCAGCGCGTCGAGCGCCTCCGCGAGCTGGACCGGCACCGTCTCACGGGAGCCCGACCCCTCGAGTTCGCGGCGTTCGCGCAGGCCCCGCTGAATGAGATGCACCAGGATCCAGATACCGGCGACGATCCCCGCGCCGACGAGCGCGGCGATCACTGGTGGCATGATCTTCATCATAGGAGGCCGATCGGCGTCGCCTCACCACCGAACGAGTCGGGCGCCAAGACTTCACAGCTCGTTCACGCAGGGTTCACTTGGCGGTCACGCCCAGTCAGACCCCCGCCCTAAGCTGGTTCACCGGGGTTCCGCCCCGCCTCGACGCACCGACAACAGGAGATATGGATGCGCACTAGCTACCACGACGAGTTGAACTCCGTCATCGACGAGCTCGTCCACATGGCTTCGCTGGTTGAGACCGCGATCGGGGACGCCTCCGAGGCGCTGTTCTCCGCCAACCTGGAGAAGGCCGAGTCCGTGATCGGCAACGACGTGCAGCTCGACGAACTGCACGAGGCGCTCGAATACAAGTGCCTTTCGCTGATCGCTCTGCAGGCGCCCGTCGCCGGGGAGCTGCGCACCGTCGTCTCGGCGATCCGCGTGGTGTTCGAGCTGGCCCGCATGGGCGATCTCTCCGCCCACGTCGCCAAGATCGCCCGGCTGCGCTACCCGAGTCACGCCGTCCCGGACCACCTGAGCGACAACTTCCGCTCCATGGCCGAGATCGCCCAGAAGATGATCGCCCTCGCCAAGGACGCGCTGGCCGCCAACGATCCTCAGGAGGCCATCCGCCTCGCCGACGAGGACGCACAGATGGACACGCTCCGCCGGGCCCAGTTCACCGAACTGCTCGGCGCGAAGTGGGAGGCCACCGTCGAGGAGGCCGTCGACGTGGCCCTCCTCGGGCGCTACTACGAGCGCTTCTGCGACCATGCGGTGGCCGTGGGCCGTCGCGTCATCTACATCAGCACCGGCGCCGTCCCGGAGGGCGAGGACTGGCCGAACGCCTGACCTGCTCCGGCCCGGAGCGGGCGGTGGCACCTCCCCCGGCTCCCTGGCGTAGAGTCTGAGGGAGTGTCTACCGTTGGAGGTCTGGGTCATGTCGTTGCCCACTCGTCGTGCTCTCGTGGCGGGATCGCTGGGCGCCTTGCTCGCCTCCGCCTGCGCTCCGGTGCAGGTATCCGTAGATCCCCGCCAGGATCCCACGTCAGCCGTGCCCGGCGAGACGGGGTCGGCGGTGCCGTCGCCCACCCCGTCGCCGACACCCTCACCCACTCCGTCGCCCACCCCGACGATCGAGCCCACCAGCTTGATGCCGGGCACCAACCACAACCACGAGGCCGTGGCCTACGCCCATCCGGCCGCCACCGTGCATGACTGGCTGGAGGGCAACGTCGAGGCCACGGAGAAGGTCGTCTTCCTCACCTTCGACGACGGGCCGAACGACTCGATCACGCCGCAGGTGCTGGACATCCTGGCCAAGCACGAGATCGTGGGAACGTTCTTCGTCGTGGGCAACGCGATCGGCGATGCGCCCCAGATGCTGGAGCGCCAGATCGTCGAGGGTCACTCCATCGCGCTGCACAGCTACACCCACAACTACAAGGTGCTCTACCCGGGCAGGCACGGCGATGCCGACGCCGTGGCGGACGAGTTCGACCGCACGCTCGCCGCGGTGCGGGAGGTGCTGGGCGAGGAGTTCACGACGGGCGCCTGGCGCTATCCCGGCGGGCACATGTCGTGGAAGTCGATGGAGGGCCCCGACGCCGCGCTCGCGGAGCGCGGGGCGTCGTGGATCGACTGGAACTCGATGACCGGCGACGCCGAGCCCAAGAACCGCCGTCCCACCACCGTCGACGGCATGGTGGCCATGGCGACGGCGCCGATCACGGACGGCGTGAACGTGTCGGTGATGCTGGCGCATGACTCGGGAGGAAAGGACCTCACCGTCGCGTCGCTGCCGGACATCATCGAGGCCTACAAGTCCGCCGGCTATACCTTCGGGGTCATCGCCTAACGCCTGCCGCCTGCCGGTAGGCTTTCGGCCATGACGTACAAGTTGATCCTGCTCCGCCACGGCGAGAGCGAATGGAACGCCAAGAACCTGTTCACCGGCTGGGTGGACGTTGACCTCAACGAGAAGGGCGTCGCCGAGGCCAAGCGCGGCGGCGAACTGCTGGCCGCCGAGGACCTGCTGCCGGAGGTGCTGCACACGTCGCTGCAGCGTCGCGCCATTCACACCGCATACCTGGCGCTCGACAACTGCGATCGCCACTGGATCCCGGTGCGCCGCAGCTGGCGCCTGAACGAGCGCCACTACGGCGCGCTGCAGGGCAAGAACAAGGCCCAGACGCTGGAGCAGTACGGCGAGGAGCAGTTCATGCTGTGGCGCCGCAGCTTCGACGTGCCGCCGCCGCCGATCGAGATCGACGACGAGTACAGCCAGTTCGCCGATCCCCGCTACGCCGACATCCCGGAGGACGAGCGTCCCCGCACCGAGTGCCTGAAGGACGTCGTCGTGCGGATGCTGCCGTACTTCGAGTCGGACATCAAGCCCGATCTGGCCGCCGGCAAGACTGTCCTGATCGCCGCGCACGGCAACTCGCTGCGCGCGCTGGTCAAGCACCTGGACGGCATCTCCGACGAGGACATCGCGGGCCTGAACATCCCCACCGGCATCCCGCTCTACTACGAGCTGGACGAGGACTTCGCCCCCGTCACCAAGGGTGGCCGCTACCTCGATCCCGAGGCCGCCGCCGCCGCGATCGAGGCCGTGAAGAACCAGGGCAAGAAGAAGTAGTCCCCGCCGGCCAAGAGCCGTGACGCACAGGGCCCAGGCGATCGTTCGATCGCCCGGGCCCTGTGGCGTCAGGGCCGGAAGTCGTCGTGGAGGCGGATGGCGGACAGTTCGATGGTGCCGTCGTTGAGCTGCCAGTAGTGCAGCCGCCGGGCCTGCGGGGTCTTGTGCTGCAACGAGACCCGCCAGCAGGTGGCGCCGTCGGGGCGGGAGACGAAGGGGTCGCCGCCTCCGGTGCCGGTGCGAAGCTGATGCGTGGCGCGGCCGTGCAGCTGATGGACCCGGCCCGTGAGCACGTCGACCAGCACCTCGATCACCTTGCCGCGGTCGACGCCCTGAATGTGCTGGAGGGAGTCCAGGAAGTCCGGGCCCAAGGTGTAGCCGGCCAGCGGCAGCGCTCTCTTCTCCGCGGCAGGGATGCGGCGCGCCCAGGCCAGCCTCACGTCGTAGTCCAGTTGCTCCACCGGATCGGTGAAGGCCACCGCGTCGGCATCGGCGGCCCGCACCGCCGCCTCGCTGGAGGCAAGGCTCCGGCGCAGCTTCGCCACCTCGTTGTTGGCGTCCCGGGCTTGGGCCTTGCGTCGGCGGAGTTCGTCCTCCTTCGCCAGCAGAGCCCGTCGCGCCCGGAGCAGGTCGGCGGCCAGGGAGTCGCGCTCCGTACGCAGCGCCGCGAACTCGTCCGTCGTCGCTCGCGGCGCCTCCTGGGTCTCGCCGCCCGCCGGCTGCGGCGCGCGCACCGCTGGCGCCGCCTCCGGCTCCGGGGCGGGGGGCACGGGCTCCTCGGTGACCGCGGGGGCGATCAGCCAAGGCGGCCCCTGAGGAAGCAGCGCCGGAGCAGGCAGCACGGGCCGGTCGCGGTCGACCTCCAGCACGGAGAGCCGCCACTCGTCGTCCGAGACCCCGACCTCCTTGACGACGGCGGTCAACGTCTCTTGAGGGGTCAGCCATTGCCGGAGGTCGACGTGCTGGCTGGTGTCGAGGATCTCCTCGCTCCCCAGGCCCACCTGCAGCCCGGGCAGCAGCTCGACGACGCAGAGGTCCGACTCCACGACCAGGACCCGAGCGAGCACCTGATCGCCCACCGCGTAGTGGCTCACGAGCTCCTGCGCGGGCCGGACCGACTCGCTGACGTCCAGCCGTCCGAGACGGGAATCCAGCAGCCCGCTCACCGGCATCCCCGGGGCGAACAGGTGCTGGGCGTCGACGTCGGCGACGGTGAGCTCCGGAAGGATCGACGCCATGCGGCCGCCGTCCAGGCGCACCAGCGCGCGCCCCGAGACCACGCCCTCCACCACCCCCGACACCAGCCGGGTCTCCGCCGACCGCCGCGTGCGGTAGCCCCCGGCGAAGGCCATCGACGAGGCGTCGGCGATCAGCTTCTCGGTGATCTCCTCGGCCTCGGACGGCGACAGAATGAAGCGCAGCGGCGACCGATGCGGCTCCGTCGTCCAGCCGGTGCCTAGCGGATAGGTGCGCGCGGCTCCCCCGTACACCTCGGTGCCGGGATAGCGGGCCAGCGCACCGGCGAGCGCCCAGGACGCGGCGCCGGTGGCGATCTCGTAGACCTCCGCCAGCCCGTCGAGTTCCTCCGCGATGCGGGCGGAGTCGACCATCGCCGTCGCGCTGCCCGCGGGCCGCGAGATCAGCACGACGGGCCGGGCTCGGGCGGGGTTCAGCAGGTGATCGACGAAGCGGTCCACCTCGGTGGTTTCCAGCAGCGTGACGGCACCCTGTGCCGCGTTGCCCTGTACCGCGTTACTCGGAGTGCCGCTCGCCGCGCCACGGCGCGGAGCGCGGGGTATCGCGGGCAGCATGCCCGGCCGAGGACGCACCGTCGGTGCGGAGGGGCTCGGGGTACGGGTCGGGTTCGCGGCCCTGGCCGCCCCGGATGCCACGGCGACGAGCCGCTCGCTCAGATCCTTGAGCCGAGCCCTGCCGGGGAAGATGAGCGGGGCTTCGTAGTCCCGGCCCGCCGACCGGACGGGGTAGACCCGGGCGGCTCCGTTGGAGACCGACAACTCGTCGCCGAGCCGCTTCCTCAGCGACCAGGCTAGGTGGGCCGGCACCACCACCAGCGCCACCTCATCGGGCAGTTGCGCGGCCAGCTCGTCGGGCGCGAAGGGCGAGTCGCGCTCCCCTTGGGCGACGGTGCAGATCACCACCACCTTGTCCTGCTCCGGCGTGGCCACCGAGACAAGCGCCAGCGACAGATCGAGCTCGTCCATCACCCGGTTCACAGCAGCCACATCGTCCTCCCGCAGTCAAAGCTACCGCCCAGTCCGGCGGCCCGCGCTCCGGTCGCCGCCTGAGCCGGCTGCGATCCCCGCATGGCAGGCTCCGAGGGGCCTCCGCACCTCCGGGCGTTTCCTGCCTGCCCTGGGGCTAGTGGCGTAAACAGACTGATGTCTGGCTCTGGTCGTGGGGGCGCACATATTGCACGCCCCCACGACCAGAACCGGACATACGACAACCAGCGTCGCCGTTGACGGACAGGACGCCGCGCTTCGGGCACCCCGCCGCACCCGCTCGACAAAGTTTCCCAAGCAAAACCCAATCTAAGGGTTGCATTTGACTTGGAAATATTGCAGACTTACAACCAGCAGGTGGACAACGGCTCCACCGATCACCAAGGAGGTGACTGGAATGGACATCGAAGAACGGCAGCAGCAGATCGCCAGGCTCGTCCAGTCCAAGAAGCGCGTCAAGGCGCTGGCGCTCAGCCGGATGTTCGACGTCTCCGTCGAGACGATCCGCAAGGACCTTCTCGACCTGCAGGAACAAGGAGTGCTGGTGCGGGTGCATGGCGGGGCGCAGATCCGCCCCGTCGAGCAGGAGAGCGCCTACGAGCGCCGGCGGGCGGTGAAGGCGGCGGCCAAGGAGGCCATCGCCAAGCAGGTCGTCGACACCATCCAGGACGGCGCCACCGTCTACATCGACTACGGCACCACCACCTACGCCCTCGCCGCGGAACTGCTCCACAGCCGGCGCCGGGCGCGCGTGATCACCAATTCCATGCCGATCGCCAATCTGCTGGGCGAGTCCGACCTGATCGAGACGATCCTGCTCGGCGGCATCCTGCGACGCAACGAACGCTCGCTCTTCGGCCCCCTGGCCGAGAAGGCGCTCGACTCGATCTACATGGACATCGGCTTCTTCGGATGCGCCGGCGTTCACCCAGTGGCAGGCGTGACCAATCACCACGCCTTCGAGGCCGCCACCTCCTTCAAGGCGATGACGCACTGCTCCACCGTCGCGCTGCTGGCCGATTCCCAGAAGCTGGAGACCATCGCGGTCAACAAGCTGGCCGATCTCAGCGACATCGACGTCCTCGTCACCGATGACCACCCCAGCCCTGAACTGTCCGCGGCCCTGGAGCTCGCCGACGTGACCGTCACCCTCGTCAAGGAGTAACCCATGGATATCACCCCCGCCCTGCTCTTCCCCCAACTCGACGCGGTCGACCGCGACGACGTGCTGGCGACGCTGGGCCAGGCCGTCATCGACGCCGGGCTCGCCCTCGACACCTACGTGCAGGCGCTGCAGGAGCGCGAGGCGGAGTTCCCCACCGGCCTGGCGATCTCCGGCGGCGTGGCCATCCCCCACACGTCGGCCGAGTACGTCACCGGCAACACCCTCGCCGTCGCGACGCTGACCTCGCCCGTCACCTTCCAGGCGATGGGCGACCCCGATACATCGGTGGAGGTCTCCACCGTCTTCATGCTGGTCTTCGCCGACAGCTCGCAGCATCTGCCGCTGCTGTCGAAGATCGTCAAAAGCCTCCAGGACCAGGGCTTCGTCGACGCCGTGCGCGACGCATCCACCACCGAGGCGCTCACCTCCGTCCTGGCCGCGCGCCTGGGCGAGTAAGTCTGCACGGCCATCCGGCCGGCAGTCCCCACCTATCCCCCCACCCCGAAGGGAATCACAATGAAGCGAGTTCTCGTGGCCTGCGGCGGCGCCGTCGCCACCTCCACCCTGGCGGCCGACCGCGTCCGCCAGCTCTGCAAGGACAACGGCATCGCCGTCGACGTGCAGCAGTGCCGGATCAGCGAGCTGGGCGGCCGCGCCGGCCAGGCCGATCTCATCGTCACCACGGCCAAGGTGAGCCGCGACTACGGCGTCCCCGTGATCCACGGCATCGCCTTCGTCTCCGGCATCAACATCGAAGCCACTGAAACCAAGATCCTCGAGGTCCTGGGCCAGTAGGCACTTCCCCCAGACGGGGTGCCACCTCCGGCCAGGGAGGCAGCACCCCTGAGAGGTTCCGCGGATAGGTACCCCCTATCCGCGGGATCTCTGAGCAATCCCGCGAAAGGATCACAGTCATTATGGATGCTTTTCTGAGCGTCATCCAATACATCGTCGACCTCGGGCCGTCGGTGATGCTGCCCCTGATCATCTTCCTCATCGGGCTCGGGCTGCGTCAGGGCGTCGGCAAGTCGCTCCACGCCGGCCTGACGATCGGCGTCGGCTTCGTCGGTCTCGGCCTCGTCGTCGGCCTGCTGACCAGCGCCCTCGGCCCCGCCGCCCAGGCGATGGCCGAGAACTTCAACCTGGGCCTCACCGTCGTCGACGTCGGCTGGCCCGGCAGCGCCCCCATGGCCTGGGCCTCGCCGATGGGCCTGATCGCCATCCCCGTCGCCATCCTGGTGAACGTCGTCATGCTGCTGCTGCGCGCCACCCGCGTCGTCAACGTCGACATCTGGAACATCTGGCACATGGCCTTCACCGGCGCCATCGTGCAGGTGGCCACCGGCAGCTTCTGGTGGGGCATCGTCGGCGTCGTCGTGCATGCCGCCATCGCCTACAAGCTGGGCGACATCTTCAGCCCTGTCACCGACGAGTTCTTCGGCCTCGAAGGCGTGGCCATTCCCCACGGCACCTCCGCCTACATGGGCGTGCTGGCCTCCCCCATCGACGACCTGCTCGACAAGATTCCCGGCATCCGCAAGATCAACCTCACCACCGAGAAGCTGGAGCAGCGCCTCGGCACCTTCGGCGAGCCGCTGCTCATCGGCACCATCCTCGGTGTCATCATCGGCCTGCTCGGCGGCTACGGCGTCGGCGCCTCCGTCCAGCTCGGTGTGCAGATGGGCGCCGTTATGATCCTGATGCCGCTCGTGGTGAAGCTGATCATGCAGGGCCTGCTGCCCATCGCCGAGGCCGCGCGCACCATCCTGCAGAAGCGCTTCAAGGGCTCCGAGTACCGGATCGGCCTCGACCCGGCCCTGCTGCTGGGCCATCCCCAGGTGATCTCGGCCAGCCTGATCTTCGTCCCGCTGACCATCGTGGTCGCGGCGCTCATCCCGGGCAACCGCGTGCTGCCGTTCGGCGACCTGGCCACCATCGGCTTCTTCATCGCGATCGCGGTCGGCGTCCACAAGGGCAACATCTTCCGCACCCTGATCTCCGGCACCGCGATCATGGTGATGACCGTGTGGATCTCCAACCAGATGGTGGAGCTCCAGACCGAGCTGGCGAAGAACACCGGCCTGCTGAACAACGCCACCGAGGTGTCGTCGCTCGATCAGTCGGGCAGCCCGATCACCTACCTGCTCGCCAAGGGCGCGGCGGGCGAGCTGTCCGTCGGCTGGTTCGTCATCCTCGGGCTGTGGGGCGCCGGTTTCGCCTACACCTTCGTCAAGTACCGCCGGCGCACGCTCTACGTCGAGTCGCTCGACGCGGCCGACGCCTGACCGGGGCCGGCCATGTCATCGACCATGACGACCGTGGCGGTCACCGGCGTGCGGGAGCTGACCCGGGTATCCGTCCTCGTTCCCGAATGCGGGCCCGCCGACGTGCTGGTGCGCGTCGCCTACTGCGGGATCTGCGGGTCGGATGTGCCGCGCTACTTCGACGGCGGGGTGCATTCCTTCCCGCAGGTGCTGGGGCACGAGTTCTCCGGCGTGATCGCGACGGTGGGCTCCGAGGTGACCCGGGTAGCCCCCGGGGACCGGGTGGCCGTCGCACCGCTGGTGCCCTGCCACACCTGCCCCGAATGCCGGGCGGGCCGGCCGGCGCTGTGCCCGAACTACTCGTTCATCGGGTCCCGCCAGCAGGGCGCGCTCGCCGAGTACGTGCGGGTGCCGGAGCTCAACGTGGTGCCCGTCGGCGATCTCGACCTCAAGGTCGCGGCGCTGATCGAGCCCCTGACCGTCGCGATCCACGGCGTCGAACGGCTGCCCGTCGAGGCCGGACAGGACGCGGCGGTGCTGGGCGGCGGCGTGATCGGGCTGATGGCCGTGATCACGCTGCGGGCGAAGGGGCTGCGTCGCATCACCGTGGTCGACGTGAATCCCTGGGCCCTGGAGATGGCGACGAGGTTCGGTGCGACGCACACGGTCAACGTCGCCGAGAAGGACCTCGCCGCGCATTTCGCGACGGTCGGGGCGCCCCAGGTGGTCGTCGAGACGGCCGGCGCCGCGGCCACCCGGAGGCAGGCGCTCGCCATCGCGGCGCGCAACGGCTCCGTGGTCTACATCGGCACGCCGACCACCGACCTCGTCCTGGATCCCGAGGCCTTCGAGCACATCCTGCGCAAGGAGTTGCTGATCCGCGGGTCGTGGATGTCCTACTCAGCCCCCTTCCCGGGCGGCGAATGGACGCAGGCCCCAGACCTGCTGGCGGGCGCCCTGAGCGACCCGGCGCAGCTCGTGAGCCATGTGTTCTCGCTCGACGAGGTGGCCAATGGGTTCGCGGTGATGCGCGATCGCCACGCCCGTCGCTTGAAGGTCATGTTCCGGGCATCCGAGGAGGCGTGAGGTGAGCATCCACTGCATCACGCCGAACCCCGCGCTCGACGTCACCTACCGGGTGCCGAGGCTGGAGTTGCATGCGGTGAACCGGATCGCGGAGGTCTCCGAGCGGCCGGGAGGCAAGGGCGTCAACGTCGCCCGTCTCCTGGCCGCCCGGGGCGACCGGGTCGCCGCCTACGGCTTCCTCGGCGGGGCGACCGGGACGACGCTCGCCGCCCTGCTCGGCGCGCTGAGCCCGGGCGTGGAGCAACGCTGGACCGAGGTGCCGGGCGAGACCCGGCGCACCGTCGCGGTCGTCGACGAGACCGACACCACCATGCTCAACGAACGGGGGGCCGTGGTCGCCGAAGCCGATTGGGGGCGCCTGATCGACCAGGTCGCACAGCGGTGCAATGGGGGCGACGTCGTCACGGTGTCGGGCTCGCTGCCCGCCGGTTCCACGCCGGCCCAGCTCTCCGCGCTGGTGCGCTCAGCACGGGCGCGAGGCGCCGTCGTGCTGGTGGACACCTCGGGCCCGGCGCTCCTGGCCGCGGCCGAGGCCGGGGCGGACGTCGTCAAGCCGAACCACCACGAGTTGCAGGCCGCGACGGGGTGCGCCGGCGTCCGGGAGGGCGCGGAGGCGCTGCTCGCGCTCGGGGTCGGCGCCGTGGTCGTCTCGCGGGGCGAGGACGGGCTGCTGCTCGTCGCGCCCGGTCGGGCGGTCGCCGCCCGGCTCGGCCGCGTGCTGCAGGGCAACCCCACCGGTGCCGGCGATGCCCTCGTCTCCGCTCTGGCCCACGGCCTCGCCACCCCCGGCGGCCTGGCCGAACGTCTCATCGACGCACTCCCGCAGGCCGTCGCCTGGTCGGCTGCCGCCGTCGCCTCCCCCGTCGCGGGCGAGATCGACAGCGCGCTCGCCACCGGCCTGCTCACCGACATCACCATCGAGGAACTCTGATGCTTGCTCCCCTGCACACACTCGCCAACCAATGCCGCGCGCGCCACGTCGGGCTCGGCGCCTTCAACGTCATCCATCTCGAGAACGCCGAGGCCATCGTGGCCGCCGCGGAGCAGACCGGCCTGCCCGTGGTACTCCAGATCTCCGAGAACGCCGTGAGGTTCCACCAGGGCAACCTGGAGCCCCTGGCCCTCGCGACGCTGGCGATCGCCCGCGACAGCACGGCCCGCGTCGTCGTGCATCTCGATCACGCCAAGGACCTCGGCCTGATCCGGCAGGCGATCAGGCTGGGCTTCACGTCGATCATGTACGACGGGTCGCACCTGGCCGACGACGAGAACCGCGCGACCACCGCCAAGGTGGCCGACTGGTGCCACGATGCCGGCATCTCGATCGAGGCCGAGCTGGGAGAGGTGGGCGGGAAGGACGGCGTCCACGCCCCCGGCGCGCGCACCGATCCCGCCGAAGCGAAGCAGTTCGTCGCCGACACCGGCGTCGACCTGCTGGCCGTGGCCGTCGGCAGCTCCCACGCCATGACCACCCGCGACGCGGCCCTGGACCTCGACCTGATCCGCGCGCTCGCCCGCGAGGTGCCCGTACCGCTGGTGCTGCACGGCTCGTCGGGGGTGAGCGACGAGAACATGGCCCTGGCCATCCAGGCGGGCATGACCAAGATCAACGTCTCGACGCATCTGAACAAGGTCTACACCCACACGGCCCGGGCCATGCTGGAGTCGAAGCCCGAGGTGGTCGACACCCGCAAGTGGACCGCCCCGGCGTCCCAGGCGCTGTCCGACGAGGTCGCCCGGCTGCTGACGCACTACCAGGTGGGTTGCCCCGTCTGACCAGCGGTGTGAACGACAGGACGCGGGGGTGCGTCCGCGGAGGGAAGGCCGCGGACGCGCCCCCGCCTTTTCCTGTCCGTCAGCTCGTGGTGACGCCACACGGAGGAGGCCCACGCATGACCAGCCAGCCGAAGAAACTATTCGTCAGTTCGAGCCTGACCGAGAGCAGCCTGGCCGCGGAGGTGATCACGCAGTTGAGCAACGCCTTCAAGGGAGCTCTGGGCTTCGACCACGCGCGCGACCTGGGCGCCGGCGACATGTGGAAGGCCTGGATCCGCAAGAGCCTGAACGACTGCGACGCCGGGCTCTTCCTCGTCACTCCCCGCTACCTCGCCAGCCAGTGGTTGAGCGCCGAGTTCACCGCGTTCTGGGTATCGGAGAAGCCGATCTTCATCCTGCTGTTCCCCGGCGTGGAGAGCTCCGACCTGTTCACGCCGATGCGCGACGACTACCAGGCGACGGCCATCGATGACACCGACGGCATCAAGCGCTTCCTCACCAACCTGGCGACGCTGTCCGGGACGCAGCGGGTACCGTTCGAGCACACGGACCTGATCTCGTTCCGCGCTCATGAAGCGTTCAAGGAGTGCGAGGCCACGCAGCCACGCGATCCCGGGATCGTCGACCCCTCGTCCCAGGTGCCCGACGTCGCCACCTATCCGCGCCGGCACCTCCTGATGGACTCGACGTGGGACCTCGAACTCGGTGCCGACGGCGACTCCCTCAGGGCGACCTCCACGCGCACGGAGCACTTCGTCTGCCAGTCGCCGGTGATGCACTACGTGCCCGTGGTGGTGGCGCAGGCCGCGAACATTCTGCCGTTCCAGGCCGAGGCCGGCTTCGACGTCGAGCTTCTCGGCTACGAGTATCCCCGTGGCCGGGTCGCCATCTCGAAGAAGAGCATCGTGCCCGGCGGCAACTACAGCTTCCAGCTCGACTTCCACCCGCCGCTCACCGACGGCACCGAGGTGCAGGTGCATTACCGGTTCACCATCCCCGCGCTGAAGGTTGAATCGCCCCGGGTTTTGTGGAGGCTCGGTTAGTTGGCTCCGGTCCCGGCTGG
>DAOLFC010000155.1:0-7536 GCA_035326505.1 Arachnia sp.
GCTGGCCGCGTACAAGTTCTTCAACATCCGGGTCACGCCCAAGTTCCGCAAGATGATCACCATCGGCACCGTCGCCTTCGCCGGCGTCATGCTGGTGAACTTGGTCCTCGCGCTCTTCGGCGTCGACACGGGCCTGCGCCAGATCGGCTCCGGCGCCGGGTGGCTGTCCATCGGCGTCTCGGTGCTGGCGATCATCCTGGCCGTGATGAACCTCGTCATCGACTTCGACAACGTCGAGCGCGGCATTCAGATGCAGGCGCCGTCGTCCGAGTCGTGGCGCGCGGCCCTCGGCATCACCGTCACCATGGTGTGGCTGTACGTCGAGATCCTGCGCATCCTGTCGTACTTCAGAGGCAACTGATCCCACCGATCACCGATGCGCCCCGCAGCCCCGGCTGCGGGGCGCATCTTTCGTTTGTGGGCGTCAGCTGGTGAGGCGCGGCAGTTGCCGGGAGTAGCGGGCCAGGAGCATCCGCGAGGAGTTCGTCCAGTGCAGGCGGCGCCACGAGCGCAGCGACACCCAGCCCGCGGAGGCCGTCGAGCCGCCGACGTCGTGGACCACCGGTTCGCCGGGGGACAGGCAGGTGGCGGCGTAGATGAGACGCAGCGCGTGGAAGTCCTCCAGTCGGCCGGTCAGCGACCGCCCGATCCAGTGCTCGGACTCCAGGGTGAGGATCCGCGTGATCACGATGTTCTGGCCGGTCTCCTCGTAGATCTCGCGGGCCAGGGCGTCCGACGGCGACTCGCCCAGATCGACGCCGCCGCCGGGCAGCGTCCAGACGCCCGGGGCCCCGGTGAGGGATGAGTTGACCGTGCCCAGGAGGCCGCGCGCCGACGTGACCAGGGCATAGACCCCCACGCGCTGGTAGTCGACCGGGGTGCCGCCGCCCTTGACGTGGACGCTGTGCCGCTCGACGGGCCGGCGGTCTCGCAGGGTGGCTTCGCGCACCAGGCAGGTGTAGACGATGTCGTCGTCGGGCCCCAGCGCCGCCGAGAGCGGCCGGAGCGGAACATAGCCGTGCGCGAAGAGCGTGACCTGGGGATGCGCCCCATGGTCCACGTCGAACTGGACGACGGGGGCACCCACAGGATTGGTGACACCGACGACGCGCATCCGACAAGTCTACCGGGGGTCCCCCGGGTGGTGGGCGGGTCAGCCGACGAGGGTGGTCATGTCCCGGCCGTCCATGTCCGTATAGAACGTGGCGTCGGCGCAGTCGAACCGCGCCACCGGGGCGGAGCGGCCCAGGCTCCGGTCGATCGTCACGGCGCACGTCCCGGCCGTGTCCTCCTGATAGCGGGCGATGGAGCGCGCCAGTGCGCTCGGGTCGATGAGCGCGGGATCGAAGGGCATCGCGGCGGCCGACTCCTCGCGCTCGGTCGAGAACGCCGGGAGGGCATCCCTCCGGGTCCGCGTGAGGATCGTGCCGTCGCCGTGCGGAAGATCGGCGCGATAGCCGTCGGCCGCGCTGATCGACACCGAATACACCAAAGGCGCCGACCCCGCCACGGCCTGGACGCCCGCCGTGAGATCCTCGACGCTGGTGACCCCCAGCGGAGGCACCGCGGCCCCGTCCCGGGTGAAGAACACCGTCCCGGTCTCCCGACGTGAGGTGACGGCCATCAGGACCACACCGTCGTGGTAGTCGAGCACCTGGAGCACGAGTTCGCCCGAGACGCCCCGAAGATCCGCGATGTCGAACATCCGCCCCACCGAGTCCAGCGGGAAGTCGGCGGGATCGAAGGTGCTCTGTCCGAGATACTGGACGTCGCTGTCCACGGCGGTGATCTGCCCGTCGCCCCAGCGGTAGCTGACCACACCGTCGTCGGGGGTGAGGGCGGTGAGCGTCGCCTGGGTGGAGGTGATGTCGAGCTTCAGCACCGGCAGGAACGCCGCCGCCCGCTGCAGCGCCCCGACCACGGCCGGAGCGTTCTCCAGGAGCGAGCCGACGATGCGATAGGTGAACGGCAGCCTGTCCGATCCCCAGGGCGACGCTGTGGCCGTCGGCGTGGGAGTGGGGGTGCTCGTCGGGAGCGCCGTGGGGGAGGCGGAAGGGGTCGCCGTCGGGACGGCGGTGGGGGGCGGCGCCGGTGCGCAGCCGACCAGCACGGCCAGCGCGCCGAGAGACGCGGCCAGCCGCCTGTAGATCATGCGGCTCAGTCTATGCCGCGCGGCCGGGATCGGGATTTCGCGAGGACGCGCCTCAAGAATCCCGCACGGACGCGCTTCACCGTTCGCTGTTCCACCGAAGTCGGTGGAACAGCGAACGGTGAAGCGCGTCCGTGCGGGGGTCAGGCGGGCGGGCCGCAGGTCACGCCCGTGGCGTGCGCGGGGCAATAACCGTGCGGGTTCTTGTCCAGATACTGCTGGTGCTCGTCCTCCGCGTAGTAGAACCGCCGACCCCGAGAGATCTCGGTGGTGATCCTGCCGTAGCCGGCCTCCGTCATGCGGGCCTGGAAGGCGTCCCGCGAGGCCCTCGCCGCCTCCTCCTGAGCATCGTCGACGGGGAACAGCGCGGAGCGGTACTGCGTGCCGACGTCGTTGCCCTGGCGGTTGTGCTGCGTGGGGTCGTGGTTCTCCCAGAAGATCCGCAGCAACTCGCCGTAGGTGACGCGGGAGGGGTCGAAGACCACCTGAACCGTCTCGGTGTGGCCCGTGAGTCCGGTGCAGGTTTCCTTGTAGGTGGGGTTGGGGGTGAAGCCGCCCATGAACCCGACCGCGGTGTTGACCACCCCGTCGGTGCGCCAGAACAGCCGCTCCTCACCCCAGTAGCAGCCGAGAGCGAAGTAGGCCACCTCGCAGCCGTCCGGCACCTCGTCGAGGGGGAGCCCCCGCACGGTGTGGCGGGGGATCGGATCGAGGATCGGCGTCTCGCGCCCGGGCAACGCGTTGTCCGCCGAGACCATTTCCGTCGTGCGCCCCAGCAGCCAGCCCAACACATCGATATCCATGTCTTCGAGCTTATGCGGCGCGTGGGTCGCTCGGGGGGCGAGTGGTGCCGGTGCGGGGTGGAGAGGACAGGGGCGACCTGCCATCCAGACTCTGTGACCGAGGGGATGTTGGGTGCGTGGTCGGGGTTTTCTTTACGGTCGCCCCTGTCCTCTCCACCCCGCACCTCCGTGTTCGCGGGGCAGCCGGTGGTCAGGGGCGACTTGCCGTCTCGGGCGCGTGGACCTATTGAAGGGACCAATCGATGGGGGAGGCGCCCTGGGATTGCAGCGCGGCGTTGGCTCGGCTGAAGGGGCGCGAGCCGAAGAAGCCCGAGCGCGCCGACAGGGGCGAAGGATGCGCGCTGGCGATCACGGGAATGTCCCCGAGTAGCGACTGCGCCCCCTGTGCGTCGCGCCCCCAGAGGATGGCGACGAGGGGGCCGCCGCGCGCGGCCAAGGCCTCGACCGCGCGGGTGGTCACCTTCTCCCAGCCCTTGCCGCGGTGAGAGGCCGGGGTGCCCGGCCGCACCGTCAGGACCCGATTGAGCAGCAGGACCCCTTGCTCGAACCAGGAGCTGAGATCGCCGTGCTCGGCGGGCGGGACGCCGAGGTCGGACTGGAGTTCCTGAAAGATGTTGACCAGGCTGCGGGGGAGGGGGCGCACGTCGCGGTTCACGGAGAACGACAACCCCACCGCGTGCCCGGGTGTGGGGTAGGGGTCCTGGCCGACGATCAGCACCCGCACGTCGGCCAGGGGTCGTGAGAACGCGCGCAGCACGTTCTTGCCCTCGGGGAGATAGCCGCGGCCTTCCGCGAGCTCGGCGCGCAGGAACTCGCCCATCGCGGCGACGTCGCCTTCGACGGGGGCCAAGGCCTCCGCCCAGTCGGGGGCGACGAGTTCAGACAGTGGCTTCGGCATGGTCCCACCCTGCCAGGACCGGCGGTCGTGTGCATAGATCTCGCTCCTCGCCGAGGCCTCGGATATATGGCAAGGCCTTGGCGAGGAGCGAGATTTGTGCAGGGGAGGGGAGCGGTGGGGATGCCGAGGGGCAGGTGGGAGATGGCGCGGGGTGCGAGAATGGCAAGCAGGTCTTGCGTAAGTGGAAAAGATGATTAAACTATCCGCATGGCAAAGTTGAACCTGGGTCCCATCCTGGACGACCTCGCGGCGGGCAAGATCACCGCCGACGAGGCGAGTCGTCGCATCGAAGAACTGAAGCGGGTCGCCGCGGAGGCGAAGGCCGCCGAGGACGAGATCAACGGGGTCGGCGAGCAGCCCCGTGCGGAGGGCGCAAAGAGCGGGGCGCTGGCCCGGGTCTCGGTGAAGTCGGCGGGGCGCCGGGTGCGCATCGAAGGCGACTCCTCCGTCAGCACCCTCCTGGTGGAGGGTTCGCATGTGCTGCGCCGGATCGGCACCACCATGGAGGTGCAGGCCACGGGCGGCGGGCCTAGCTTCGGCGGCTTCTCCATCATCAATCCGCCGCGCAGCTTCGGCGACGTCGGCGACATCGTGCTGGGCAAGGAGCTCCTGGTCCGCGTGAATCCGCGGCTCATCGTCGACGCCGAGGTCACGACGGCCGGTCTCAAGACCAGCCATGTGCCGCACCTGGGACGGATCCGGGTGACCGCCGGCGGCGCCACCTTGGAGGACGTGGTTCAGGTGGAGGACCTGCTCAGCCAGGCTGGCGGGGTCTCCGTCGAGGGTCCGATCAGCATGGGTCGCTCGCGGCTGCACGTCGAGTCGGGTGCGCTCACCATCAACCTCTCGCAGGGGGCCAACGTCAGCATCCGCGGCGAGGCGTCGATGGGTCAGATCTCCTGGCCCGGCGACACCGATTGCGCGGCCGACGAGGTCACCGTCGGCGCCGGGGCGGCGCGGATGGACGTCAGCGTGCATCTGGGCATGGCGACCATTCGCAGCGCGGAGTGACCATGGCCGGCCATTCGCTCTACCATCCACCCGCCGACTGCCCGGTGTGCGGAGACGACCTGATCACCACCCGCAAGGGCTGCCTGCACTGCGGCACGCAGATCGCCGGCGAGTTCGCCAGTTGCGAGTTCTGCGCGCTCTCCGAACCCGATCTCCGGCTGCTGCGCGTCTTCCTGTCGTCGCGGGGCAACCTGCGCGAGGTGGGGAAGTTCCTCGAAGTGTCCTACCCGACGGCGCGTGCCCGCCTGGACGCGGTGCTGGAGAAGCTGGGCCTGTTTCCTCAGGTCGCGGAGGAACCCGAGGATAACGGTCCCAGCGCCGAGGACCAGATCCTCGCTCGGGTCGCCGCGGGAGAGATCTCACCGGAGGTCGCGCAGCAGCTCCTCGCTCCGTGAGGATGACGCTCCTCTCTGACGCTCCTTGAGGTGCGAGCACCGGGCGAGGAACGAGCCCCGAAGCGAAGCCTCGAAAGGAGCCGGCGCGACGATCCGCAGGAACCTAGCCCAAGACTGCTTTTCGGCTGCCGGGCGCTCCTTTCGAGACGCTCGTACCTCGCTCCTCAAGGAGCGTCGGGAGCGGAAGGCGACTACAGCGATTCGACCTTCAGCACCTTCACCATGATCGACTTGCCATTGGGCGCGGCGTAGGTGGCCTCGTCGCCGGTGCGCTTGCCGAGCACGGCGGCTCCGAGCGGCGACTGCGGCGAGTACACCGAGTACTCCAGCGACGGGTCGACGCCCAGCACCTCGCGGGAGCCCAGCAGGAAGGTATCGGTGTCGTCCTCGTCGCCGAAGAAGGCGACGGTGATCAGCTTTCCGGGGGTCACCTCGTCGGCGGCGCCCTCCGCCTGCCCCACCTTGGCGGTGCGCAGGAGGTGTTCGAGCTGACGGATCCGTCCCTCCATCTGGCCCTGCTCCTCGCGGGCTGCATGGTAGCCGCCGTTCTCGCTCAGGTCGCCCTCTTCGCGGGCGGAGGCGATCCGGGCGGTGACCTCGGGGCGGCCCACCGTCTTCAGGTGGGTGAGCTCGTCGACGAGCTTGTCGTGGGCCTCTTGGGTGAGCCAGATGACGTCGGTGGTGGATTCAGGCATGTCGCATCAGGGGGTGGTCGGGGCCGGTCGCGGCTGAGCGACCGACGAAGCTGTCGTGGCCCGGGCAGGACCATGGGGAGGCGCCCCCGGAGGAGCGTATTCAGGACAGCTTAGCTATGGGGCGCAAAAGTACAAGGCGAACCGGCGATCCCGCGGCTACTCGACGATGCGGCAGCCCTCGATGGAGATGGAGGCCGGTTCCTTGATCGTGGCGAGGGAGACGGTCAAGGCGGTCAGCTTCTCGGTGCCGGGCGGGATCTCGACGACGGTCTCGCCCACCTTCTCGTAGCTCAGCGCCTGGGCGTAGACCGCGCACTCGCCGGCCTGCTCGGGGAGGGTGCGTTGCACGACGAGTTCGGCGCGGATCTCGGTGGGACCCGCCACCTCGAAGGAGCGCACCATGGCCGCGATGGGCGGGCTGGAGCGCTGCATGCCGAAGAACGCGACGAGCCCGATCGTGCCCAGCAGTGCGACCAGCGCCAGCGAGAACAACACGTAGTCGACGGGGCTCCTGCGCGGATATCGGGCCTTGATGCGTGCGTCGTCGGTGCTGTCCACCCCCCCATTGTGCCTCCTCTCTCAGAGAAGAGGCACGCGGGATGCGACGTCAGGCGGCACAATACCTTCATGTCCGCCTCCTCCGTCTTTCCGAGCACGCTGCGCCTGCTCAACGTGCATGCGCATCCCGACGACGAGTCCAGCAAGGGCGCGGCGACCATGGCGAAGTACGCGGACGAGGGGGTCGAGGTGATGGTGGTCACATGCACGGGCGGGGAGCGGGGAACGATCCTCAATCCCGCCCTGCTCGACGACGCCGACCTGCTGCGCGACCTCCCGTCGCGGCGGCGTCGGGAGATGGCAGAGGCGGCGCGGATCCTGGGCGTGCGGCACGAGTGGCTGGGGTTCGAGGATTCCGGCCTCCCCGAGGGCGATCCGCTGCCCCCGCTGCCCGAGGGCTGCTTCGCGCTGCAGGACGTCGAGGAGGCCGCCGGGCGGTTGGTGAAGGTGATCAGGGAGTTCCGGCCGCACGTCATCACCACCTACGACGAGCACGGCGGCTACCCGCATCCTGACCATGTGATGTGCCACCAGGTGACCGTGGCCGCCTTCCACGCGGCGTCGAACACCATGGCCTGGCCGGAACACGGTCCGCCGTGGCAGGTCGCCAAGCTGTACTACCACATGAGCTTCCACCGGCGACGCTACGCGGCGCTCGACCAAGCGATGCACGACCACGGCCTGGAGCCCAAGCACCCGCCCTTCGTGGACGACGACACCTACTCCGACGGCCGGCTCACCACCTTCATCGAATGCTCGGAGTTCTTTCCGGTGCGCGACGCGGCCCTGCGCGCCCACGCGACGCAGGTGGACCCGGAGGGCCCGTGGTTCGGGATCCCGTTGGCGGTGCAGCAGAAGGGCTGGCCGACCGAGGACTTCCAGCTGGTGATCTCCAAGGTGCCGACGATCATCCCGGAGGACGACCTGTTCACCGGCCTGCGCGCGCCGCTCGTCGCCCCGGAGTTCTATATCTAGGAGCGTGCTGAATAATGCTTCCTCCGGCGAGGACGTGCCAGGCGGGATGAGA
>DAOLFC010000156.1:0-7513 GCA_035326505.1 Arachnia sp.
CCGTGCTGGACCGCAAGTGGCGCGAGCACCTCTACGAGATGGACTACCTGCGCGAAGGCATCGGCCTGCGCGCCATGGCCCAGCGCGACCCCCTCACCGAGTATCAGCGCGAGGGCGGCGACATGTTCAACGCCATGATGGCCGCTTTCATGGAGGAGGTCGTGGGCTACCTGTTCAACCTCGAGGTCCGCAAGCCCGAGCCCGTCATGCAGGTGGGGGTGGTGACCGACGAGACCGGGGCACCGGTCGACGTCGTCGAGCAGACGCGCCCGGCCGCTTTGGCGAAGGGCCTGGAGGGGCGCGAGCCGCGCCAGGACCTCACCTACACCGCGCCGGACGAGCAGGGCCACGAGACGAAGCAGAAGGCCGCGCCGGCCAAGGCCGGCAATAAGCCGGGCCGCAATCAGCCCTGCTTCTGCGGGTCGGGCAAGAAGTACAAGGCCTGCCACGGGGCTCCCACCGTCCAGGCCTAGTCGACGCCCAGCACCGCGAAATCGGTGCATCCCCAGGAGCCGCGCAGGTCGAGCCTGACGACACACGCCAGCCAGCGCGAGGCGCCGGCGATCCGCACCACCGCCTCGATCGCGGTGGGCGTGGGCATCTGGAACCTGATGCCGCCCATCTGCGCCGCCCGGAAGGCACCGGTCTCGGCGTGGTGGGCGAGCGTGGCGAAGGCGGAACGCGTGATGCGGCGGCGCAGCTGCTGCAGGGGACGGCGTCCCGTCATGGACTCGATGAGGGCGCGCACCAGCACCTCGGCCACGGGCGGGACCGGGGGAGGCCCCGCCGGTGTCGGCAGCTGGGGAACGGCAGGGACGCTCTGGCGAAGCTTGACGGTGAGGTTCTTGCTCTGGCTCATGCGAGAAAAGCTAGGTCCGCCCCTCCCGCGGCGACCAGGCATCGGCGCCTCCGGACAACACCTCGCCCATTCGGACAACACCTTCGAGGGTTGGGACAACACCCTCAAGGGTTGAGACAACACCTCGGGGAAAGGGCTCAGGCGCCGAACATCAGCATGAGACCACCCACGGTGAAGCCGATCATGACCACCAGCAGCGGGAGCTGCCGACCGACACCGGCGTCGCGCCGGAGTGCGATGTCGTGGGTGACCAGCACGCCCAGCACATGCCCGCCGACGATCAGCGCCACCTGCAGGATGGCGATCGCCATCGGGAAGGCGAACAGGCTGACGTCGGGGGCGGCCTCGGCCCCCCCGAACAGATTCCAGCCACGGCCGAGGGGATCGCTGAACCGGAACGCGGTGCGCTGCCCCTCCAGGTAGAGCATCGTGCCGTAGTGGGACAGCGCATAGCCGACCACCAGCGGGATCAGGCCGGGGGCGAGCGCGTCCGCGGTGCGGAGGAGTTCGCCGCGCCCGGCGAGCGGCCGGCAGCCGATCAGGAACAGCGTCGCGACGAACGCGATCGATCCCAGCAGGCCCAGGACGCCGAGCGGATGCGACAGGTCCCCGTGGCGTTGCAGGAGACGCACCCACCACGCGGTGTTCGACAGGGCGTCGAACAGCGTCCCGCCGAGGAGGACGACGCTCAGCCCGGCGAGCCCCGTGGGGGCGCGCCAGGAGGCGAGGTTCGACAGCGGGCTGGTATACCGCACCAGGCCGCGGGGCGAGCGCGCCCACACCGACATCCTGGCGACGGCGGAAGAGTAGGCCTCGAAAGGATCCGCTCGCGGAATCCAGCCCTTGCCCCGCAGCAGCGCGCCGACCACGACCCAGACGGCCAGCACCGCCGCGGCGATGCGCAGCGCCGGCAGCGTCGCGCCGACGGGGGACACGAGTTCGAGGTAGAGGAAGCCGAGGAGGGCCAGTGCCGCAGGCAGGATGGAGCCCCCGTCGTCGGCGCCCCTCGCCCGGAGCACGAGCCGGGCCGGGTTGACCCGGCGGTAGAACGGGCCCAGAAGAAGCGAGAGCGGCACCAGGCCCACCCAGAGCCAGACGTAGATGAATCCCACCGCGGGGTTGTCGATGCGGTCCGGGCCCAGGACGAGGGCCGCGGCGCTGAGCAGCCAGAGCGGGCCGGCGATCGCCCACGACGCGATCCGGAACCACCGCGCGTCGACGACCCGGGTGAGGCGCGGGAGCTCTCGTCCGCGGGGCGCGTCGTAGCGGGGCGTGCGCCAGGCGAACACCACCACCCAGAAGGTGATCAGGAGCACCGCCGCCGCGCCGAGCAGCACCGTCGCGAACGGGAGCGGCAGGTCGTGCCGGGAGGCGATGCCGTGCAGCGGGATCATCGGACGACGAGCTTCAGGTACACCTCGTCGGTGACGTGCGACTCGACCTCGTAGCTGCCGGCCATCGTCGCGTCGAAGACCATGTCGACGGGCTCGCCGGCCACCGTCGTCACGGTGAGCTCGTAGCCGTGCAGGTGTACCTCGTCGTCGAACGCGGTGGTGATGCGCAGCGTGATGGGGGCGCCCAGCGCGATGTCCTGCTGACGCGTCTCACCGAGGCCCTCGGCGGGGACCGCGAGTTCGACCGTGACCGGTGCCGCGCCGCCGGGTGAGGCGCAGCCCGCGAGGGCCAGCAGAGCAACGAGGGATACCACCAGGAGCCTTATCACGCGCATGCCTGCGAGGCTACCCGGTTTGCGCCCGCGGTGGCCTCGGAGGCGTCCGGGTCCCATAGGGTAGGAGCATGCAGCGCCAGATCGTCTTCATCCCCGTCGGCTCCGCGGAGTTGGGCGCCTTCGACGGTTCCCCCGCGATCCTCAACCGGCGCGCCTACACCGTGACCCCCGATCTGCTGACGGAACTGGGCTACGAGCCGTCGGCGACCGAGGACGCCGAATACGCCGCGCTGGTTCTCGCGTCGGTGGCGGGTCTGGCCGAGTTCGGGGAGCGCACCGTGATCGTCGCTGAGGTCACCGCCGATCTGATCGCCCCCGGGGAGGATTCCGCCAACGGCGAGTGCCTGCTTTTGTCGTGCCCCACCGCCGCGATGACCTCGTGGTTCTGCGACGCCCCTGGCGTCGATGTCACCGCCGCGGCCAGGGCCGCGAAGGGCTGCTCGATCGATCAGGCATGGGAGATCGCGGAGGTTCAGGAGCTGCTGAACGCCCACGACCTCCTCTGGAACGACGTCGCCGAGTATCGCCGCGGGCTTATCCCTGGGTGAGCCAGTGGTTGGCGCGGCGCTCCATCCCGTCGAAGGCGTGCCGGATGAAGGGCTCGACCTGGGCCTCGACCTTCTTGCCCACCAGGGGGATCTTGACGTCGAGACGGCCGGAGTAGTCCCCCCGCGCGCCGTCGCCGTCGGGGCTGATCGCGGCGTCGGCCTGCACGGTGATCGGCATGCCCGCCACTGATACGTTGACCTTGCCCTTGTGGACGTCCCCGGCCTCGGTGGGCGGGAAGGCGAAGCGCATCTTCAGGTCCACCGTCTTGCCGATGATCTTGGCGAGGTTCCCAGGCGTCGGGAGCTGCATGTCCAGCGTGGTGGCCTGGGGACCGACAGCGACCTGATGGCCCACCGCCCCGGCGTGCTCGGCGACGTCGGAGATGAAGGCCTCGGTGCGGAAGAGCTCGACCACGCGCGCCGGTTCCGCCTGGAAGTTCTGGGTGAAAGCAAGATCCATGAGGCCCAAGAGTAGTGGCCGGAGCAAGCCCCGATCTCTCCGACCGGGCTTGCCGCACACTAGTAGCGCATCCCGCCTGACGCCCCAGCCCGATCCGCACCTTCAGCTGCGACGGACTACTAGGATGTGCGCCATGAAGATCGATCTCCATACCCACTCGAAGGTGAGTGACGGTACAGATAGTCCGACCTCGGTTGTCATGCAGGCCATCGCGGCCGGCCTCGATGTCATCGCGCTGACGGACCACGACACGTTCGCCGGCCTCAAGGAAGCCCAGGAGGCGGGCCGGCGGATGGGACTCACCGTGCTGGGCGGGGTGGAGATGTCGACCGTCAAGAACGGGCGCTCCGTGCATCTGCTGGGCTACGGCTGCGATCCCATGGACAAGGAGCTCGGCACCGAACTCGCCCGCATCCGTGAGGGCCGCCAGGCGCGGCTGCCTGAGATGTGCCGGCGGCTCACTGAGGAGGGGCTCGCGATCACCGAGGAGGAGGTGCGCGAGAACGCCGTATGGTCGCCGGCGGTCGGGCGGCCGCACGTCGCCGACGTGATGGTGAAGAAGGGCTACGTGGCGAGCCGTCGCGAGGCCTTCGACGAATGGCTGGCCGAGGGGCAGCCGGGCTATGTGACGCGCTACGCCTGCGAACTCGAGCGCGCCATCGCTCTTATTCACGACGCCAAGGGCGTCGCGGTGATCGCCCACCCCTGGGGGCGGCAGGGCAAGGACGTGATGTCCGCGGAGTACCTGGAGGTACTGGCCCGCGAGCATGACCTGGAGGGCATCGAGGTGGACCACGAGGACCACGACGCAGATGCGCGCTCCCTCCTCTTCGAGCTGGGGGCGCGGCTGGGGCTGATCCGCACCGGCTCGAGCGACTTCCATGGCACCGGAAAAGAGGGCCATCCCCTGGGGGTGAACACCACCCGCGCCTCCGCCTACAAGGATCTGGTGAACCGGATCCGGCGTAGGGGAGGACTGGCCTGAGCGGAGCTTCTCGGCCGGTCGCCGGCGGCGAGAGGTACCCGTCGGGGTTCGCTACAGTGTCTCGCATGACCGTAGAGACCGACGACATCACGTTCGAGGAGGACGCCTCCCTCCTGCGCTCCACCGCCCGGAGCCGCGAGATCGAGGCGCAGCTGGCCAGCGATCCGTCGAAGTTCCGGATCCTCACCGGCGACCGCCCGACGGGCAACCTGCACATCGGTCACTACTTCGGTTCGCTGGAGAACCGGGTGCGATTGTCGAAGCTCGGCGTCGACACGATGGTGCTGATCGCCGACTATCAGGTGATCACCGATCGCGACGGTGTGGGCCCCATCCGGGAGCGGGTCTACTCCCTGCTCGCCGACTACCTGGCCGCGGGACTCGATCCGTCGGAGGTCACGTTCTTCACGCATTCGCAGGTGCCCGCGCTGAACCAGTTGATGCTGCCCTTCCTGTCGATCGTCACCGACGCGGAGCTGCGCCGCAACCCCACCGTCAAGACCGAGCTCGATCTCACCGGCGATCGTCCGATGTCGGGCTTGATGCTCACCTACCCGGTGCATCAAGCCGCCGACATCTTGTTCTGCAAGGCCAATCTGGTGCCGGTGGGCAAGGATCAGCTCCCGCACCTGGAGCAGGCGCGCGTCATCGCCCGGCGGTTCGACGAGCGCTACGGCCGGGCCGATCCGTCCCGCCCGGTGTTCCCCGAGCCGGAGGCGCTGCTCAGCCGAAGCGGCACCATCCTGGGCCTCGACGGCACCAAGATGTCGAAGTCGAAGGGCAACACCATCGAACTGGGCTTCACGGCCGACGAGACTGCGAAGCTGATCAAGAAGGCCAAGACCGACTCCGACCGGCACATCGCCTACGACCCCGCGCGGCGACCCGAGGTCTCGAATCTGGTCAACATCGCGGCGCTCTGCCTCGACCGGGACCCCGTCGACGTGGCCGACGAGCTGGGCGACGCGGGCGGCGGCGGCCTGAAGAAGCTGGTCACCGAGGCGGTCAACGAGCGCTTCGCCCGCCACCGCGAGCTCCGCGCCGAACTGGTGGCCGACCAGCGCTACCTGGCTCAGGTGCTCGCCGAGGGGAACCGGCGCGCCAACCAGATCGCCGACCAGACCCTTCGCGAGGTCCAGTCGGCGATGAAGATGGTCTACTAGCGGCCGACGCCGGATCAGGCGGTGATTCGTTCGCGGATGAGGGGGGCGGCGGCTGGCGGTTCGTCGCCGATCCGCCAGGCGTCTTCCAGCGCCTCAAGGGCGCGGGGGAAGCGCGCCGCGTCGTCGGCCGACAGGGTGAACAGGGGCTGACCCTCGCGCACGGCGTCGCCGGGCTTGGCGTGGAGGTCGATCCCGGCGGCATGCACGATGGGATCCGTGGCCCGGGCGCGTCCGGCACCCAGCCGCCAGGCGGCGATGCCGAACGGCAGGGCCTCCATCGCGGTGACATAGCCGGATCGCGGAGCGACGACGACATGGGTCTCGTTCGGCACCGGCAGGGCGGCGTCGGGGTCGCCGTCCTGGGCCTGGATCATGGCGCGCCAGCGGTCCATGGCGCGTCCGTCGTCGAGGGCGGCTGCGACATCGAGGCCGGGCCTGCCGATCAGCGCCAGCATCTCGTGGGCCAGCGCGACGGTGAGCTCGCGCACGTCCGGCGGCCCGCCGCCGGCCAGGATCTCCACGGACTCGCGCACCTCGTTGGCGTTGCCGATGGCTCTTCCCAGAGGGACGGACATGTCGGTGAGCAGCGCGGTGGTGGCCACGCCGGAGTCGGTGCCCAGGGCCACCATGGTGCGGGCCAGCTCGGTGGCGCGCTCGACGTCGGTGATGAGAGCGCCGGAACCGAACTTGACGTCGAGCACCAGCGCGCCGGTTCCCTCGGCGATCTTCTTCGACATGATCGACGAGGCGATCAGCGGGATCGACTCCACGGTTCCCGTCTCGTCGCGCAGGGCGTACAGCTTCTTGTCCGCGGGAGCCAGCCCGCGCCCGGCGGCGCAGATCACCGCCCCCGCCCCGCGGGAGAGCCGGGCCAGGATCTCGTCGTTGCTGAGGTCGGCCCGCCACCCCGGGATGGACTCCAGCTTGTCGAGCGTGCCGCCGGTGTAGCCCAGCCCGCGACCGGCGAGCTGCGGCACGGCCACGTCGAAGCACGCCACCAACGGCGCCAGGGGCAGCGTGATCTTGTCGCCCACCCCGCCGGTCGAATGCTTGTCGACGGTGGGCGTGCCGAGCGCGCCGAAGCTCATCCGCTCGCCCGAGGAGATCATGGCGTCGGTGAGGATGCGGATCTCGTCGCGGCTCATCCCGCGCTGGAAGATCGCCATCGCGAAGGAGGCCATCTGGGCGTCGGACACCTGCCCGCGAGTGAACGCGTCGACCATCCAGCGCAACGCCGCCTCCGGGACCGCAAGCCCGTCCCGCTTGGCCCGGATCACGTCGATCGCGGCGAAGGGGTCGATGGTCATGAGAGGGCCTCCAGATCCTGGGGACCGAAGGCGTCCGGAAGCACCTGGCCGATCGTGCGGAGCCCCGACGGGGTGAGCAGCAGCAAGCCGGGTGCTCCATGCTCGTGCAGGAGCTGGCGGCATCGGCCGCAGGGCATGATCACCTCGCCGTTCCCGTTGACGCAGCAGAAGGCGACGAGGCGGCCGCCCCCGCCGCGGTGCAGCTCGCTGACCAGGCCGCACTCCGCGCAGAGGCCGAGGCCGTAGGAGGCGTTCTCCACGTTGCAGCCGGTGACGGTGCGGCCGTCGTCGACCAGCGCAGCGGCGCCGACGGGAAAACCCGAGTAGGGGGCGTAAGCCGATCCGGCGGCCTCACGGGCGGCCGCCCTCAGGCTTTCCCAATCGACGCTCGGCATTGGCCCTAGGGTGTGTTGCGGAAGTGGTGGCCGTAGCGAGCGGCGTCCTGGTGCGTCAGATGCAAGG
>DAOLFC010000157.1:0-7492 GCA_035326505.1 Arachnia sp.
CGCGACCCTCACCTTGGCAAGGTGATGCTCTACCAACTGAGCCACGTCCGCATGCTTCTTCGAGGCCTTCCCTTTCGGGCTTGTCTCTCCGACGCGTTGAGAACTCTAGCGCACCATTTCCGAGGATGCCAAATCGGCCGCGACCAGGACCTCTTCGGGACGCCCCCACCGACCCGAGGACCCCTCGCCACAGCCGACGGGAGCGCTCCACTCGCCAGGCGAGCCGGCCCCGATTCCGGGCGCTCGTCGCTCAGTTCGCGCATCCGGGCGAGTTGCGCTACATTTAGTGACCGCTGGGGCGATTGGCGCAGTGGTAGCGCGCTTCGTTCACACCGAAGAGGTCGGCGGTTCGAACCCGCCATCGCCCACCGGCAAGGGGAAAGGCGAGTGCTCGCGAGCACTCGCCTTTCGTCATCTCTGGGGTCAGTATCGAGCATCGATCCGGCGCTGACGTGCCGACCGCATGATGGACCTGGTCTACAATCCCTCCAAGACTGTGCGTCGGCATCCGAGAGACGGAAAGGGGGTCCCGTGGTCGCCCCAGCAATCGTGCTCACCGCACCGGAGCCCGACGACCTCACCGTCTCCGGCGCCTTCTTCGCCATCCGGCGCACCTTGGCCGAGTACCGGCCGGACCTGACGGTCGAACTCGGTTTCCTGGGCGGACTGCCCACCGTATCCGAGGTCGTGGCGCAACTCGGCGAGGACGAACGGCGCGAAATCGTCCTCGTCCCCCTCGACCTGTCCTCCGCCGCCGGTCACGACCCCCGCCTCGACGAGGAATGCGCGATGGGTCTGCAACGCGGCCTGAACGTCGTCATCTCGCGCCCCATCGGGCCGGCCACCGAGCTGTTGAACATCCTGGACGAGCGGGTGCGCGAAGCCCTCCAGCGACGATCCGTGCTGGAACTGGACGCACTGGTGCTCTCCGCGCCGGTCGGGGGCGACATCCGGGGCAACGGGCTGCTCGCCCGGCGCGCGCGTCAGTGGTCGGCCCATCACAAGCTTCCCGTTCAGCTCGCCGTCGACGAGGGCGACGGACGGGCGACCGCCACGGCCGTGTCGACCCTGCGCGGACAGGGACGGCGCTCCATCGCCGTCGGAAGCCTGTATCTCACCCCGGACGCGCACTATGTCACCCATCAGCAGTCCGCGCTCCGCGCGGGAGCGGTCGCCGTCACCGAGCCGATCGGCCACAGCGAGCATCTCTGCCAGCTGATTCTGGCCCGTTACGCCTTCGGCGCCATGGAGCTGCTCGACGGCCACCCCCATCCCCTCGCCTTGGACGAGGACGACGAGGGCGTGCTGGCGTTGCGGGGCGACTCCTAGACTTCACGGCATGGACGACGAGCAGCAGGTCACACTCGGCACGCCGGATTCCCTCGGCACGCTAGATTCGCAGTGGCGCGCGCAACTGAGCGCGCTCGAGTATCACGTCCTCCGGGAGGGGGGCACCGAACGGCCGTTCACCGGCGAGTACACCGACACCGTGGACGAAGGGGTCTACGCCTGCAAGGGCTGCGGCGCCGAGCTGTTCCGCAGCAGCGAGAAGTTCGCCTCCCACTGCGGATGGCCCAGCTTCTTCGCCCCCCTCGCCGACGACCGGGTGCGCTACATCGAGGACCGCTCCCTGCCGGGGCGGCCGAGGATCGAGGTCCGCTGCGCTCGCTGCGACGGTCACCTCGGGCACGTCTTCGAGGGAGAGGGATACGACACGCCCACCGACCTTCGGTACTGCATCAACTCCGTAAGCCTGCGACTGCACCGCGCAGAATAGGAGCCGGTGCGCGGCGCGTCCTCCGGCCTCGCGACGCCTTACCGGCTTAGGCTCACACCGTGCCCGTCATCCCACCCGCTTCCCCGCGCTTCGCCCGCGCGCTCGAGGAGTTGGCGGCCATGCGCTGGTGTACCGGAATGCAGGTGGAGGAGATCGGATCGCCGCAGCGCATAGCCCCTTATTCGGTGGCCCTCGGCGGCGAACTCGGCGCCGGAGGGACCGCGCCTCTCTCGTCCGGCCGGTTCATCCTGCTGCACGATCCGCTCGGCAACGATGCCTGGCAGGGCATCTTCCGCATCGTCAGCTACACCCGGGCGGCGGTCGACCTGGAAATGGTGGCCGACCCGCTCCTCCCCGAGGTCGCTTGGTCCTGGCTCACCGACGCCTTGGAGCGCGAGGGGTGCGAGTACGGCATGCTGGCCGGCACCGTCACGGCCTCCTACGGGCGCTCGTTCGGTCAGATGAGCATCGAGGCGGACCGGGGCGAGGTGGAGGTGCGCGCGTCCTGGACGCCGCAGCTCGACGAGCACCACCCCCTCGACGACCACCTCCTCGCGTGGCAAGACCTTCTCCGCGCCGTCGCGGGCGAGCCGCCCGCGTCCTACGGCGTGACCAGCCTGATCGAACGGATCCGTCGATGAGCGACTACATCGAACACAGCCGCGAGCCACTCAAGCCCGTGGTGACCACCCCGGCGGAGCTGGCGACCTGCCTCGACGCCCTGGCCTCCGCCGACGGACCCGTCGCGTTCGACGCCGAACGCGCACACGGCTACCGCTACTGGCCCAAGGCCTATCTTTTCCAGATCCGCAGACAGGGCGCAGGAACCTGGCTGATCGATCCGCTTCCCTTCGAGCAGGAGGGCCTGGGCAGTCTGGTCCAGGCCACGGGCGACGCCGAATGGGTGATCCACGCCGCCAGCCAGGATCTGCCGTGCATGCGCGACATCGGCATCGTTCCGCCGCGGATCTTCGACACCGAACTCGGCGGCCGGTTGCTCGGCAAGCCGGGCGTCGCGCTGGGGATGCTGCTCAAGTACGAGTTGGGCATCAAGCTGCGCAAGGCCCACTCGGCCGTCAACTGGTCCACCAGGCCGCTCAGGGAGTCCTGGCTCACCTACGCGGCGCTCGACGTGGACTACCTGATCGAACTTCGCGACAGCATCGACGCCCAGCTCGCGTCGGTCGGGCGCGCGGAGTGGGCGCGCGAGGAGTTCGACTGGGAGTTGCGGCACCACAGCTCGCCTCCCTCGCCTCCCGCCGAGCCGTGGCGGCGCCTCAGCGGGATCACCAACCTGCGCAGTTCGCGGCAGCTCGCCCTCGCGCGGGAGCTGTGGCTGGAGCGCGACGCGATCGCCAGGCATCGGGACCGCCCGCCGAGCCACATCGTGAGCGACCTGGCGATCGTCGAGCTGGCGGGCTTGGCGCGGCCGGAGGCGCCGATGCCGGGTCCGGAGGCCTTACGCGCCGTCGCGGGGTTCGGCACCCCCTCGGCGCGGCGCTACCGCACCAACTGGATCACGGCGCTGAACAAGGCCGCCGAGCTGCCCGAACGACGGTACCCCGCGCGCCGCCCCAAGCCGACGGGGCTCCCCCATCCCAAGGCCTGGGAGCGCACCAACCCGGACGCCTCGCGGCGCTGGGATCAGGTGCGGCCTCGCATCGACGCGCTGGCCTGCGAACTGAGCTTCCAGTCGAGCCTGATCGCCCCGCCGGCGGTGATCCAGCAGGCGGTCTTCGAAGCCACCCACGAGGCCCCCAGCGCCGCCCGGCTGCAGGAACTCGGCGCGCGGCCCTGGCAGGCCGGCTTCCTGGCCCCTCTGCTGCAGGAAGCCCTTCCCGAGCACTCCCCCGGAAGCGCGGACTAGCGCGATCGCTCGACGCCTGCCGGTTGCTGCCGCTGGGGGGTCAGGACGAAGTCGAGCACCCGCAACATGATCTGGGGCGCCGTCAGTCCGGCCTCCTCAAGCACCTCCTGGCGGCTGCCGTGGGCGAGGAATCGTTGGGGGATGCCGATGCAATGCACCCGGGAGGCGCTGTCCCGCTCGTCCAGGGCGGCGCGCAGCTGCTGGCCGGCCCCGCCCGGCACGAGGTTGTCCTCGATGGTCACCACCAGGTCGAAGCGCGCCGCGTAGTCGACGAGCGCGGAGCTGACGGGCAGACACCACAGCGGGTCGACCACAGTGCTCATCACGCCCTGATCGGCGAGCCGGTCGGCCACCTCCAGCGCCAGGCCCGCGAACTGCCCGATCCCGACGAGAAGGACCCGCGCCCCGGGAACCAGCCGAAGCAGGTCGAAGCGCTCCAGGCCCGTGCCCTCCGAGGCCACGGCGTCGATCGGGTTGGGCAGGCGCTCCTTGGAGAAGCGCACGACGGTGACCGCGTCGTCGACGGTGACGGCCCGCTCCATGGCCTCCTCCAGCCGCTGCTGGTCCCGGGGCGCGGTGAGTTGCAGCCCGGGGACAGTGCTCATCAGGGAGATGTCCCACATGCCGTTGTGGCTGGGCCCGTCGGTGCCGGTGATGCCGGCCCGGTCGAGGGTGATCGTCACACCGCTGCGGTGCAGCGCCGCATCCATCAGGACCTGGTCGTAGGCACGGTTCAGGAAGGTGGAGTACAGCGCCACGACGGGATGGAGCCCGGCGGTGGCCATCGCCGCCGCGGATGCGATCGCGTGTTGCTCGGCGATGCCGACGTCGTAGATCCGATCGGGATAGGTCGCGGCAAAGCGCCCCAATCCGACGGGATACAGCATGGCCGCCGTGATCGCGACGAGGTGGCGATGCTCGCCACCCAGCCGCACCATGGTCTCGGCGAACGCGTCGGTCCAGGTGGCCTGCAGCGCCGCCGACAGCGGCTCCCCGGTGAACTCGTTGATCTGCCCGACGGCGTGGAAGCGGTCCTCCTCGTGGTTCTCGGCGGCGTGAAATCCCTTGCCCTTGCGGGTCACGCAATGCACGATCACCGGTTGGCCGAACTGGCGCGCCTGGTCGAGCAGGTTGGTGAGCGCCCCGATGTCGTGGCCGTCGATGGGACCGGTGTACTTGATTCCCAGGTCGGCGAAGAGCCCGTGCTCGGGGGTCAGCACGTCCTTGACGCCGGTCTTGAAGCCGTGCAGCAGGTCGTAGAGCGCCCGCCCCACCAGCGGGATCCGGTTGACGGTGCGCTTGATGAAGCTGAGGGTCTGCTCGTAGCGCGCGTCGGTGCGCAGCATCGAGAGATGATTGGCCAGCCCGCCGACGGTAGGGGTGTAGGAGCGGCCGTTGTCGTTGACCACGATGACCAGGCGGAGATGGGGTTGGGCGGCGATGTTGTTGAGAGCCTCCCAGGCCATGCCGCCGGTCAGGGCGCCGTCGCCGACGACGACCACCACCGTGCGCTTCTCCCCCTTCAGGTGAAAGGCCTTCGCCATGCCCTCGCCCCAGGACAGCGCCGAGGAGGCGTGCGAGCTGGTGAGCCAGTCGTGCTCGGACTCCGCCCGCTCCGGGTAGCCGGACAGGCCACCCCGCTGCCGAAGCCCGTCGAATCCCGCGGCCCGGCCCGTCAGGATCTTGTGGACGTAGGCCTGGTGCCCGGTGTCGAAGATGATCGGGTCGTGGGGCGAGTCGAAGACCCGGTGGATGGCCATGGTGAGTTCGACCGTCCCCAGGTTGGGGCCGAGGTGCCCGCCGGTGCGACTGACCTTGGTGATCAGGAAGGCGCGGATCTCGTCGGCCAGGGCCTCCAACTGGCGCTTGGACAGCGCGCGAAGATCCCTGGGATGAGTGATCGAGTCCAGCAGAGGCATGGGCTCGATAGTAGTCCTTGGTCACAGCCCCCGCGGACGACAAGCGCACGAAAGAGCCGATTCGGAAGGCACACGGAAGGGGCCGCACCTTCGAAGGTGCGGCCCCTTGTCGCTGTCGTCGGCGCGGATCAGGCCTTGGCGAGGTTCCGCAGGACGTACTGCATGATGCCGCCGTTGAGGTAGTAGCTGCGCTCCCCGGGCGTGTCGATGCGCACCACGGCGTCGAACTCGACGACGGCACCGTCGGGCTTGACGGCCGTGACCTTCATCGTGGCGGGGGTGCGCCCCTCGTTGAGCTCGGTCACGCCGCTGACGGAGAAGGTCTCCTCTCCGGTGAGCCCCAGGGAGTCGGCCGTCTGGCCCTCCGGGAACTGCAGCGGGAGGACGCCCATGCCGATCAGGTTGGAGCGGTGGATGCGCTCGTAGCTCTCCGCGATCACGACGCGCACACCCAGCAGCGCGGTGCCCTTGGCTGCCCAGTCGCGCGACGACCCGGAGCCGTACTCCTTGCCGGAGAGCACCACCAGCGGGATCTCCCTGGCCGCGTAGCTCTGCGCGGCCTCGTAGACCGTGGTGACCGGCGCATCGTCGAGGGTGAAGTCGCGGGTGAAGCCGCCCTCGGTGCCGGGCGCGATCTGGTTGCGCAGCCGGATGTTGGCAAAGGTGCCGCGGATCATCACCTCGTGGTTGCCGCGCCGGGAACCGTAGGAGTTGAAGTCCTTGCGCGCCACGCCGTGCTCGGCGAGGTAGGTGCCGGCCGGCGAATCGGGCTTGATGTTGCCCGCCGGCGAGATGTGGTCGGTGGTCACCGAATCGCCCAGCTTGAGCAGCACCCGCGCGCCGGAGATGTCCTGCACCGGCTCGGGCTCGGCGGGCATGCCGTCGAAGTACGGGCCCTTGCGGACGTAGGTGGAGGCGTCGTCCCACTCGAAGACCTCGCCGTCGGGCGTGGGCAGCGAGCGCCAGCGGTCGTCGCCGCTGAACACGTCGGCATAACGGTCGGCGTACATCTCGGCGGAGATCGACGAGCCGACGACCTCCTCGATCTCGGCCTGCGACGGCCACAGGTCGCGCATGTAGACGTCCGCGCCGTCCTTGTCCTGGCCGATCGGGTCGTTGAACAGGTCGACGTTCATGGTGCCGGCGAGCGCGTAGATGATCACCAGCATGGGGCTGGCCAGGTAGTTCATCTTCACGTCGGGGCTGATCCGGCCCTCGAAGTTGCGGTTGCCGGACAACACGGCGGTCACGGCCAGGTCGTGCTGGTTCACGGCCTGGGAGATCTCGGGGATCAGGGGGCCGGTGTTGCCGATGCAGGTGACGCAGCCGTACCCGACGAGGTTGAAGCCGATGGCGTCCAGGTACGGAGTGAGCCCGGCCTTCTCGTAGTAGTCGGTGACCACCTGGGAGCCCGGGGCCAGGGAGGTCTTGACCCACGGCTTGCGGGTGAGCCCGCGCTCCACGGCCTTCTTCGCCACCAGCGCCGCGCCGATCATCACGCTCGGGTTGGAGGTGTTGGTGCAGGAGGTGATCGAGGCGACAGTGACCGCCCCGTTCTCCAGGTCGAAGGAGGAGCCGTCGTGCAGGGTGACCGGGATCTTCGCGTCGGGATTGGCGCTGTAGTGGCCGATGTTGTCCTGGAAGTTGGTCTTGGAGTCGACCAGCTTGATCCGGTCCTGGGGACGCTTCGGGCCGGCGATCGACGGCACGACGGTGGAGAGATCGAGTTCGATGTACTCCGAGTAGACCGGCTCGTGGGCGGGGTCGTGCCAGAGCCCCTGCGCCTTGGAGTAGGCTTCGACGAGGGCGATCTGCTGCGCGTCGCGGCCGGTCAGGCGGAGGTAGTCGGTGGTCTTGTCGTCGATCGGGAAGACCGCGATGGTCGAGCCGTACTCGGGGCTCATGTTGCCGATGGTGGCGCGGTTGGCC
>DAOLFC010000158.1:0-7452 GCA_035326505.1 Arachnia sp.
GGGCGGTGAAGATGGCGCCGTTGGCGCTCAGCAGGTCGCCGCGCTCCATGCCGGCCTTGCGCGGCATGGCGCCGACCAGCATGGCCAGGTTCACGCCGTCGAAGACCTTGGTGGGGTCGTCGCCGATCTCGATCTTGACGAGGTTGCTGAAGGCGCAGTCGTCCAGCTCCATGACGACGCCCTCGAGCGCCTTCAGCGCCGGGGTGATCTCCAGCAGGCGCAGTTCGATGGGGGTGTCACCCAGCAGCGAGCCGCTCGCGATCCTGAACAGCAGGGAGTAGCAGATTTGGCCGGCGGCACCGGTAACGGCGATCTTTACGGGAGCAGCAGTGCTCACAGTGGTTCAGTCCTCTCGTGGGATTGGTCGACGCCCCCGACTCTACTCCGAGCCTCGGGGGTCCGTGCGCGCGAGGTGGCAAAGACGGCGTCCCCGGCCTGGGCCAGGCCGGGGACGCCGTGTGGGGGAGTGGGGACGGGGATCAGTGGTCGAGCGCGCCCGCCGCGCCGGCACCGGTCATGGAGCGGACCTCCATCTCGGCGGCCTCGTTCTCGAACTTGTCGCCGTCGGGGTTCATGACGGAGCCCAGGTAGCCCAGGAAGAAGCCGATCGGGATCGAGACGATGGCAGGGTTGTCCAGCGGGAACCAGGCGAAGTTGATCGACTCGCCGAGCATCGAGCTCTTGGCCCCGGAGATCGCCGGGGAGAAGATGATCAGCACGATGGAGCTGATCAGGCCGCCGTAGATCGACCAGGTGGAGCCCTTCGTCGAGAACCGCTTCCAGTACAGGGAGTACAGGATCGACGGAAGGTTGGCCGAGGCCGCGATCGCGAAGGCGAGCGAGATCAGGAAGGCGATGTTCTGGCCGGCGGCGAGGATGCCGCCGAAGATCGCCACGACGCCGATCACCACCGACGCGATCCGGGCGACCTTCACCTCCTGCTCGGGCGCCGCCTTGCCGTCCTTCATCACGCTGTTGTAGATGTCGTGGGCGAAGGACGCCGACGCGGTCACCGTCAGGCCCGCGACCACCGCCAGGATGGTGGCGAATGCCACGCCCGCGATGACCGCCATCAGGACCGTTCCGCCCAGTTCGAAGGCCAAGGCCGGGGCGGCGGCGTTCTGGCCGCCGGGCATGGCCTCGATGCGGTCGAAGCCCACCAGCGAGGCGGCGCCGTAGCCGAGCACCATGGTGAACAGGTAGAAGGCGCCGATCAGGCCGATCGCCCAGCTCACCGAGCGGCGGGCCTCCTTGGCGGTGGGCACCGTGTAGAACCGCATCAGGACGTGGGGCAGGCCGGAGGCGCCGAGCACCAGGGCCAGCGACAGCGAGATGAAGCCCCAGACGTTGGTGCCGTACTTGCTCATCGGCCGCATCAGGGAGTCCCCGTCGCCGCCCGCGGCGTCGGTGGTGTCGACGGCGGCCTGGAGGAGGGTGGTGAAGCTGAAGTCATGCACCACGAACACCCAGATGGTCATCACGCCGGCGCCGATGATCAGCAGCACCGCCTTGATCATCTGCACCCAGGTGGTGCCCTTCATGCCGCCGATGAGGACGTAGGCCACCATGATCAGGCCGACGATGCCGACGACGATGTTCTGGCCGGTCTTGTCGCTGATGCCCAGCAGCAGCGCCACGAGGGTGCCGGCGCCGGCCATCTGGGCCAGCAGGTAGAACAGGGAGACCGCGAGGGTGGAGATCGCGGCGGCCATCCGGACCGGCTTCTGCTCCATGCGGAAGCTGAGCACGTCGGCCATCGTGTACTTGCCGGTGTTGCGCAGCGGCTCGGCGACGAGCAGCAGCGCGACCAACCAGGCGACGAGGAAGCCGATGGAGTAGAGCAGACCGTCGTAGCCGTAGAAGGCGACGGCGCCGACGATGCCGAGGAAGGAGGCGGCCGAGAGGTAGTCGCCCGCGATCGCGAAACCGTTCTGCCGGCCGTCGAACTGGGCGCCGCCGGTGTAGAAGTCCCCGGCGTTCTTCTTCTTGCGTCCTCCGCCGGAGACGTAGATCACGACGCCGAGGGTGACCACCACGAAGGCGGCGAAGATGGAGATGTTGATGACCGGGTTGCCGATCGTCTCCAGCAGGGTCATGGTCGGAAGAGTCACTGGGCCTGCTCCTCAAGCTTCTCGCGGATCTCGGTGGCGATGGGGTCGACGTTCTTGGTCATGTGGCGCATGTACAGCCAGGTGATCAGGAAGGTGGTGACGAACTGGAGGAGGCCGAGGGTGAGGCCGACGTTGAGCTTGCCGATGTAAGGGGTGGCCATGATGTCGCGGGCGAACACCGAGCCGAGTACATAGAAGATGTACCAGCCGAGAAACGCCGCCGTCATGGGGAAGGCGAAGCCGCGAAACACCCGCTTGAGTTCGATGAACTGAGCGGAGTCCCGGACCTCCTTGTAGGCCTCGGGCGGGATCACCCGTTGGGGGGAAGTGCTCTGAGCCACTTTCGCTCCTTTGCCGCAGTGGATAGACCCCGGCGCATTACCGGGACTGAGTCAATGTAAGCTCCTTTTCGTATGTCTGTACTTATTACAGAATAATTCGTGTAAAAGATTCCTCTCGCGACGGTGCGGGGTGAGTACGGGCGCCGGTTCCGGTGGCAGAGGCATGCGAGCCGGTCCGGGTAGAGTGACGCCCATGCGCCATCTTGTCGTCACCCTGAGCTGCCCGGACCGGCCGGGCATCGTGCATGCCCTCACCGGGGCCGTCGTCGCGGTTCAGGGCAACATCATCGAGCTGCAGCAGTTCTCGTCGCCGGATACCGGGCAGTTCTTCACCCGCATCGAGATCACCGGGGCGACCAGCGACGATCTCACCCGCGAGGTGGCGGGCGTGGCGGAAGGCCTTTCCGCCAGCTATCAGGTGGACGACGGGGGGCGTCCCATGCGCACGCTGCTGCTCGCGTCGAAGGCCGGGCACTGCGTCAACGACCTGCTGTTCCGGGCCCGCGGCGGCGAGTTGCCGATCGAGGTGACGGGTATCCTGGCCAACCATGCGGTGCTCGCGCCGATGGCGCGGTTCTACGGCGTGCCGTTCCGGCATCGCACCGTGACCCCCGACACCAAGGCCGCCTTCGAGGCAGAGGTGATGGAGTTCGTCTCCTCGCACGACGTGGAACTGGTGGTCCTCGCCCGCTACATGCAGATCCTCAGCCCGGAGCTGTGCGCGTTCCTCGCTGGGCGCGCGATCAACATCCACCACTCCTTTCTGCCCGGCTTCAAGGGGGCCAACCCCTACCGGCAGGCCCACACGCGCGGCGTGAAGCTGATCGGCGCCACGGCGCACTTCGTCACCAGCGATCTCGACGAGGGCCCGATCATCGAGCAGAACGTGGTGCGCGTCGACCATTCCATGAGCGTGGCGAAGCTGGTCAGCAAGGGGCAGGCCCAGGAGTCGCAGACCCTCGCCGAGGCGGTGCGGCTCTTCGCCGAGCACCGGGTCCTCTCCGACGGCGACCGCACGGTCATCTTCCGCTAGACGGCGTCGGGGACAACTATGTGGTCCGACATCGCCCTGATCTTCCTGTTCATCCTGATCGGCGGCACCTTCGCCGCCGCGGAGATGGCCCTGGTCACCCTGCGCGACAGCCAGGTCCGGCAACTGGCCGCGAAGGGGACGCGGGGCCGCACCGTCGAGAAGCTCACCGGCAACCCCAACAACTTCCTCTCGGCGGTGCAGATCGGGGTGACGCTGTCGGGCTTCCTGTCCGCGTCCTTCGGTGCCGCGACGATCGCCCCGTATCTCACCCCGGCGCTGGAGGCGTGGGGGGTGCCGGAGGGCGTCGCGTCGCCGCTGATGCTGGTGCTGATCACCGTCGCGATCTCCTACTTCTCCATCGTGATCGGCGAACTCACCGCCAAGCGGCTGGCGATGCAACGGGCGGAGGCGTTCGCGCTGGCCCTGGCTCCGCTGGTCTCGGGCATCGCGACGCTGCTGCGGCCCGTGATCTGGTTCCTCGGGGTCTCGACCGACGCGCTCGTGCGCGTGCTCGGCGGCGATCCCACGCAGGCCCGCGACGTGATGAGCGACGAGGAGCTGCGCCAGATGGTCTCCAGCTCGGCCACCCTCGGCCAGGAGGAGCGGCGCATCGTCGACGAGGTCTTCGATGCGGGGGAGCGGACGCTGCGCGAGGTGATGGTGCCGCGCACGGAGGTCGACTTCCTGCCTGCCGACATGCCGATCCCGCAGGCCTACCGCGAGGTGCGGGGCGCCCCGCACTCCCGCTATCCCGTCACCGACGGCAGCACCGACCGGATCCTCGGCTTCCTGCATGTGCGCGACCTGATGGACGTCGAGGGCGCGGCCCGCAGCGGCGACCTGCGCTCGATCGTGCGGCCGGTGCTCAGCCTGCCCGACAGCGCCAAGATCCTGCGGGCGATGACGGAGATGCGCAAGGAGCGCTCGCACCTGGCGATCGTGCGCGACGAGTACGGCGGCACGGCGGGCATCGTCACGCTGGAGGACCTGATGGAGGAGTTGATCGGCGACATCACCGACGAGTACGACCTGCCGAGCGTCCCGTCCGCGCACATCGACCAGCTCGACGGCCTCACCACCATCGAGGAGTTCGCCGATCTCACCGGATACGTCATCCCCGAAGGGCCTTACGACACCGTCGCGGGCTATTTCATGGCCGCCTCCGGAGAGCTTCCGCGGCTGGCGGCGACCGCCACGGTGCAGCTCGTCCCGAAGGAGCCGGGCGACGACGCCGAACCCTCCATGCTGGTCTTCGAGGTGACCGCGATGGACGGGCGGCGCGCGTCGTGGTTGCGGGTCCGCGTCGTCGAGCCCGCCGAGACGCAGCCCGAGGAGGCGGCCGATGCCTGACGACGGCTCTCGGCTGCTCACCGGCCCGGGCATCGCGCCCCTGCTGGAGGCCGCCGTCGCGCACGCGGGGGGACGGCTGCTGCGATGGTCGCTGGATCAGGTGGACTCGTCGCCCGAGAAGTACACCACGGCCACCTACAGGGCCCACGTCGCGTGGTCCTACGGGGAGCGCACCGAGATGCTGGGCGTGAGCACCCGCGCCGGCGAGCTGCAGCCGTCGGACGCCAACGCGCTCATCTTCGAGGACGGCTCCCGCCGCGCAGCCGTGTGGCTCTACCCGAACGACCCGGACCTGCCCGGCCTCAACCGGGCCGCCTTCCCGCAGAGCATGGCCGAGGTCCTCAACGAGCACCGGGTACTGCCCACGCCCGTGGCGGCGGAGCAGGTGCAGCTCACCATGATCGGCTACCGGCCGCGCCGCCGCGCGGTGGTGAAGGTCGAGGTGCCGGCGCACGGCGCCACCTTTTACACCAAGGTGCTGCGCGAGCGCTTCTTCGCCGACATCGTCAACAAGCACACCATCCTGCGCGCCGCCGGGGTGCCTGCGCCGGAGGTGCTGGCGACGACGTCCGACCACCTCCTCCTGCTGCGCGCGCTGCCCGGCGTCCCGCTCGCCAAGGCCATCTTCGACGAGGAGGCGCCCTGCAAGGCGGAGCAGCTGATCGGCATCCTCGACGCGATGCCCGCCGCCGTCTCGAAGCTGGAGCGCCGCTCGGCGTGGCCGGACTCGGTGCAGCACTACGCGCGGCTCGTGGAGCGGCCGATGCCGGAGATCGCGCCCGACCTGGAGTGGCTCGTCGACCAGATCACCACCGGGCTCTCCGGTCTCCCGAAGGGGGAGGAACCCACCCATGGCGACTTCCACGAGGGGCAGCTGCATGTGGCCGGAGGGCGCATCGCCGGCATTCTCGACATCGATACCATCGGGCCCGGACGGCGCGCCGACGACCTCGCCTGCCTGATCGCGCATCTCGCGACGATCGGCGGCATGAACAAGGAGCAGGAGAAGCGGGTGCGCGCCCTGCTGGCCGCGTGGGTGCCCGTCTTCGACCGGCGGGTGGACCCCGTCGAGCTGCGGCTGAGGGCCGCCGCGGTGATCATCTCGCTGGCCACCGGGCCGTACCGGCTGCAGGAGGCCGGGTGGCGCCGGCAGACCGAGGCGATGGTCGCCTCCGCCACCGCGCTCGTGCGGCAGGTGGTGTGAGGTTGTCCGGCGAAAACGGTAGTGTGCAGCGAAGCGGTCCTGTGACGAAGGAAGGAAGACCGGATGTCTGAGGAACTGATCACGGCGCTGCCGAAGGTGGCTCTTCACGATCACCTGGACGGCGGCCTGCGTCCGCACACCGTGATCGACCACTGCCGGGAAGCCTCCCAGGAACTGCCGTCCTGCGACCCGCGCACGCTGCGCGACTGGTTCTTCGACGCCGCAGATTCGGGCAGCCTCGTCGACTACCTGCAGACCTTCGAGTACACCGTCGCCGCCATGCAGACCGCCGGGCACCTGCGCCGGGTGGCCCGCGAGTTCGTGCTCGACCACGCCGCCGACGGCGTGGTCTACGCCGAGGCGCGGTGGGCCCCCGAGCAGCACACCCGTCGCGACCTCTCGATGCGCGACGCCGTCGAGGCCGTGCGCGACGGCCTGCACGAGGGCATGGCGGAGGCGGCCGGCGCGGGCACCCCCATCGTCGTACGCCAGATCCTCACCTCGATGCGCCACGGCGAGCCCACGCTCGACGTCGCCCAGCTGGCCGTCGACTTCCGCGACGACACCGTCGTGGGATTCGACATCGCCGGGGCCGAAGACGGCTGGCCGTCCACCCGCTTCGACAAGGTGTTCGAGTTCCTGCGCCGCAAGAACATGCAGTACACCATCCATGCGGGCGAGGCCGCCGGGCCGAAGTCGATCTGGGAGGCGCTGCAGCTGTGCGGCGCGCGGCGCATCGGGCACGGCGTGCGGATCTGCGAGGAGATCGACTTCGACCACCCCGACGGCCCCCGCATGGGCCGCCTGGCTCACTACCTGCTCGACGCGCAGATCCCGCTAGAGATCTGCGTCACCTCCAACGTGCAGACCGGGGTGGTGGGCCGGTTCGAGGACCACCCCGTCGGCGTGCTGCGCGAGCTGGGCTTCAACATCACCATCAACTGCGACAACCGGCTGATGAGCGGCACCACCATGAGCGCCGAGTTCGCCCGCTGCTTCGACGCCTTCGGCTGGGACGTCCCCGATATGCGCGACATCACGCTCGCGGCGATGCGGGCGGCGTTCTGCTCGCACGAGGAGAAGGTGCGGCTGATCCGCGAGGTCATCGAGCCCGCGTACGCGCGGGCGTGCGCCGCGCGCCGGTGATCGTCGCCGCTGCCGACGGCTCCTCGCTGTCCAACCCCGGTCCCGCCGGCTGGGCCTGGTACATCTCCGACGACGTCTGGGCCTCCGGTGGATGGCCGCACGGCACCAACAACATGGGCGAGCTCATGGCCGTGCTGGACCTGCTGCGATCCACCGCCCATATCGACGAGCCGCTGAGGATCCTGTGCGACTCGCAGTACGTGATCAACTCCCTCACCAAGTGGCTGCCGGGCTGGAAGCGCAAGGGCTGGCGCAAGGGCGACGGCA
>DAOLFC010000021.1:0-39819 GCA_035326505.1 Arachnia sp.
GCCAGCGTCGACTTGCCGTGATCGATGTGGGCGATGATGCAGAAGTTGCGGATGACGTCCGGGCGGGTACGTCCTGGGCGCGGTGCGGGCATGCAGTGTTCCTCGGGATGCGGATGGGCAATCATGTCATTGTCCCACGCTCCTCGTCGCATTGGCGACCCAGCTAGGACGGCGGCCGACACCGCGATACGGTCATTGACGGCGCGCGCCATGCCCCCTCACGAGGCACCCTCGGCACGACCGCCAGATAGCACTGCCCTAGTGCGTCACTCTGCCGACGCACTAAGGCGTGCCCGATTTGGGGCGGCCGCGCTGTCGGTGTAGCCTTGGTCGTCGCGTCCGGATGGGCGCTCTACCGAGTAGTCAACAGATTTAAAGAGGCTTGCCAAGTGGCGAACATCAAGTCCCAGAAGAAGCGCATCAAGACCAACGAGAAGGCTCGTCTGCGCAACAAGGCCGTCAAGTCGGAGCTTCGCACCTACACCCGCAAGTTCCAGGACGCGGTCGCCGCCGGCGATGCCGAGAAGGCCGCCGAGGCCGCCAAGGTTGCCAACCGCGCCCTCGACAAGGCCGTCAGCAAGGGCGTCATCCACAAGAACCAGGCTGCCAACCGCAAGTCCTCCATCTCGAAGGCCGCCAACACGCTCGCTGCCTGATCCCGGCGAGGCCCAGCTTCGGCGCGGGCCCGCGGCACAGGCTCCGCACGACAGAGCGTCTCGACCCACTCGGTGGTCGGGACGCTCTGTCGTGCGTCTTCCTGTTTTCGGTCATCGCCTCCCAGTCATCACCACTGCATCGAGCATCACCACTGCATCGAGCCAGCACGTCACCACCAGCGCATCACCACCGCTGCGCGGTGTGTCTCACCGGCGACGCTGGCTGAGCACCCCCAGAATCATGGCCTCCAGCGCGTACTGCGCGTCCACGGCCGCCCCCTTCACATCGGCGTCGGTGCGGGCGACCACCCGGATGGCGTTGGCGATCCCGCCCGAGCCCCACAGCCGGGCATTGCGCGCATAGTCCTTGAGCTTCCAGGGCGGCACCCCGACGTGACGGGCCAGTTCCGCTCCGGGCAGCCCGGAGGCCTCCGCGTCCAGATACTTGCCCATCCCCCTCAGAGACCCGGCCAACGCGCTGGTGACCAGAACGGGGGCCGCCCCCGTGTTCAGCGCCCATCGCAGCCGTTCGACGGCCAACGAGGCCTGCCCGGCGAGCACCGCGTCGGCGACCGCGAACGAGGTGACCTCCGCGCGCCCCGCGAAGTAGCGCTTGATCATGGCCTCGTCGACCTCGGAGGAGGGCGCATCCGAGGACAGCTGGGCCACCGCCCCGACGAGCGCGCGCAGATCGCTGCCAACGGCAGCCACGAGGGCGGCCGCGGCATCCTGGCTGAGCGCGATCTTCTGCAACCGCGCCTCCGCCATGACGAACTTCGGCAGCTCCCAGGTCTTGGGCGCCGCCACGGCCTCCACGGGCACCTTCGCCTTCTTCAGCTTGTCCAGCAGCCCCTTGCCCTTCACCCCTCCGCGATGGCGCAGGATGAGGCACAGCTCTGGCCCGGGATCGGCCGCGGCGGCCAGGACCTGATCCACCGCGGCCGGAGGGCAGGCCCCGAGATCGTCGATGATCGCGATCGTGTCGCTGGCGAACAACGATCCGCCCAGCACCTCGCTGAGCATGGTCGACTCGAGCTGATCGGCGAGCAGCTCGTTGACCTGCGCCTCGGGCCGTTCCTTGAGCGCCTGCCTCCTGCGGGACGCGACAGCCCGCTCGCCCAGCAACTCGTCGGAGCCGGTGACCAGCAGGGTGCGTCCAAAGGCCGTGTCGTTCACCTGGCCAAGCTTGCCAGAGCACACCGACACCGCGCCGCCCCGGACGACTCCTTAGCCCCGCGCCTGGCCCAACTGCCGCCCGGACGCGCGCACCGCGACCGTGCGATCCGAGACCGCCAGCGCCAACGAGCCCTGCTCGTCGGTGCGCAGCACCTGCATCCCCAGCTCGCCGGACAGCCTCAGCACGGCGTCGCTGGGATGTCCGTACGCGTTGCCCGGGCCTGAGCTGGCCACCGCGATCCGTGCCCCGGTGGCCTCGAAGAACGTCCGGTCCTGGCGCGACGAGCCGTGGTGCGGCAGCTTCAGTATCTCGACCTCCAGCGACACGCCCAGGCTCCTGGCCGCTTCCATCGCCCGCCGCTGCCCGTCGGGCTCCACGTCGCCCGGCAGCAGCATCCGGATGCCCGAGGTCTCCACGATCCCGACGACGGACGCATCGTTCTCCCTGCCGGACTCCCCCTCCACGGCCCCTCCGTCCGCTTCCAGCAGGACCGCCGACGCGCCGGAGGCCACGGTGGTCCAGGCCACCTCCCCGACGACGATCCGCTCCCCCGGAACCGCCGTCCGCGCCTCGGCGCCCACCGCACGCGCCCGTGCGTTCACCTCCGCGGCGGCCATCGCCGGGGCGGCCAGCGCGCTCACCAGCACCAGCGTCGGCCGGTAGCGTCGCACCACGCCCTCGAAGCCGCCGACGTGGTCGGCGTGATAGTGGGTGAGCACCACCAGCGGGACATCCCGAACCCCCAGCGCATCCAGACACGCGAGCACGGCTGTCGGCTCCGGGCCGGCATCCACGACGATGGCGCCATGCTCGGCGGTACGCACCACCGTGGCATCGCCCTGTCCGACGGCGCAGAAGGCGATCCGCCAGTCCCCCATCGGCCAGCCCGGCGTCGGCGCGGGAAGGACCGAGGCCAGGACGAGCGCCGCCACCAGGGCCGCGGCGCACCACCAGCGGGCGAGAACCGGAGCGACCGCCACGGCGCAGGCGGCGCTTCCGGCCGCCGCCAGCAGGACGCCGACCCATCCGGCCGGCCAGGCCGCCGCGGCCCCGGGAAGCCCCGCGGTGGTCTCCGCGATCCAGAGGATCGGCTGGCTGCACCAGCCCGCGGCCCACCCCGCGAGCGCCGCGAGACCGGGCCACCAGGACAGCGCCGCCGCCGCGAAGCCGAGCACGGTGGTGGGCCCGACGAAGGGCGCCGCCAGGAGATTGCTCAGCACCCCCACCACCGAGACCTGACTGCTCAACGCCACGATGAGCGGGGTCGTGGCGAGCTGGGCAGCAAGCGGCACGGCCAACGCCTCGGCCAGCCACCGGGGCGACCATCGGGTCATCGCCTCGATCCACAACGGCGTGAGCACGACGATGCCCAGACACGCCGACACCGAGAGCGCGAAGCCGTAGCTGCGGGCCAACCACGGATCGATCAGCAGGAGGACGACCACGCACAGCGCCAGAGCACGCACCGTCCGGCGCCCCTTGCCGATCCCGGTGGCCGCCAACGCCACCAGCCCCATCACCGCGGCCCGCAGCACCGACGGCTCGGGCCCGCACACCAGGACGAACATGCCCACCCCGGCGGCGGCGACGAGGCGAACCGTCCACCCGCGACCGCCCACCGCGCGGGTCAGCGCGAGGACCACCCCCAGCATCAAGGTCAGGTTGGCGCCCGACACCGCCATCAGGTGCGCCAGCGCCGTGGTCTTGAACTGGCTTTCCATCGCGGCCGTGATCCGCGAGGTGTCGCCCACCACCAGCGACGGCACCAGCGCGGCCTGGTCGGTGGGAAGGGAGGCCGTCGCGTCGCGCAGGCCCTGTCGCGCCGCGGCGGCCACCGCGTGCAGCACTCCCGGCCGCGCGACCTGCACCGGTTCCTCGATCGCGCGCAGCGCCGCGGCCGCCGGACCGCCCGGTCGGCCGGGACCGAGCACGCCGCGGATCCGGTACCGCCCGCCCGGCGCGAGGCTCGTCGTCCACCGCGCCGCCGTCCCGCTGCCCCGCACCTCGACGGGCACGCGCGGCCCCACCGGCCCGTCGCCCGGGTCGACCCATTCGATCCGCGCCGCGGCGACCGCGAACGCGGGCCTGCCCTCGCCGGTGAACACCCGGGCCTCGGATACCACCGTCACCTCGGCCCGGACGATCGCCTCCTCGTCGGCGAGTGCGGCGAGCGGGCCGCCGTGACGCAGCAGCGCCGCCGCCACCGAGACGACGGCCACCGCCACGAACACCACGGCCACCAACTGCCACCACCGGGAGCCCACGAGGACCGCCGTCGCGGCGCAGAGCACGCCCAGCCACACCGCGACGGCGTGATGCCCGCTCACCCCGAGCCAGGCCGCCACCCAGGCCGCGACGGCCGAGGGAACCAGCCGCCAGTCGTGACCGGTCACGTCGTCACCAGCGGCGCCAGCTTGGCGAAGGTCTTGGGCCCGATCCCGTCCACCTCCTGCAGCTCGGCCACCGACCCGAATCCGCCGGAACGCTCCCGCCAAGCGATGATCGCGGCCGCCGTCACGGGGCCTACGCCGGGCAGTTCCTCCAGCTGCGCCTGGCTGGCCGTGTTCAGATTCACCATGCCGGAGCCCCGGTCGCCGGACCCCGTACCACCGGGGGAGGCGCCGCTCACCTCGCTGTCCTGCCCCTCCACGCCCACCAGCACCTGCATCCCGTCGGCGACCCGCTCGGCGAGGTTCAACTGCCCCGGCCGAGCATCCTCGGTGAGGCCCCCCGCAGCCGCGATGGCGTCGGCGACGATCGCGCCGTCGTCGAGAGTGACCACCCCGGGGGCGGTCACGCCGCCCAGGACATGCACCCGGATGCGCGGCGCGGGGGACGGCTCCGACTCGGTCGCCGCGGGCTGCCCAACCTGAATGGACGAAGGCTGGATGGATGAGGGGTCCATCGGCGACGAGGACGGAACGGGCTCGGCGAGCTCCACCTCGATCGCCTGGGTGCGTCCGATCGCCACCAAGGCGAGCACCACCCCGCACGCCACGAGCACCGCGGCGGCGATCAGATGGCGGCGGGAGAGCTCCAGTCGGCTCAGCCACCCGCCGGCCGCCGGGGGCGCGCCGGGGATCGCCGCACCGCCGATCGCCGCCTCACCGCTGATTGCCTCTGCCGCGACCGCCTCCCCGGCGCCGGGCGGCGACACGGTCTCCGGCTCCTCCGCCGCGCGACGCGGCCCGCCGAGGGGCGGCTGCCCGAGGCTGACGTAGGCCAGGCGCGCCCGCACCAGTTCATCGGAGGAGGACGAGGAAGAACGCATGCCTCGTGATAGGCGCGGACCTGGCCGATTTCCCGCCGGACCGACAGCCTGTGGAAAACCGACCGGCTCTCGTCATGATCGCCTCGTCGCGGTCACACGGTCGTGGTCACGACGGACCACGCGGCCGCCGCTGGGCCAGCGCCGCCAGGTGGGCCCGGCTGTGTACGTCGAGCTTGGCGAAGACATGCCGCAGATGGGTCTTCACGGTCTCCCGCGACATCAGCAGCCGCTCGCCGATCTGCGGGTTGGTCATCCCCTGCGAGACCAGGGCCACGACCTCGCGCTCCGCCGGGGTCAGGCTGTCCCACCCGGAGGTGCGGCGTCCGCGGGGTGGCCGCATCCGCGCGGCATAGGCGGCGGCCTCGTCGAGGCTCAGGCCTTCTCCTTGCCGCCACGCGGCCGCGAAGGCGTCGGGGCCGACGGCCCGGCGCACCGCGTCCAGGTCGCGCTGGAAGGGCAAGATATGCCCCGGCGGGCCCAGCACCAAGCCCTTGTCCTGCCGGACCCGGGAGGCCGCCGCCGCGAGCACGACGGCCTGAGGCGTCCGGCCCTTGGCCGCGGCGGCCCGCGCGAGCAGCTCGATCAGCTGGGTCGTCTCAAGGGCGACCTGCTCCGCCATGACCGACGGCAGGTGCTGCCAGGCCACCTGCTCGGCACCGCCAGGGTCCCCCCGGCACAGCGCGAGATTCGCCTGGACCACCGCGCGGCGGGCCCGCAGCACGGGGGTCGTGATCGCCTCGGCGTCCAGCAGGCCCAGCCACTCGTCCGCGGCCTCCGGATCGCCCTCCCCAAGGGCCACCACGGCGCCCACCAGATGCATGTTCGTCGTGAACCAGCTGCCCATCGAGGCGGCCAGCGGCAGCAGGGCGGTGAGTTCGGCGCGCGCGGGCTCCGGCCGGCTCCGCATCATGGACTCCAGCGCACCCAGGAAGCCGTAGAAATAGGCGGCGAGCCAGTGCCCGCGCGCCGCCGACCGGCGCGACTCCGCGGCCAGGTCGCGCCCCGGGAGCGGGCTGGTGTCCTGCAGAACGGCCGCGTAGCCGCGCACCGCGGCCGCCATGCTCCCCGGAATCGACATCGCCCGGAATCTCGGCGCCCCGTCGCGCAGCAGTCCCGCCACGCGATCGATCTGTTCCTCGGTGGCCCGGACGTGCGCGAGCGCCTCGGGGATCTCGCCGCGCTCGATGAAGGCCTCCGCGAGGAGGGCATGAACCCCCGCCGCCCGGACGGGATGATCCTGCGCCGCATCGTCGCCGGTCTGCTCGGCGAGCAGGCGCATGCCTCGCGCGATCTCGCCCTGGAAGAGAGCGACGCACGCGGCCAGCCAGAACCGGCCGAAGATCGTCGCGGTCTCGTCGCCGGCCGCCGCGCACCGCTCGACCGCCTGCCGGAGTTCCGCCTCCGCGCGGGCGGGATCGGAGATCGAGGCGATCGCCTCGTGGTAGAGCCGAGCCCGGCGATGCACCGAGGGCTCGTCCGCCTCCGTCGTCAGCGCGAGCGCCGCCTCTGCATCGGCAGAGGCCGCGGCGAGGGCGCCCGCATCCGCGCGGACGACGGCGGAGGCGGCGTACAGGCGCGCCAACGCGCCGTCCGGGAGCTGTGACCGCTGTCCGAGGATCCGCTGGGCCAGTTCCGACGCCAGCGCCGGGCTTACCGCGCCCCAGACGTGCTGCGTGTCCCAGAACAGGTCGACGGCACGCGCCGCCTCGGCGTGCTCGCAGAACAGCCGCATCGCCGCAGCGAGGTTTCCGGTGTCCGCGGCCAGCCAGGCGAAGGCCCGGTCGTCCCAGCCCCGCTGCAGAAGCGCGCCCAGGTCAGCCGCCCGCAGGGCGTACTGCTCCGCGTGTCGGCGGCGCAGGTCGTCATACTCTCCCGCCTGATGGAGTCGGCGCTCGGCATACTGGCGGATCACCTCGTGGAGCCGGTAGCGCGCCGGCCCGGCGGGCACCTCCTCGAACAGCAGCAGCGACTGGGCCACGAGCCCGTCGAAGGCGTCGAAGACGCGGCGCGTGCTGAGGCCCGCGCCGGAGACCACCGGCATCGCGTCGTCCAGCGCGAAGTCCCCGACGAACACGGCCAGGCGCCGCAGCACAAGACGCTCGTCACCGGAGAGCAGGCTCTCGCTCCAGGCGATCGACGCCATCATGGTGCGCTGCCGCGACGGGAGCCGCCGCGCCCCCGTTCCGCTCAGCAGATCCATCGCCTCGTCGAGCTGCTCCCTGAGTCGCCGGATCTCCATCGACCTCACCCGGGCCGCCGCCAGCTCCAGCGCCAGGGGGAGGCCGTCGAGATGCCGGCAGATGTGGGCGACGTGGGCGGCCGCCTCGCCGTCGACGACGAGCCCAGGGCGCACCGAGCGCGCCCGGTCCAGGAACAGCCGGGCGCTCGCGACACTCTCCAAGGCCAGGGGGTCGTCCCCGCCGTCGGTCTCGGCCGGAACCTCCAGGGAGGGAATCGCCCACACGACCTCCCCGTCGACCCCCAGCGGGCGGCGACTGGTGGCGAGGACCCTCACCCCCTGCCCGGCGCGGAGGAGTCCACCCAAGAGATCCGCCACCTCCTCCGCGAGATGCTCGCTGTTGTCGAGCACCAACAGCGCCGACCTGTCCGCCAGCAGGCCGACGAGCTGCGTGCGCAGATCGGCCGCCGGATCGGTGTGGACGCCCGTCGAGGTCGCGATCCGCGCCACCAGGAAGGCCGGGTCGGAGATCTCGGCCAGCTCGACCCACCACACCTCGTCGAAGGAGCGGCCGAAGCGCTCCTCCACCAGGTGCGACGCCAGCCGGGACTTCCCGGAGCCTCCCGGTCCGGCGACCGTCACCAGGCGGTGGTCACGCACCAGCCGCTCCACCTGAACGCGCTCCGCGTCGCGCCCGACGAAGCTCGACGGCGCGCCGGATCGCGGGAACTCGTTGCCCGACGCGGGCATGTCCACCACCTCCCCGGGTGTGCCCTTCCGGTACCGAGATTACGTCGGCGGCATCGCCAGCTCCCCCATCTGGGGGATGCTGGCCGGCGCTCGCGTGCCTATCGTGGCGGCAACGGCCGGACGGCCGATGGGGCTGGACGTGGCGGGGATGACGTGGCATCGTGTGACAGCAGATTTCTGACCGTCCTCACGGAGGAGGCGCGGGCCATCGCCTGCGGCGAGGACTCCTGGGAGGCGCGGCTCTGCACCGGCCTCGACGAATTCTTCGGCGACAGCGTCTTCCTGCACGTCGTGCGGCTGACTCGGACGGGCCGCTGGGCCATGCAGGTGGCGAGCTGGGTGGACTCACCCGTGCGGCTCGGCGACGAGCGGCCCGCCCACGCCGCGGCGATCGACGACTTCCGGCGGCACCCGGGCGTTACCGCCATGATCGAGCGCGGCACCACCGCCCCGGTCAGGCTGAGCGACCTCCTCGACCTGCCGCGATTCCGGGACACGCCGGTCTTCCTGGCGACCCATTCGTACCCCGTCGGCACGAGATTCGCCTCCGCGGCGCCCCTGCTCTGCACCCCGGGCGAACTCGTCCTCCTGGGCGCCCACAGCGTCGCGAAGGACTTCTCGGCGGAGCAGATGGAGCGCCTGGCCCAGCTGCAACGGGTGCTGTCCCACGCCCTGACGATCCGGACGGAACTGCGCCGGCTCGCGGAAGACGCCGACGCGCGGGCCGTGCCCACCACACGCCCGGCGCCACCGAGAGCCGCCCAGATCGACTACTGGCCCTCGAACCGCGAGCGGCAGGTACTCGGCCTGCTCATCCTCGGCCTGACCAGTCGGCAGATCGCCCGCCGGCTGGAGATCACCGAGCGGACGGTACGCAAGCACCTCGACTCGGTCTACCGCCAGGCGCACCTCCCCGGCCGCGCGGCGGCCGCCGCGTGGTGGCAGCAGCGCGAGCCGTCCGACCCCGCCGCGGCAGCACCCCTCGTCACGGCAGCGTCCCTCGTCACGGCAGGGGGATCACCAGCCTCTGATCGCTCGACGTTCCCCTGACGCCCTCCCGCGGCAGCCCGGCGGTGGTGTATCCGATCACCTCATAGTCGTAGCCGAACGTCGCCTCGGCCGGCTGCACGAGGGCGACCACCTGCGAGCCGGGAGCGCCGGCGTCGAAGAAGGCCTCGTCCCGGTCCGGGTTCTCGCCCTCGCCCACCAGCCGCACGCGCACCGCGATCAGCCCGGCCCCGGCCAGGTCCTGGGACGCCAGCTGCACCGTGATCCGCTTGGTGACGCCGACGCCGTCGGAGACGATCACCACCCGCTGATCGGGGGTCAGGGGCGTCGCCTCGCCGGCGAAGACGGACCCGTCCTCGCGCACGACCGTGGTCGTGGTCGTGATGCCCTGCGGGTTGGCCGCGATCGTCGGGATGGCGATCGTCTGAGGAGCCACCGATGCGGCTGGGGAATAGACGATGGACTCGCGGTGCTCGTACCCGGTGTCCGGTTCGCGGTAGATCACCTCCAGGGACGCGTCGACGATCGACGCGGCGTCGATCAGCGGCACCACCCGCAGGGAGAGCTCGTTGCGGAAGGGCGACTGGACCACCAGCGAGCCGGCCTCCGTCGTGATGGGCTCGCTGCGCGTCCACGGCCCCTCGATCCGCACGTTGCGGGCCAGGAAATACACCACGCGGTACCGGTAGACCTTCTCATCGCCCTCCTCGAAGCGCAGCTTCCAATGCTTCCCAGAGTCCGTGGGCGCGAAGGTCATCGTCTTGGCCGCCTTGAAGCCGGTCGCCGGATTCTCGTAGACCAGCTCCACCTGAATCTGCCGCACCTCCTGCGGCATGGGCTGCGCCGGCAGCACCTCCAGGTCGAACCGGTCGAAGGCGGAGTAGGGATTGACGGTGATCGCCCGAGCGGTGTCGACGACCCACTCCGACTCGAAGTGCGGCTCCTCCCCGTCCCACTCGGAGTCCCCGCTGAAGTCCACGCCCAGCCGGTACCGGTAGCTCAGGTCCTTCCTGGCGTTCACGAAGGTCTCGAAGTGCTTGGGATCCCTGTCCTGCGCGGTGAAGCTGAAGCCGCCGATATGCGACGGCTGCACGCCCGCCGCACGATCGCCCGGGTACTCGATGTTGACGCTGACCGCCGCGATCTTCTCCTGCGCCAGGTCCAGAGCCATGGTGAACGTCGTGTCCACGCGCTTGAAGAAATCGTCGTCGAGATCGATCTCCTTGATGGCGCGGCTCAGGTCGAGCCCCGAGACGAAGGAGGAGAACAGCCCCTGCGGGGCGGCGTTGCGCACCACCGCCGACTCGACCGAGTACTCGAAGTCGCGCTCCTTGAGCTCGTCCTGGTTGATCTGCTTGAGCGAGAAGCCGAGCTGGATGCCCAGCCCCGGGGTCGCGTTGCGGGTGGCGCTGGTCGAGCCGGAGGTGCCCGACCCCGCCACTTGGGCCTTGTTCTGCTCCGCGAGGCTCACCATGCCCGCGTTGGTGCCCACGGGCGGGGCGGCGACGGTCGGCGCCTCGGTGGTGGGCGCCCCCATGACCGGCTGCGAGGGTCCTTGCTGGGTCTGGGTCAGCGGACCGAGCAGGGTCTGCAGCTGCCCGAGCACGCCGCCGCCCTGGTTCTGCTTCATGAAGATGGGCGGCTCGAGCGAGGACTTGAAGAAGTCCTGCAGCAGCTGCGTCTTGAACCAGTCGAAGGCCGCGTCGGCCTGCTTGCGGAGGTCCGCGTCGTCGGTGAAGTTCTTGACGCTGACCGTGATCGAGCCGTTGTCGCGCAGCTTCTGCCAGGCGAGATCCACGTCCGCGGCCAGCGCGATCGGGCCGTAGGCGGCCTTGAGCCCGAACTGGAGGTCGAGCTCGTGGTAGATCCGGCGGTAGTCGGCGTGGACCGAGACGTTGAAGGCGGGACGCAAGCCGAGATACTCCAGGTCGTAGATCACCCCGATCGGGCTCATGCCCGACCTGAGCGCGGCCTCCACCAGCACCACGCCCTCGTGATCGAGCACCACGCCGAACGTCGCCCGGTTGTCGCCCACCAGCGACGGCTTGGTGGTGCCCAGCACGTCTTCGAAGAACGCCATCCCCTTGACGGAGCCGGCGGGCGCGTCGGGCTGATCGGCGATGTCCTTGTCGATCGAGAGCCGCACCGTTCCCTTCTGGAAGAGGACGGGCAGGAGGTTCTCGGTGCCGAGCTTGTTCTTCACCGCTTTGAACACGTCATCGTCCAGGGAGAGGTCGACGGTGAACGCCAGGAATCCGCCGCCCAGCCGGTTCCTGTCGTCGGCGGAGAGGTTGGGATTGTCGGTGACGTCGCGCTTGTACTTCAGGAGCACGAACTCGGGGACGCCGCCGTTGCGCGCCAGGCGCGGGCGGTCGTTGATGTAGTAGAACAGGTCGTCGTCCGCATGGTCGCGGAAGATCGTCAGGCCGTTGATCGGGCCCACGGGGGCATCAAGGTAGAGCATGGTCGGTCCTCCTCAGGTCAGGGCCTTGTCGCTGACCTCGTAGCACAGGATCCACTGGGCCAGGTCGGACAGCGAGATGGATTCCAGGCACGCGCCGATGTCCTCGAAGCGGCGGGGCGGATTGGTGTCGAGACCCCCGTTCGCCATTCCCGGAACGGGGGCGGACCCGGCGTACTGCGGGTTCTTGTAGTAGACCCGTCCCCCGTCGATCCGGATCGGCAGCACCACATGGGACGGAAAGAACTGGTTGAGCTGCGCGCCGGCGGGCAGGGGCGTCGACGGCGGCGTGCGCCAGTAGAGCGCCAGGAGCAACGCGCGCGGGCGCGCCGCCATGTCGGTGGCGAAGGCGGTCGCCACCGCCGCCTGTTCGGCCGCGAACCCGGCCGGTCCCGGCGGCCACACCACCTTGGAGAGCCTGAAGTTCGCGCCGAACAGCGCGTCGACGGCCTTCTTGCGATCCGCCTGCGAGAGCCCGTTCTGGAAGGTGTACTGGAACACCGCCTGGATCTGCGCCTCGGTCCCGTTCGACGTCGGGAACGCGCTTCCCTTCGCGAACCGCAGGATCGCCCCTTGGAAGGCCATCTCCGAGTAGGTCCGCGCCAGGAAGCCGGCATTCGAGGGGGTCCATCCGCCGATCGGCTGAGAGTAGCGGTGAATCTGGAGGACCCCGGGCGGCACCGTCGCCGTGGAGCCGTTGGCGAGTTCGACGCTGCCCGCCCGTCCGAGCCAGCCGGCCTGAAGCCTCGCGTACTCCGCCGGGTTCACGCTGATCAGGAAGGCCTGGATGGACGTCGGCACGCAGGTGCCCGCTCCCCCCTGGTTGATCTGGCCGTTCGGGTCCAGGATCTCCCAGATGACGTCGTCGACGATCTGCTCCCTGGTGAACGCCCCCAGGTCGGGATGCGGCGAAGTGGTAACCAGTTGGAGGAGGTTCTGGACGAGATTGAGGCCCCCCTTGTAGGCGATCTTGCTGACGATCGGCGTGGTGACGTTGGTTCCGGTGACGACTTCCCGCGACAGCAGGAGGGGAATCTTCGGGCGGCTCTTGCCCGCCATCAGCCACAGCTTGAGGATGTCGCTGCGGGCCGCGACGGGCAGCGCCTTGTAGGTCTGGTGGGCGAACACGTCCTGCAGCGACCTGCGCACGGGGTCGTTCGGCGGCGCCGCCGCCCAGACGGCGCGCAGCAGCCGGGCCCAGAGGTCGGGGACCAGGGGGATTCCGCCGAGGGCGGCGATCGCGGCCTCGTCGGGGACGACCTGGCTCCCGATCGTGGCGCTCATCGGGAGGACGCTGACGTGGGGTGCATCCGCGGCGCCCGGGCCCTTCAGCGCCTGGTCCGTCGGCCAGATCGCGGCCTGCGCCGCCCCCACCGGGGTCATCCGCACCCGGTAGTAGAGGTTCCCGGAGAAGGTCGTCGCCGGGCCGCCCGATCCGACCAGCTTGAGCGAGTCCTCGACGTAGCCCGCCCACAGGGCGGCCGGCATCTCCCACTGCGCCCGGCCGCCGCTCAGCGTGATCGTCTGCGCCGGCACGCTGACCGAGAGCGTGCCGGCGCCGCTCGCCTTCCGGACGTCAGCGTGAACCGCGAGGTCGGATCGGTAGTAGCGCAAGGGGTCGGGGTAGGACGCGGGCGCCCGCAGGGCCTGCGGGTCCCAGGCGATCTCGATGACGGCCGAGCCGTTCTCATCGCTGTTGATCTCGAAGACCGGCGGCGGGCCGCCACCGGGCCAGTTCTTCAGATAGGGGCTGATGCGTACCCAGGTCATGGCTGTTTCCCTTCGCTGTCGTGTGAGCGGCGCGGGACCACCAGGTACCCGGACACGCCGACCACTGTTCCGTCTTCGACGTCGACCTCGGCCGCGCGCCCGACGCGGACCGTTCCCGCGGCGCCCTGCCGCGTCAGGAGGTCGTACAAGGCACTCGCGTAGGCGCGGTCGCCGCCGTGGTGCGCGATCCAGTCGGCGAAGCGCGCGCCCTTGTACTGGTCGTCCACCGACCAGGCCCAGCGGGTCGTGCCGACGCGCACCGCCGCGCGATCGTCGAGGCGCCGGCCGATGCTCCACGGCCCGGAGCCGGCGCTCACCTCGAAGCCGTGCAGGGCGTCGAGCGCCCGTCGCGCCGCGGACCATGCCTCCGGTGCGTCGAGCCGGCCGAGGACCTCCTCCGGCCGCACGCCGCGGTGGAGCTGCCACGACACCGCGGTCATCGTCCCCGCCTCGTCGTACTCGATCCCCCACACCCGGCCCACCCGGCGCAGCAGCGCGGAGGCGGGATCGGCGTCGGGAACCGGCCCGCCCTCCCGCGCGGTCCATACCCGCCGCGAGGAATACCGCGCCCCTCCGCCGTGGACCGCCGAGAGACACCTCCAGTCCTCCACGCCGTCGCGGGTCCCCGTGCGGAGGTGCAGTTCGAACACCCGGCCGCCCGGGGCGTGTACCCCGATCACCGAGCCCGCGCCGACGTCGATGCAGGTCCGCTCGCCGGGGCCACCCCCGGCGATCCCCGGTACGTCGCCGTTCAGCCTGACGCCGGCCAGGAGGCCCGCGAGGCCGATCGTCGCTTCGATGGTGCTGGTGCTCATGTCAGTCCGCCGGAGGAATGCTGGAGATGACCAGGAAGGTGTCGGACCGGCTGATCGGCCCGACCTTCTTCTCGAACCCGCTGCTCAGCACGTAGCGCACCCGGTAGGCGTAGCTGCGATGGTTGGGGTTCTTGAGCTCGAGCTCGAAGGGCGCGCCCTCGCCGGGTGCGGCGAAGGTCTGCTCCGTATGCGCGTGGTAGTCGTTGTCCTCGTCGTCGTAGTCGATGCTGACGACGATGCGCGCGAGGTTGTTCTCGCTCAGGGGCGGCCCCACCACCTGGGGGACGATCTTCCACTTGCTCGCGAACACCTTTCCGACGAGCAGCACGGGGGCGTCGCTTTGCACCCAGCCGGGCTGCGTGACGTTGCCGTCGACGTCGATCACGACCTGGCTGTAGCGGTACCGGGTGCGCTCGAGCGCCGCCCTGGGGAAGGCCCACTCCCGCGCAGTATCGACCGAGCCCTTCGTGATGAAGAACGAGGTGCTCTCGTGAACCCCCGCCTCGGTATCGGTGTATTCGAGGTCGACGAGGATCTGCTCCAACTGGCTGCGATCGCCGGCGACCATCACCCGCACCGGGTAGAGGTTCTCCCGCGGGTCCAAGGCCACCACCGTGGGCTCGGATGTCGTCCGCCAGCCGGAGTCGATGGGGGCGGCGTGCTCCCGCACGAACTCCAGCCGGTATTCGGTCACGCCCGCCTGCCCGCGGGGCACCCGGAACGTCGGCTTCCAGGTGGTGGTGCCGTCGACGACCAGCAGCCGGGAGTCCTGGAACGTCCAGCCCCCGTCGGGCGCGGTGTAGCGGATGTGGGCGAGCACCTCGGGGAACATATCCTTGGACAGCAGCTTCGACAGCTGGAACTCCACCGAGCGCTCGGTGTACAGCTCCAGCGCGTTGACGGGCACGACGGCCGTGGTCGCCTCCCGCCAGGGCGAGGTGAGCAGCACGCCGTCGCCGACCACGGCCCTCGGCCCGAAGGCGACCGTGAACCGGTAGAGCACCGTCCTGCCGATCGCCGGGTCGTACCAGTGGTCGATCGTCTCGTCCCGGTGCTCCTGATCCAGGACGACGGTGCGGATTCTCGTCCCCGGGGCCGGCTCGCCGTCGACGCTCGGCCCGTAGGCGACGTCCACCAGGATCTGCGCGACGCTCGCGTCGCCGAACTCCGCGGTCGCCAGCACCCGCAGGCTCGTGGTCTCCCACATGCTCTTCTCGGAGTCGACGACGGTGATGACGTCGTCCTTGGCGAGCCCCAGCTCGTCCCAGAACAGGGAGAGGTGGGCCTGCGGGGCGATCTGGCGCTCCACGGCCCGCGTCACCGAGTAGTCGATGTCGAGGCTCCGGTCCTGCCGGTCCTGGAGCTCGCGCTTCGAGCAGCCGAAGTTCATCGGAAGCGTCTCGTCGCGCAGCCCGCCGAGGAAGCCCAGCACGTTGCGGGCGGTGTTCCCGTCGAGCAGCTCCTGGGAGTTGATCTTCGGCTCGAAGAACTTCTCGAAGACGTAGGCGGTCAGCGTCTTGCGGACCTCCTCGTACTCGCCCTGCATCCCCTCCTCGCCGATGCCCTCGATTGCGGAGGTGAACCGGATGGTCTTGGTCGACTCGAGGTGGCGGACGATCTTCTCCGCCTCGTCGCTGTAGAAGAAGAACCGGTCCTCCTGATACTCGCGCACGTAGTCGTAGAGCTCCTCCCAGTCGACCTCCACCTTCACCCCGAATGCCCGCTGCATGGCGATGTAGTGGAGTTCGTAGATCACCCCGGCCGGGATGAACCCGTCGAAGGAACCGAGCAGCAGCGTGGTGGCCTTCTTGGTGAGGCCCACGCTGAAGATGGCCCGGTTCTCCCCGTACAGCGAGGGCTGGCCCGCCGACTCGACGACGGTGACCAGGTCGTCGCGCACCTCCTCCCCCGGGGCCGGGCCCGGTCCGCCGGACTTCCGGTCCAGGAAGATCAGCTTCACCGTGCCGCTGCGGTACTGCAGCGGCGCCACCCGGACCGTGCCCTCCAACTGGAGGGCCTGCTTCAGGTGCTGGGCGGCCGCCTTCTCGAACGCCACCGGGTCGGGCAGCGCGAGCACGGTGTCGAAGAACAGGAAGCCCACGGTCTCGTCCTCGTCGTTGACCTGCGCGATGTCCTTGTAGATCAGGAACCTGATCGCCGGCTTCCCGTCGTCGACCGCGATCCGCGGCCGGCCGGGGAAATACCAGAACTGCAGCGGGTCGCTGTAGTCGCCGCCGATGACGGTGCCCTGGAAGGTGACATAGGGCGGGTTGAGGTACAACATGTCGTCACGCCGACGCCAGGTACTTCGGGATGACGAGCTTGTTCACGCTCGTGGTCACCGGCTCCCGGGTGACGGTCGTGCCGTCGGCGAGGCTGTAGCTGACCTGAACGGTGAAGTCCTTGGGGCCGCCGTCGGCGATCGGGATCTTCCAGGCCTCCTCGGTCTGGTCGGTGAAGACGAACGCCTGGCTGTCCGAGACGCCGTGCGCCGGGTCGGAGTAGGTGAGGGTCACCGTCACCACCGGGGTCGCGTCGAAGTCCACGAGCTTGGGCAGGATGGTGCAGCCGACGGTGGGGATCCGCAGCGGTGAGAGGGTCACCATGTCGTCCGGCGCCTGCTCCTCCGGGAGCTCGACCACCCGGCCGTCGGAGGTGTTGTAGGTGACCTTCGTCGTGAAGGCCCGGTTGGCGGCGTCCCTCAGCGGCACCTTCCAGGTGACCCTCTCGCTCGCGGTGAGCGCGAAGGTCTTGACGCCGCTGGCCCCGGGGGCGGGGTCGGCGCACTTCAGCGTCACCTCGACCACCGGCGTCACCGCGAAGTCGACCAGCGTGGGGATCACCGTCACCTCCAGGACGGGTGGCGCCTTGACCGCGACGGGCACCACCTGATCGCCGGTGAGCTTCGACCAGTCCTTGGTCTCGGTGCTGCCGTCCTTGAACGACGTGACGACCTGGTACTCGAAGTCCCTCGGGCCGCCCGGGGCGGTGTACACCGACCAGTTCTTGTACTCGTCGGCCGTCTTGAGCAGGTACAGCCCCTCCGCGTTGATGTCCCTGACCGCGTCCGCGTAGCGCAGGCTGACGAGGGACTGCACGACCTCCGACCAGTCGCCGACGGGCATCAGCCGGACGTCGAGGCGGGTGGCCGGGTGCGGCTCGTTGATGAACACCCGGTCGGCCGACACCGTCGTGGCGGGCACATCCACCTGCTGGTCGTTCTTCAGGAAGAAGGTCGAGGAGTAGCTCACGTCCGCCTTCTTCGGGACGTAGATCCACCGCTCGAAGCTCTGCGCGGCGGCCGACTCGGCCTTCAGCTGGAACGTCGTGCCTCCCGCCGGGACCCCGTTCGCCGGGTCGGCGTAGGAGACGTTGACCTGAACGGCCTTGGTGGTCGTGCCGAAGTCGATGTTGCCCGCGTAGATCTCCAGCGCCACCCGTCCGGTCGGCGCCACGGGCACCGGCAGGCGATTGCGCATCGACGACTCCCAGGCGCTCCACTCCCCCACCGGATGCCCGCGGTACCCGATCCGGGACCGGTACCGGTACTCGCGCTTGCTGCCGATGAGGCTCGGATCCCACTCGAAGACGGTCTCGCCCTTCTTGAACACCGCGTTGGCCGGCTTGACGATGTGCCGGCCGTTCTCGTCGGTGCCCTGGTAGTCGAACTCGACCTCGACGAAGTCGATGGGGTCCTTGTCCCAGTCCACGCCGAAGACCTCGGCCTTCAGCTGCAGCGTCTGGAAGAACGGATCGTCCAGGTCGAGCCGGCGCACGAACTGCGAGAGCTGCTGCGGGGGGATCCCCGCGAGGAAGGCCTGCATGGTGCCCTGCGGGTTCACGGGCCACTTGCGCACGCTGGAGAGCTCCTCGCGATACTCGAAGTGGGAGAAATCCACCTGGGCCTCGGACTTGAGGTAGTAGACGTCCTCCACGCCCTTGTCGATCCAGTCCTTGACGGGGTCGCCCTCCGGCGTCGTCGGCGCGGGCTTCTTGTCGAAGAACTTGTCGGTGAGCATCTGCTGGATGGCCTTGGTGGCGTCGGCGCGGATCTGGTTGACGATCTCCGGCGGGGTGTCGGGATCGCCGACGTCGGTCTTGATCTCGATCAGGCGCGACGAGACCGCCATCTCCATCAACTGCTCGGAATGGTTGATCTCGTCGTCGCTGCAGCCGTGCCCCTCGTAGTCGTGATAGACCGACTTGATGGACATGTACACCGAGCGGGAGTCGGCGGTCGCGTTGACCGAGACGGGTGGCACCCGCGCCAGGAACTTCATCTGGTAGAAGACCTGGACGGGCGTGATGTCGGCCGCGCCCGCGTCCTTGTCCACGAGGGCCTGCACCATGAAGTCGGCGCCGGCCGAGGTGAGTTCGAGGTTCGCGGCCGCGACGTTGCCCCCCAGCAGGGACAGCTGGCCGCTCTTCCTGCCCCCGGTGACCAGACCGGGCATGGCCGGCGCCGAGATCTCCCAGGCACCCTCCACCCAGGTGGGGTCGGCGATGATGATCGACGGCGCCTTGTCCCCCGGGGGCGCCTCCGGCGCGTCGGGGCCGAGGCCGAGCAGCACGTCCTTGACCCCGAGGGAGGTCTTGAAGGTCTTCCCGTTCAGCTTGTGATTCGAACGGATCCGGTAGCCGGAGACGGATGCGCCTCCGGCGTCGGCCATGTCCTTGAGCTGCTGCCAGAGCTCGTTGGTGTCCTTCTGCAGGTCGGCCTTGATCGTCTCCAAACCGCGGGTCACCGCGAGCTCCACGTCCATGACGAGGAAGCCGCCGCCGCGCGGCAGGTCGGGATTCTCGGCCCGGTCTTGGTCGCCGAAGGCGTAGGCCACCAGGAGGAAGATCGGCTTGTTGGTCACCGGATCCCTCCTGACCGTCAGGTAGTCGGGAATCAGGTAGTACTTCCAGAACATCGTGTCGTCCTGGTAGGCGGTCACACGCAGGTCCGGCCAGGTGCGCCAGGACGGGATCTTGAGCATCGGAGTCTCCTTCAGCCGGGATGGGTGTCTGTCAGGCGGCGGGCACCACGATCCGAGCGCCCGTGGCGTCCTGCCACGGTCCCTCGGTCGGGGAACCCGTCTTGTCGAAATAGGTGATGCGGTAGCGATACGAGCTGAACAGCCGATCGGGATCGAGGACGACATCCACGAACGGCATGTCCCGGCTGAGGGTGACCGACTCCACGCTCGCGTGGTCGGGCCCCGCCTGGATGTCCACGCCGACCAGGGGCGAGGCGTCGTAGTCCACCAGGCTCCCGAAGACGACGATGCGCTGGATCGGCGCGGCGGGCCGCGCCACCGCCGGCAGCACGATGACGGGGTCCGTCTCGGTGCGCGGGGGAAGCCGGACGGGGTCGCGCCCGGGCGGGAAGTGGGTGACGTCGACGCCGATCCGCAGGTCTTCGGCCTTGGCGCCCTCGAGCGTCCAGACCTGGGGGGTCTTGGAGGTGAACACCATCGTCTTGGTCGCCGACGGCGAGGCGGCGGTCAGGGTGACCTCCACCAGCGGGCTCAGCGCGAAGTCGATCGCGTCGGGCACGACCAGGATGTCGAGGCCCGTGCGCACCAGGGGGACGCTCAGCACGGGGTCGCCGGGGTTCTCGGTCCAGTCCCGGGTCGCCGTCGAGCCGTCCTTGAAGGACGCCGTCCAGCGATACCGGTAGGCGCGCCGGGTCCGGTCGCGCAGGTAGACCTGCCAGGTTCGGAACTCGTCCATGCCGCGCAGCACCAGAGTCTCGGAGGAGACGCGTCCCTCGGCGTCGCGGTACTCCAGCGTCACGAACGCGGCGACGACATCCGCCCAGGCGTTGCCGGTCGGCAGCAGGGTCACCCGCAGCACCGACTCCGACGGCTGGTTCACGACGAACTGCTCGCCGACGAGCTCGACCCACTCGTCGCTGTCGATCACCTCGCCGCTGATCAGGTCGAAGCGGACCCGGTAGCGCACCGGGCGGCCGATCGGCACCCCGATCCGGCGGCGGTACTCCTGCGTCGGGTGGTCCTTGGTGAGCACCAAGACCCCCCGCTCCTCGGGCACCCCGTTGGCCAGATCCCCGTAGGCGACGGTGACCTGGACGCTCGCCACCAGCGTGTCGAAGTCGATCCGCCCGGCGAGGGCCTGCGCCCGGATGATGCCCGGCGACGGGACGCTCACGGGCAGGCGTGGCGAGCTGGTGGTCTCCCAGCGGCTCCACTCCCCGGCGATGCCGCCGGGGTAGACCACCCGGTGCCGGGCCCGGTAGGCCGCGGGGCCCCCGAAGCGGGCCACCGACCAGTGCTGTGCGCCGGGCCCGTTGAAGGTGAGCACGGTGCCGCTCGTGCGCGGCTTCCCTTCGCCGTCGACGCCCTCGTAAGACAGCGCAACCTCGACGTGGTCGACCTCCGTGAAGTCGGTGAAGACCTCCACCTCCGAGTTGACGTTGCGGAAGAACGGGTCGTCCAGCGGCAGGGTGCGGATGTGCCGGTCCCGCGCGGCCGCGTCGGCGCCCACCACTCCGGTCAGCGTCGCCCTCGGGTGGATCCGCCACGCCACCACGCTGGACTGCTCCAAGTCGAGCGTGACGTTCATCTTCTGCGAGTCGAAGTCCTTGATCTGCAGCGTCGGATCGCGGTAGCCGGCCGGGCGCGGCGCGGCGGGCGTCGGCTGCGCGGGCGTGGGAGTTGGGGCGGGCTGGAAGAAGGTGCTGCGCACGAGCTCCTTCAGGGTGTCGAAGGCGTAGGCGCGCAGCTCGGCGACCACCTGGTCGGGCAGCGACCCGGAACCGGTGTCGATCTGCACCGTGACCGCCCCCGAGAGGGTCAACGACTCCTGGGTCACCTCGTTGTGGTCGTAGTCGTAGGTCGTACACTGATCCACCCCCCGGCCCACCAGCTGCTTGCGCACGTACTCGTGCATCTTGCTCGCGTCGATCGCCATGTGGATGCGCGCGGCCGGCAGCCGCGCCCAGAACGAGAGGTCGTAGGCCACCTGCAGCGGGGCGAGCGCGCCGGTTCCCGCCGTGAGGCTGCGCGCGATGAACTGTGCGCCGTCGGCGGTCAGGTCGAGGTTGAACGACGCGACGTTGCCCGCCAGCAGCGTCGGGGTTCCGGCGGCCATGCGGGCGCTGACCAGCGCGGCGTTCTGCGGCGCGTCCAGCGTGACCGCGCCCTCGGTGAAGGTGGGGGTTCCGAAGGCGACGCGCGGCGGCTCGGCCATCCCCGCCACCTTCTGCTGGTCCTCCGAGGATCCATTGCGGAGCTGCTCCCAACGCCGGTCCACGTCGGGCTGCAGGTGGGTCGCCGCCTCGGCCAGCTGCTCGTCGTTCGCGGCGATGACCGTGTCGAGGCTGAGGTAGCCGCCGCCGGCCGGCAGCTCCGGGTGGGCGGCGCGCTCCTCGTCCGAGACCGCGTAGCTGATCAGGAGCAGCACGGGCTCCCCCTCGTGCTCCCGGATCCGTGGCGCGACCGGAATCGGATAGAACAACCAGAACGAGGTGTCGTCGCCGTAGATGGTCAGCCCGGCCACCTCGGTCAGCGCAGGAACGCACAACATCATTTCTCCTCTCGTTCGGGCACGAAGACCGTCATCCGGAGTTCCGTGCCCTCCGTCCACTCGGTCGACGCCAGCGGCGACGTCGCACCGTCCTCCGCGACGGGAACCCAGTGCAACTGCCACCGATACCGGATAGGAGCCGTCTTGAGGCTCCGGTGATACACCCAGGTGACGGAAAGTCCTGGCTCCAGCGTGAAACTGCGGGCCGGCATCACCCCGTCGTCGAGCGTGATCGCGACGAAGGCGGCCCCGGACCCCTCGCCCAGGGTGACGCTGATCCGCAGCGGGTCGAGGTCGCGGAGGTCCGATGCCGCGATGCTCACCAGGGCGGCCGGCTCGGTCAGCGGGCGCCGGAGGATCTCCGTCTGGTCGGCCACGACGGCGAGCAGGGCGTCCGCGCCTTGGGGATAGGCGAGGTAGGTCGGCGCGTCCGTGCGCAGCGCGCCACCGGCCACGGCCTCGCCGCCCACCGTGACGGCGGCGGTGAACGACCCGGCCAGCGCGGCGGCGTCGGGCGTCACGGCCACGGAGACGAGCCCGAGCCCCAGGTCGTGCGCGGTCACGGTGACCAGCGAGCCGGTGACGGGAACCGGGCGTTCGGGCACGGCACGGGGCCACGGCGGATCGGCCCCAGGCACCGGGGCCAGGACCGCCTGCGCCTGCGCCACCGGCGCCGTGGGAGGCCCCAGCCAGGCCGGATGCACGGCGTCGAAGCGCGCGGTGGAGGCCGCACCGTCGAAGCGGAAGGAGCGGCGCTCGGGCAGGCCCGCAGGCCCCGTCGTGACGACGTTGACCTGCACGCTGCGCACGCCGGCGGCCTCGTCGATGGGCACCGCGTTCGCCACGACGATGCTCTGGATGCCGAACGGGGAGGCGCCGTCGAGCCGCGGGAAGGCCTTGTCGCGTTCCTCCGAGGTGAGGGATCCGGCCAGGTCGAGCGCCGACCACGACGCGGCGAACCTCACCTCGGCGATCCGGTTCACGCGCAGGTCGTAGGCCTCCGGCACCGGCTCCGGGGGCCGGTGGTACCGTCGCTCCTCCCACACGTCGGCGGCATCGACGGTCAGGCACCCGGCCACCCGGTGGGCGAGTTCCGTCATCACGATCTCCCGCGACGGCACCGGCAGCCCCTCCATCGGGATGACGGACACCTCCCGGGCCGGAAACGACAGCAGCCCCGCGGCGATCTCGTCCACCGTGACGCCCTCAGACCCGACGAGGCCGGCCAGCCGTGCCGCCGCGACGACGACCAGCGCAGGAATGCCCTCGGCCAGGCCATGCGCCACCCCCTCGATCTGGACCTCGAGCGCCGGGATGGAGCCCTCGAGCCCCTCCTCGATCAGCTGCGTGGCGGCGGCGTCGAGCGTCTCCACGACGGCGACCAGCGGGGCGCCCACCGGCGGCGTCTCCCGCCACTCCCCCAGCGCCCTCACCAGCTGGGTGCCCGTGCTGCGCAGGACGGTCCGCCGCCGCACCGCGGAGAAGGCGACAGCGCGCGCGCCGGCCTGCGCCGGCGGAAGCACGTCGAGCTCGAACCTCAGCAAGCCCCCCGAGGTCCCGGTGGCGTGGTCGCCCCAGCGGGCCAGCAGGAACCGCGGGCTCCCGGTGGCGTCGCGACAGATCTCGACGCCGCCGGGCAGCGCCCAGGTGAGTTCGGGGTCGACGGAGTCCGGCCAGCTCCCGTCAGGGTTCCGGCGGTCGACGACGAGCATGGCTACACCGCGGCCGGAGCGACGTCGAGAACACCGCCGCCGCTGCCCTGCATCCAGGCGCCGACGACCGGCTGCGTCTGGTCGCCGTCGCCGTAGATGCTGACCACGCGGTAGAGGTAGTCCTGGGCGGTGCTGTCCTTCAGCAGCCAGGCCAGCATCGCCATGCGGGGCCGGACGTCGCGGGAGGTGGTGGCGGCGTCGAGCAGCACGTCGAGGTCGCAGTCGAATTCGACCAGAAGGCGGGTCAGCGGACCGGGGGCGCCGGGCGGCCTCACCCCGAAGTAGCCGGGGTCGGTGCGCACGCTCAGGGCGAAGGTCTGGGCGCTGTAGCCGGAGTTGACCAGCAGCGTCGGCAGCAGAGCCCGCAGGTCCGCGTCGACCTCGAGCCCGAGCGCCGGCACGACGTCGGAGACGTCGGCGTCCTCCGGGACGAGCCGGTAATCGAGGTCCGTGCTGCCGCCGGCCGCGTCCACCCGGATGCCGGCGGAGGTCTGGGGGAAGGCGACGACCCCTCGGCCGGCCTCGGCGCGATACACCTCGACGATGCGCACCGGGCTCTCCAGGGGGTTGCTCACCCGCACCTGAACCAGGCCGCCGCCGACCGGCCCCCGATAGGCCCGCGGCAGGCGGATGTTGACCGTCTCGCGCAGCGACACCGACACGGGGATGGCGGTCTTGCCCGCGCCGATCAGGTCGGCCACGATCCGTCCCCGGATGGCGTCGGTCTGGAGCAGCGCGACGGTGGCCGCGAACTCGGTCTCCGACAGCTCGATCTCGTCGGAGAGACCGTCGTCGAAAGCCTGGCCGTCGAGGGAGCGCGACGCCGTGGCCAGCAGGCCCTGGGCGGCATCGTCGGGCAGTTCGAGCTGGAGGGTCGCCTGCTCGGGCAGGAGCGCCGTCAAGTCCGGCGACGTGACCCCTCGCTGAGCGGCAAGCTCGCGGCGAAGCGCGCCGAGCACGACATCGTCGAGGTCAGGCACCACCGTGTAGCGCAAGCGCGCGCGGTAGCGCACGGCGGTGGGACCAGCCCCTCCGCCATCGACCTCGACCCCCCGGAAGGCGACCCGGATCATCGGGAGATACGGCGGGCTGGTGTCGCGCGGCACGCGGAACGCCTGCGGCTCGTAGTAGAACCGTCCCGGGAACGCGGTGTCCTCGTAGTACACGAGGATCGGCCGGCTGCCCCCCGGATCGAACTCGTGCCGCAACAGCAGGCGTGTCGTCTGCGGCCGGAGGTCGCCGGGGACATCGAACATGTAGGCGTTGGTGTCCAGCGGAAACGAGACCGGTCCGACCACGGCCGCCGCCGGTAGCGTCACCTGGGCGATCGACGGCTTCGGCTCCGGCGTGCTCGTCGCGGGAGGCTTCCGCGGCGGGCGGATGAGGCTATGGCGCCGGCCGGTCGACGGCTTCGGCGTGATCGTCCCGGGAGTCGCCCGCCGAGGGCGGATGAGACTGCGGAGCTTGGGGACCGGATCCTTGACCGGGAAGGCGAGCGGAACCTCGCCCCCGAACTTGGAGATGTTCTTCCAGAACACCGGGCTGGCATCCGCGAGCAGCATCTGCTGCTGCGGCAGCAGCCACTGGTCGGCGGACGGATCCGGCACGTCCATCGCCAGGAAGCGCTGCGCCCCGAAGCCCTGTGCCTCCATGACCTGTGCCTCGTCGATGGCCTGCGTCTCGATGACCTGGGCCTTGATGGCCTCGAACCAGGGCAGGCTGACCTGGGGCTGTTCCACCTCGAGTCCGCCCCACCGGATCGTCTTCCACTCGACCGGGTCGGGCGAGGTCGGGTCCTTCTTCTCGACGGGGACCAGCAGCTCCGGCTTCCACCGGAGGGACTCGGTGACCGTCAGGGTGTTGGCCTGCTCCACCGGTTGGGCGCGCAGGTCCGTCACGTCGAAGAAGACCCTGCGGGGCGGGCGGCGCTGGACCCGTCCGGCCGCAACCGATGCGGACAGGCTGATCTCTGCGGGGCGCTTCGGGTCGGTGATGGCCTGCCAGAGCGCGTCGAACTCGGGCTTGGTCGTGATTCCGAACCGGACCTGGGCCGTCGCCGCGTCCACCCGCTGCACCGCACCCAGCGGCATCGACAGCGCCGCCCCCTGCCCTTCGCCGTCGGCGACGGGCACCCGGCTGGTCAGGGTCGCCGTGTACTGATGCGGAATCTCACGGACGGCCTCTCCGCCGGCCGGCGGGGCCAGATGGAAACGCAGCGTGAGGAAGGCCAGCGGGCCGCTCGGGTCGCCGTCGGGTTTGCGCCAGCGCAGGGAGCTGGTGAACCGTGCGTCGTGTACCTCGAGCGTGTAGACCGGTATCCAGAGCCGCGGGCCGTCGTCGCTGGCCTCGTAGAGCACGCCGGGCTCGACGCTCTGCCCGGGAACCAGCGGCAGCGGCACGCTCCCGTCCCCCACGAGAACGGCGGTCACGAGGTCGCTCGTGATGAAGTCGGACAGGGTGACCGCCCGCAGCGTGTCCTCCTGCACGAGGGGCAGGAAGAGACTTTCCTTGGCGAATCCAGACATTGCTCCACCTCCGGTCCAGGCGAGCCCGACGCACACCGCCGTCCCGGCGTGCCCTCACCCCCACCAGAGCGGTCGCCGGGAAGCTGTCGGCCCTGTTGGCCACGCTACGACGGCGAGGCAGATCGCACCAGGTGTCGCTTCCGCCACCCTGAGAATGAGAGACTCTGTGGCATGTCTTTACGGGAGGCACTCGCCACCAGCCAGCCCGGGGTTCTGGTGCTGGCGATGTTCGACCGGGTTCGGGAGCTGGAGGCCCGGCCGACATCTCCCGCACGGATGAACCGTGCGGTGGATGCCTATCGCGAGGCTTGTGCGGCATACCGGAGCGATCGAGGAAGGCTTGCCGCTCTTCGTCGCCTTCCCGTAGCCAGGTCCCTTGATGCCGAGGGTGAGATCCTGCTCCAGGACCTGCTTGAGCCTCCCGTTGCGGAACTGTGGCAAACCCCGGCCCTGCTCTTCGAGGACAATCGCGTGGATATCGATCCCGACGACGTGAGTATGAACATCGCGGTCTTTCTCATCGAAGACCTGTTCGTCTTTCCGGACCAAGATCCCGAGCTGCCGGACGAGCGCTATCTCTCCCATTTCGGGGGAGCGCCCCTGGCGGTCCCTGGAACACCTCCGCCGCCGGAACCGCTTGTCGTCCAGCTGGACCTTCGGCAACTCGATTCGTCGCTCGACGCCGACCTCCGGGGACTCCTGGAGATCGAAAAGCTGCCGCCCGGCGGCGTGTTGCAGGTGTTCGCCGACGGGATGAGCGACTCCTGGACCGCGCCGGAGAGGCGAGGCGGGGGCGTCTCCCTGCGTTATCTCACTGAGCAGGAGGTGGCTGCCGCTGTTGCCGTCGAGCGGGAGGCGGATGTCTTCGAGCGAGTGTTCGTCGCCTACGAGGTGGGGCCGGCTTTCAGTGCCCGGCCCGGGGCGTCCAGTGACGTGATCGACCGCGTGGCCGCTCTTGAGCAGGCTGCTCATCGTGCGGTGGCGCTCTCCTATCCGACCCGGGAACAGCTGGAACGCGCCGAGAGCGCCGTCCTGGCTGCCCTGCCCTCTCGTCGGGTGTCCTTTCTTCTTGGATCTTCGCCGATCGACTACATCCCTGAACAGCCGGATCGAGACCTCCTTGAACTGCGACTGCCGCTGAGGGGACCAGACGACGGCCACCTTCTTCTGCTCTCCCTCGCCGGAGTCGGGGCGCTGGTCGAGGTCTTCGGGATCGGTGACGACGGCTGGTTACAGGTGTGGATGCGTCGCAGCGATCTGGCGGCCGCCCGGTTCGACGACATCGTGTCCTTCATCCGCTCCGGGTGAAACGCGCGCTGACCACTCGGACTGCCTCGGACGCGTCACCCATCACGGGTCCCTGCACTTCGAAACGCTCGTACCTCGCTCCTCAGCACCCGGGGATGCCCGCCCCGAGCAGCGTCGGGTCATCGTCAGCGAGGCTGATTCCGTTCAGTTCCCCGGCGGATCCGGGGTTACTGGGGCTGGATACGTCCGCATAGGGACGTCCGTAACCCCAATCCCCGGATCCGCGGAGAACCTGACGGAATCAACCCCAGTGCAGGGAGAAACCAGCGACCTGTCGCGATCCTGCACCGGGCGAGGGCCGAGACTTGACCCACAACTCACCATCGGCTTGACCAAGAGGGAGAGGTACCAGCCGTGCAGATCGACTACTCACTCGCGGAGACGCTCATCACACTCCAGGCCCGAGCGGTCACCGTCGTCGATCCCTACGTCGAGGACGGCAGGCCTCGGCGCACGATCGAGGATCTCCAGATCGGGCTGGTTCAGGCGGCCGACCCGGAGGCGGCACTCACCCTCGAGATCGACCGCGGCGATCGGGAGCTCAGCGCAACGCTCACCCCCGACGGGCGGCTCCAATCAGTGGCCTACAACTCCGTCGGGACCGGAACCAAGGTGGTCGCGGGCGCCGGCAGGATCATCGGCTTCATCGGCTCGCTCCTGGCCAGCGCGGTGGGAGGTGGACGGAAGGCGGGGCAGACCGTTCCCGCACGGCGCGACCTCAACGCCCCCGACACCGGTCAGGCCAAGGATCCCGACGAGGACTGGCACGCGAAGTTCGCCAAAGAGGCCGAACTTCGCGACGAGTACACGGCCACGCACGACAAGGCAGCCACCGCGCTGCACCAGATTCGCGACGACATGCTGACGGAGAAGCGCGTCGCCGCACTCCGCGAGCTGCGTCTCAGGGCTGAGATCGTGGAGCGGGTGCTGGCTCAAGCCCTGCAGGAGGTGGCGCGCATCGACTCCCTGAAGGCCGCCTGGCGGGAGTCGCTCCGCTCTCGCTCCTCCTCCGACCTCCGCTCGGTGTATCACCTCACCGGGATCCCCGAGCGCTCCGAGCCCGACCTCGATCCACCCGCCATCCCCTTCGACGGCGATGCGGGCTACGCCCTGTATCGCGACTTCCGTCTCATCGTCGAACAGCGCTCGTCCGTCTCCGAAGGCTCGGGAATCACCTCGGACGACGTCCATTCCGAGTTGTCAGGCTGGGTCTATTGGCGTCTCCCCCGGGAGGTCGAGATCTGGGTCTGGAAGGTCTCGGGCGAGGACGACCCGCAGCTGGTGAGCCGCGAACAGGTGTGGGTCAGCGATGGTAAATGCCTACTGGGTGCGATGGAGTTCACCTCCTCCTGGTTCGGCGAACACGGTGGCGAGGTGACCTTCAACGACGACGGCCGCCCCGGAGCCATCCGGCATGCGCAACAGTCGGGCGCCGGGGCCTTCTTCGACGCGTTGACGGGCGCCACCGACGCCGTGGCCGCCGGAGTCAAGACGGCGAAGGAGACGGCAGAAGGATTCTGGTCGCTGGCGGATATCCAGGCGGAACGCGACAAGGCGAAGGCCGCGCGCGACCTCGAGATCGCCAAGAACACCCTGGAACTCAAGGGCGTGCGCGCCACCGAACAGGACTACGAGGAGCTCCAGCGTGCGGAGCAGGCCGTGAAGCTGAAGGCGGCCCAGGAGTCTTTGGCCCCCGCTCAGGCGCCGGGGCCGCTGGCCCTCATCACGCAGGAACTGGAGTTGGCCCAGGCCCGCAACGAACTCGCCGCCGAGAAGCGACGGGCCGAGCTCGACGTCTCGCTGGCGGAACTGCGCGCGGAGCTGGCCCGGCTGGAACTACAGCAGCAGGTAGACCGTGTCCGGCCTCACGCCGACTGACCGCGACGGTCGGCCCGCGACCGGTGCCGCAGACGCGGAGGCGCTTCTGCTCTCCGCCTTCGACCTGGAGACCGGCCGTCTCACCACGCCCACGACGGGGCGAATCTGGGAGGCCATCCATACCGCCCAGCACGCCGGCAACCGAGGCGCCGGACGCCGCATCGCGATCATCGACATCGGCTTCGATCGTGCCATCCTGCCCGCCCAGCGCATCCACCCGAAGTCCTCCTGGGGACATGTGCGCGAAACAAGGCACGGGACCCTCACCGCTCTGCTGACGCTCGCCGCCGCTCCCGACGCCGAACTCCTGTTGATCGACGTGGAGCAGGACGGGCAGTTCGGTCGCCGCCGATCGGCCGACGCCTTCGCGCGCGCGATCTCCCTGGGTGCCACCGTCGTCAACATCAGCGCCGAGTTCGAGACCGACTGCCGCCCCAGGGCGCTCCCGCCGCTCGCCGACGACGGACTCCTCGGCCCGGATCCCGACCCAGAGGGCTTCCTTGCCCAGGTATCGACCTGGATCGAGCAGCGGGAGCCCTACGCCGACCCCGGCTGCCGACAGGAATGCCGGATCTGCGCACGGATCTCCGAGGACGGCACCGGCGCCCTGGTTGTCGCGGCTGCGGGCAACATCTACGAGACCGCCTGTCCGGCGTGCCACCCCCAGGTGGTCGGGGTCGGGTTCCAACGCAGCTACGTCACCCAGGTCGATGGGCGGCAGGTGACCGTCTACGGACTGGCGGAGACAGAGCACGGGAGTCTGCTACGCCCCGAACTCATGCTCGACGAGCCTCCGGGATTCCTGGGTACGAGCTTCGCCAGTCCCCTCCTCGCCGCCCTGGGCGCCCAATTGTCACGTCCGCAGGACCTGGCCGGGCTGGCGGCATTCGCCTGGGCCGCGACCCCCATCATCACCCTTGCGAATCAGCTGGGCGCGCTCCGGTCCGAGCCGTTTCCCCCGCGGGCGGTCTCCACCTTCGAGCGAGCCACCCTCCTGTTCGGCGAGGCGCTCCCCCCAGATCACCGGCATTGGCTCCAGTCCGCGCAAGACCTGGCCCCCTGCCCGTGTTGCGCCTTGGTGCTCGTCGACTGGTACGACACGACCGTGGCCATCTACCTCGGATCGGGAGACGAACGGCTCCTCGACGAGGCGGTGCGGCTCGCGACCGTCGCCGCCGCCATCGCGCCCTTCTCCGCCCCCACCGCAGGCAATGCCGCCGTGGCACTGTTTCGTCAGGCGCTGTTTCGTCAGGCGCTGTACCGTCAGGAGTTGGGCCTCGCCGCTCCCGCTGGGCGGGACGGCCTGCAACGCGCCCGATCCCACGCGCTGCGCGCCCTCGAACTCGATCCCGGCAACCCCATGTTCGAGCGCACCCTCAGCGTGATCGAGACCCGGCTCGCCGCTCCGGAATGAGCGGTCGACCGGGCCTCTGGGGCCCGCGGGGGGCTACTTCCCCGGAACCAGGCTAAGCATCTTGGGCAGGCGCGCGATCACCTTCACCACCTCGCGTCCCGCCAGGGTGCGCTGCACGCCGGGATCGGCCAAGGCCAACTCGAGGACGGTCTCCTCCGTGACGTCCGGCGCGACCTCCAGCTTGGCGCGGATCTTGCCCTGGATCTGGACCACCAACGTCACCGTCTCGTCGCGCAACAGCGACGCGTCGGCCACCGGCCAGGCGCTGCTGGCGACCGAGGGCTCGTAGCCCAGCGCCTCCCACATCTCCTCTGCCACGTAGGGGGCCACCAGGCTCAGCGCCTGGGCGACGAAGCCGGCGGCCTCGCGCACTGCCGGATCGGCCGGCCCTGCCGCGCCGTCGATCGCCTTGCGCGCCGCGTTGACCAGCTCCATCACGCGCGCGACGGCGACGTTGAAGCGGCCCGAGTCGACCAGCATCGAGATCTCGGCGATGGCCTTGTGGGTCGCCTTGCGCAGCGCGGGATCGCCTGCGGTCAGGTCGGCGTCCACCGGCGAGGTCACGTCGGTGGCGATCCGGAAGGCGCGCTGCAGGAACTTCAGCGACGACGCCGGGGACACGTCGGCCCAGTCGATGTCGTCCTCCGGCGGGCCGGCGAACACGACCGTCAGCCGGACCGCGTCGACGCCGAACTCGTCGATCTGCTTGCCCAGATCGACGCCGTTGCCCAGCGACTTGCTCATCGCCTTGCCCTGATTGATCACCTGTCCCTGGTTCATCAGGCGCAGCATCGGCTCGTCGAAGTCCAGCATCCCCAGGTCGCGCAGCACCTTGCAGAAGAAGCGCATGTACAGCAGGTGCAAGATGGCGTGCTCGACGCCGCCGACGTACTGATCGACGGGCATCCAGCGGCGCACCGCCTCCTGGTCGAAGGGACCCTCGGCGTAGCCGGGCGAGCAATAGCGCAGGAAGTACCACGACGAGTCGACGAAGGTGTCCATCGTGTCGGTGTCGCGCGTGGCCGGCTTGCCGCAGGAGGGGCAGGTGGTGTTGACCCAGTCGGTGGCCGATGCCAGCGGCGAGGTGCCCTTGGGGGCCAGGGCGGCGCCGCGGAGATCGGGCAGGCGCACCGGCAGCTGATCGTCGGGTACCGGCACCTCCCCGCACTCCGCGCAATGCACGATCGGGATGGGGCAGCCCCAGAACCGCTGGCGCGACAGCAGCCAGTCGCGCAGCCGGTACTGGACGGTGCCCGTGCCCAAACCGGCGGCCTCGAGCTGCGCGGTGATCGTCGCCACGCCGGAGGCCTTGTCGGTGAGGCCATCCAGCGGGCCGGAGTTCAGGTACGCGCCGTCGCCGGAGGTCGCCACACCGGTGACGGCCGGGTCTGTGCCGTCCACGTCGAGGACGACCCGCACGGGCAGGTCGAAGGTGCGGGCGAAGTCGAGGTCGCGCTGGTCGTGCGCCGGCACGGCCATGATCGCGCCGGTGCCGTAGTCGGCCAGGACGTAGTCGGCCGCCCAGATCGGAATCTGCTCGCCGTTGACGGGGTTGGTGGCGGAGCGCCCCAACCACACGCCGGTCTTCTCGTGATCGGTGGACTGACGCTCGATCTCGGTGGTGCGCTTGACCTGATCCAGATAGGCCTCGAAGGCGGGGCGCTGTTCGTCGCTCACGAGTTCGCCGGCCAACGCGGCGTCGGGGGCCACCACCATGAAGGTCGCGCCGAACAGGGTGTCGGGCCGGGTGGTGAACACCGTGATCGGCTCGTCGCGGCCCTCGACCCGGAAGTCGACGTTCGCCCCCTCGGAGCGCCCGATCCAGTTGCGCTGCATCGTCAGCACATGCTCCGGCCAGCCGCCCTCCAGCAGCGACATGTCGTCGAGCAGTTCCTGGGCGTAGGCGGTGGTCTTGAAGTACCACTGGTTCAGCTGGCGCTTGGTGACGTCGGCGTGGCAGCGCTCGCACTTGCCGGCGACGACCTGCTCGTTGGCCAGCACCGTCTGATCCTGCGGGCACCAGTTGACGTAGGAGTCCTTGCGGTAGGCCAAGCCCTTCTCGAAGAAACGGATGAACAGCCACTGCGTCCAGCGGTAGTAGTCCTCGTCGGAGGTGTGCAGGCGACGCGACCAGTCGAGACTCAGGCCGTAGCGCTTGAAGGAGCGCACCTGGGTCTCGATGTTGTTGTAGGTCCAGGCGGACGGGTGGGCGTCGGCCCTGATGGCGGCGTTCTCGGCGGGCAGCCCGAAGGAGTCCCAGCCGATCGGATGCAGGACGTCGAAGCCCTTCATCCGCCAGTAGCGGGCCACCACATCGCCCATGGCGTAGGCCTCCGCATGTCCCATGTGCAGGTCGCCGGAGGGGTACGGGAACATATCGAGCACGTAGCGACGCTCGCGGCTGTCGTCGTCGAGAGCCTGGAAGGTCTGGTCGTCCTCCCAGAACTGCTGCCACTTTTCCTGGGCACGCACCCTGTCATAGGTCTTGGGCTGAACCTCGTCGTGACTCACGAACTTTCACTCCTGCTCGGACTCGACAAGCAGCCCGCAGCTCCCTGGAGGGCGACGGGCTGCTAGGAGAATCGTCTCCTGGCCGATCGGATCGGCGGCGTCAGTCTAGCGCGAGGAAGGCGTCAACCTCTTCGGCGGTGGGGGGCTTGGCTCCCTGGCGGGTGCAGACGAGGGCCGCGGCGGCGATGCCTCGCTCCAGCGCCGCCTCCAGACCCTCCGGGTGGGCCACGTAGGAGGAGAGGAACCCCGCCATGAAGGTGTCGCCGGCGCCGACGGTGTCGGCCACCTCCACCTTGCGTCCGGCCACGCGCACCACCGAGCCGTCGGGCAGCGCCGCGGCCACACCGTCGGCGCCGAGAGTGACGATGAACAGCGCGAGGCCGTACTGCGTCAGCCACTGCGCCGCCGTCTCGACGGGATCGGCCCCGTCGGTGAGCCACAGCAGGTCGTCGTCGGAGGCCTTGGCGACGCCCCCCTGCTCGCCGATGACGCGCAGGAAGGCCGCCACCTTCTCGTTGTACTCGGCCTTGTCGGGGATGACCGTGGGCCGGACGTTGATGTCGAAGCTGATCTTCGCCGACGTGCGCGCGATGAACCGCAGCATCGGCGAGTAGCCCGGATCGGTGACGGCGGCGATGGAGCCGAAGTGGAGCCAGTCGCCGGCCGAGAGCTCGGGGAACTCGGCGTCGTGCCAGTTGAAGTTGGAGGTCTCGTGGAAGTGGAAGGTGTAGACGGCCTTGCCGTCGTCGTCGAGGGAGACGATCGCCAAGGACGTGGGGTCATCGGTGGAGACCGCGAGGTCCAGGTTCACCCCGTTGTTCTCGATGTGCTCGGCCAACTGCTGGCCGAAGGCGTCGGAGCTGAGCCTGCCGAGGAAATGGGGCTCCATGCCGAGTTTGCCCAGGGCGACGGCGGTGTTCATGGGGCCGCCGCCCGACAGTGCCCGCCAGGCGCTCTCCAAGGAGCTTCGCTCTTCGCCGGGAAGGAGATCGATCAGTGCTTCGCCGCACACCACAAAACGCATGCCGGAACTCTACTGCCTCCCCCCGAGCGTCGGACTGCCCCCACCCGCAAACCCTTCATTCCTCGTCCCAGCGCCGGGGAGGGATGGCGCACCGATGCAGCCTCAGGAGCAGTCCCAGAACGGGGTGGTCGGGCCGGCAGGCGGCCAGCTGTTCGAGGCAATGAGTGTGCTGGGCCGACCTGCCGGCGAGCCAGCAGCACAGCGCGAGCACGGCGAGGACATTCGGCGCCGCCTCCTCCGGGCAGCCGCGCCGGGCGCGGGCCAGGAGCGCAAACCGCTCGGGCGCGCACCGGGTGTTCAGATCGGCCAGCAGCGCCACGAAGCACTCGTCATCCTGGAGGAGAGCGGCCAGCAGGCAGGCGCTCTTCTCATCGACAGGGGCCTCCTCCGCGGGGGCCTCCGTCATCAGGCGCGCCAGCTCCGAGAGCCGGAGGTCGGCCGGCATCCTGGCCACCTGCTCGACCGCCCGCCGCCAGATGCGAGGCGACACCACGCCGGCCTCCACCTCTGCGACGATGGACTCCCTACTGGACATGATGTTGACGCCCTCGAACACGGCGCGGGCCGCCAGGGCCGAGTTCTCGAAACGGTATGGCTCGGCGTCCTCGAGCGAGCCCACCGGCCAGAACCGCGAGCCGTCGCACACCAGGCTGACGAGCAGGTTCTCCTCGCCGATGACCCCGGCCAGTTCCTCCAAGGCGGGGGCGACCTCGTCCTCCTGGCGGCCGAACCCCACCAGGATCCATTCGCACCGGCCGGCCTGCAGCGCGGCGTTGTGCAGCTGCTCCGCGACCTGATCGAAACAGGTGGCATGCCAGTTCAGGTCGAGCCGGGCGCAGAACAGCAGTTCTTTGCGTCCTCCGCCCAGCTGCCTGGCGCCGATCACCACGCAGGACTGATCCGGATGGAAGCCGAGCAGGAAGCTGGGGGCGGCGACCAGCTCGTGGAGCGGGCTCATGGTGATGGTGTCTGTGCTGTTCATGGCCCCATGAAAGAGCCGAGCACACCCGATTTCCCGCCGGGCTTCCCGACCTGTGGAAAACTCGGTCGCACGGTTCGCTGCGCGGGTAGGCTGAGCCCATCATGAGCACCGCACCGCCGCCGCCGGACAGCCCCTGGGCACAGCAGGACCCCCACTGGCGGCCACCGCAGTTCCACGACGCCGCCGGGCGCGACCCGCGTGCGCCGTTCGGTCGGCCGGCTCCTCCGCCGCCGACGGAGCCGCTCGAGCCCAAGGGGCCAGGCCCCCGCGTCTGGATCGCGGTCGCCGTCGCGGCGCTCATCGTGGCGGTGGGCCTGTTCTCGCTGCAGTTCTTCATCGGCGTCGATCCGGAGGACACCGCACCCACCCTTCCCCCGGTGGTGACCCAGCCCGAACCCACCCGCAGCGGCAACTTCAAGCCCTTCGACGGCGCAGTCACCGGCGTCTTCGAGATCACCGCCAGCCGGTGGACCGACAGCGGCCTGGAGGTGGACTACCGGATCGAGGTGGAACAGGTGGGAGACTTCACCTTCTTCGCCTACACCAACTCGACGCGCAACGCCTTCGAGCCCGAGCCCAACCTGATCGTGACGGCCTTCCCCGACGAACCGGCCACCGGCACGCTGGTCTTCCCGATGCCCAACGCCGACACCACGGTGGTGCTCTCCGGCCCCAGCGGAAAGACCGCCATCCAGGCGCTGCCTGTCAAGGCCGAATAGGGGGCGCACCGTTCGGCACCGAGCAGGGTGAGCAATTAGGGCTGGTACTGGGCGAGTTCGCCCCTGAGGATGCGCCAGCGGGGCAGGAGTGCCTGCATCCGCCCGCGAAACGCCTCGCCATGACCCCGCTCCCACAGATGGACGAGTTCGTGTATCAGGACGTACTCCAGGTACTCCGGGGCGAACTGCGCCAGCGCGAGGTTCAGCGTGATGCTCCGCCGCACCGGGTTGCAGCTCCCCCACCGGGTCTTCATGCGACGGAACCGCACCGTCTCCGCCGACCGGCCCACCGCGTCCTCCCAGCGCGCCCGCAGCGGCTCGATCGCGGCCTCCAGCTCCTGCCGGTAGAGCCGATCGAGCACGACCTCCGCCCGGGCAGGCTCCGTCGCCACGATCCGGATCTCCCCGGCGACGAGGCGCGCCGACTCGCGCGCCCCGACGGTCACCACCGCCGGATAGGGCTGCCCCCACAGCGACACCAACCCGCCCGCGGCCAACGGGAGCGCGCGTCGGCCAGAGCGGGCGACGACGTCGCGCCGCGCCCGGAGCAGCCACGGCCGGCGCTCGCGCACGAACCCGCGCACCTCGTCGCGGCTCACGCTCAGCGGCGCCGACACCCGCACGTCGCCATGAGGCGGCACGACCCGAAGCCGCAGGTGCTTGACCTGCTTGGGCGTGACGTTCACGGCGACACCGTCGAGATCGAAGCTCCAGGGAGAGGGCAGGCGCGAGGACATACCCGTCACCTTAGGCGGCGCCTCCGACATCCTCCGACACGCGCCGTCGGGCCCGGCCGGCTAGCGGAACCGCCGGAGCCGCAGGCTGTTGCCCACCACGAACACGCTGGAGAAGGCCATCGCCGCGCCGGCGAGCATCGGGTTCAGCATGCCGAGCGCGGCCAGGGGGATCGCCGCCGTGTTGTAGGCGAAGGCCCAGAACAGGTTTCCCTTGATCGTGGCGAGGGTGCGCCGCGAGAGCCGGATCGCGTCAGCCGCGCTGCGCAGGTCGCCGCGCACCAGCGTGAGGTCTGAGGCCTCGATGGCCACGTCGGTGCCGGTGCCCATCGCCAGGCCGAGGTCGGCCTGGGCCAGCGCCGGAGCGTCGTTGACGCCGTCGCCCACCATGGCCACCACCTTGCCCTCGTCCTGCAGCCTGCGCACGACGTCGACCTTGTCCTGGGGCAGCACGTCAGCGATGACGCGGTCGATGCCCACCTCGGCGGCGATCCGGCGCGCCACGGCCTCGTTGTCCCCGGTCAAGAGGATCGGCGTCAGCCCCAGTCGCGTGAACTCCGCCACGGCCTCGGCGCTGGTCGGCTTCACGGTGTCGGCCACGACGAGCACGCCGCGCGCGCGACCGTCCCAGGCCACCGCGATCGCCGTCTGCCCCGCTTCCTGGGCCTCGCCCATCGCGGCCCGGAGCTCGTCGGTGAGGGGCGCGCCATGCTCGGCCAGGAGCGCGCCGCGCCCGGCAACCACCCGGTGCCCCTCGACGGCGCCGCGTACGCCCATCCCCTCGATGTTGGCGAATCCGGTCGCCTCGGGCAGCGTCCCGAGGCGCTCCGTCGCGGCCTTGGCGATGGCCTGGGCGATGGGGTGCTCCGAGCCGTCCTCGACGGCCCCGGCCAGGCGCAGCACCTCGTCGGCGCTCTCCCCTTGCGCCGCGACGACGTCGACCAGAGCCATCTTGCCCGTCGTGACGGTGCCGGTCTTGTCCAGCACGATGGTGTCCACCTTGCGGGTCGACTCCAGCACCTCCGGCCCCTTGATCAGGATGCCCATCTGAGCGCCGCGCCCGGTGCCGACGAGCAGGGCCGTCGGGGTGGCCAGGCCGAGGGCGCAGGGGCAGGCGATGATCAGCACGGCGACCGCGGCGGTGAAGGCCATGGTGGCCGAGAAGCCCAGCAGGAGCCACGTCGCCAGCGTCGCCGCGGCCACGACGATCACCACGGGGACGAAGACGCCCGAGATCCGGTCGGCGAGCCGCTGCACCTCGGCCTTGCCCGACTGCGCGTCCTCCACCAGCTTCGCCATCTGGGCGAGCTGGGTGTCGGAGCCGACGCGGGTGGCCCGCACCACCAGCCGTCCGCTGGCGTTGACGGTCGCTCCGGTGACGGGATCGCCCGGCCCCACCTCGACGGGCACCGACTCGCCGGTCAGCATGGACGCATCCACCGCGGAGGTGCCCGAGGCGATCACGCCGTCGGTCGCGATCTTCTCGCCCGGGCGCACCACGAACTCGTCGCCGACGCGCAGTTGCTCGACGGGAATCCTCACCTCGCGCCCGCCGCGCAGCACCGCGACATCCTTGGCCCCCAGCTCCAGCAGCGCCCGCAGGGCGGCCCCCGCCCGGCGCTTGGCCCGCTTCTCGAAGTACCGGCCGGCAAGGATGAAGGTGGTGACGCCCGCGGCCACCTCCAGATAGATGTTGCCGGCACCGTCGCTGGGCTGGATCGTCAGCTCGAAGGGATGGGTCATCCCGGGCATCCCGGCATGACCGAAGAAGAGCGCATACAGCGACCAGAGGAAGGCCGCCGACGTGCCCATCGAGATCAGGGTGTCCATGGTGGCGGCGCCGTGGCGCAGATTGGTCCAGGCCGCCTTGTGGAACGGCCAGGCGGCCCACACGACCACCGGCGAGGCGAGCGTCAGCGACAGCCACTGCCAGTAGGTGAATTGCAAGGCCGGGATCATCGCCATCAGGATCACGGGGGTCGACAGGACGATGGCGCCGATCAGCCGCTGCCGCAGCGCGGTGAGCTCCGGATCGTCGTCGCGGCCCTCCTCGCGCTCTTCCTCGACGGGCGGCGCGGGCAGGGCGGCCGTGTAGCCGGTCTTCTCCACCTCGGCGATCAGCTGCTCGGCCTGAAGGTCCCCCTCGACGGTGACGCGCGCCTTCTCCGTCGCGTAGTTCACCGAGGCGCTCACCCCGTGAAGCTTGTTCAGCTTCTTCTCGATGCGCGCCGCGCACGAGGCGCAGGTCATGCCGCCGATCTCGAGCTCGAACTCCTTGACCGGGAGCGGTGCGCTGGTGGTCATGTCTGTTCCTTCCCTATACCCCATCAGGGTATCTCCAGGACCCGAGACTATACCCCCATGGGGTATAAGACAAGGGGCAACGCGGGTTAACCAGCCCCGCCCGAACCCGGCGATCGCCCCTGAATAGGGTGTGGGCATGGCCTCGCAGAAGAAGACCACCCAGACCACGTTCCGCCTCGCCACGGTGTTCACCCTGCTGTCGGTGATCATGGGGTCGATGGTGTGCGCCACCGAGTCGGGCCTGGCCTGCCCCACCTGGCCCGGCTGCTATCCCGGCCAGCCCTTCCCCAGCTTCTCGCTGCCCCCGTGGATCGAGTTCACCCACCGGATGATCTCCGCGGGATGCCTGATCCTGCTGGCCATGTCCGGGGTGAGCGTCTGGAGAAGCCACCGGGATCGCCCCCTGGTGCGCTGGCTGCCGTGGGTGGCGTTCGCCGGCGCCGTTGCCGCGGCGGTCTTCGGCATGTCGATCATCTTCTGGGGCCTCCCCGCACCCCTGGCGGCGTTCGACCTCCTCACCGCCCTGGCGGCCCTGTTCGCGATCACCCTCGCCACCGTCGCGCTCGGCCGGGACGGCTCGCGGTGGACCTGGACCGGAACCTCGACGGCGGGCAGTGTTCTGGTCGGCGGTACGGCGGTTCTCCACATGTCGGGCATCCTGGTGGCCGGCGTCGAGTCCTACACCCGCTGCCTCGGCTGGCCGCTGCTGTCGCTGCTCGGCTACGACGGGCACGCCTCCGGGCAGGTGGTCCGCTGGGTGCTGGCCGCGGCGATCTTCGTCGGCCTGACTTGGATGGCGGTCACGCGGCGCGGGCTCTGGGCGCTGGCCCTGGGTCTGCTGGTGGTGGAGGTCGCGCTCGGCTTCGTGCTGCTGACCTCCGGCATCTCGCCCGTGCTCGCGACGCTCTACTCGCTCCTGGCCACCGGGATCCTGTTCGCCATGATGCTGGCCACCGCTCGTGCGGCGATCCTCCCCGTGGAGGCGCCCACCTCCCGGAACGATCCGATCCCCGCCGGGAGTCGGGCGAGCAGTTAGGAGCGTGCTGAATAATGCTTCCTCCGGCGAGGACGTGCCAGGCGGGATGAGA
>DAOLFC010000159.1:0-7314 GCA_035326505.1 Arachnia sp.
CCATGTTGTCGAAGAACTCCCAGTTGACCATCATCACCGGGGCGAAGTCGCAGGCCGCGTTGCACTCCAGGCGCTCCAGCGAGACCTTGCCGCAGGGCGTGGTCTGGTTCTCGTCGATGCCCAGGCGGTCCTTGACGCGCTGCAGCAGCGTGTCGCCGCCCATCACGGCGCACAGCGCCGTGGTGCAGACGCCCAGGTGGTGCGTGCCGGCCGGCCGGCGCTTGTACATGGTGTAGAAGGTGGCCACCCCGGAGACCTGGGCGGTGGTGATGCCCAGGATGTCGGCGCACACCTCGATGCCCCGCGGGCTGATCCGCCCGTCGACCGACTGCACCAGGTGCAGCATGGGCAGCAGCGCGGACCGGGCCTGCGGATAGCGTCCCGCCAACTCCTGCAGGTCGGCGATGGCCGCGTCGTCGATGCTGCTGGACTCATCCGCGTAGTCGACGGAGCCCGACTCCGGGAAATGGGATTCGAAGTGACCGCTCATCGGTCGACACCTCCAAGAACGGGATCGAGGCTGGCCACGGCCACCACGACGTCGGACATCATGGCGCCCTCGCACATGTAGGGCACCGCCTGCAGGTGATTGAAACCGGGATCGCGGAAATGCGCCCGGTAGGGACGGGTCCCGCCGTCGGAGACCAGGTGTACGCCCAGCTCGCCCTTCGGCGACTCGATCGCCTGGTAGACCTGGCCGACCGGCACCCTGAAGCCCTCGGTGACGAGCTTGAAGTGGTGGATCAAGGCCTCCATGGACTCGCCCATGATGTGCTTGATGTGCTCGTTGCTGTTGCCCTGGCCGTCCGAACCCACCGACAGCTGCGCGGGCCAGGCGATCTTCAGGTCGGCCACCATGACCGGCTCGCCCTGGCTCTTCTCCAGGCGGTCGGCGCACTGCTCGACGATCTTCAGCGACTCCCAGCACTCGGCCAGGCGGATCCGGAAGCGGCCGTAGGCGTCGTCGCCCTCCCAGGTGATCACGTCGAAGTCGTAGGTCTCGTAGCCGCAGTACGGCTGAGACTTGCGCAGGTCCCACGGGAAGCCGGTGGAGCGCAGCGGCGGGCCGGAGGCGCCCAGCATCATGGCGCCCGTGAGGTCCATCGTCGCGACGTCCTTCATGCGGCCGATGAAGATGGGGTTCTTGTTGCAGAACGCGGCGTACTCCGGGAGATGGCGCTTCAGCCAGTCGATCAGCGTGCGCAGGTGCGAGATGCCGTCGTCGGGCAAGTCGTTGGCGACGCCGCCCGGGCGGATGTAGGCGTTGTTCATCCGCAGGCCGCTGACCGCCTCGAAGAAGTCGAGGATCAGCTCGCGCTCGCGGAACGCGATGGTCATCATCGTGAGCGCGCCGATCTCCATGCCGCCGGTGCCCATCGCCACCAGGTGCGAGGCGATCCGGTTGAGCTCCATCATCAGCACACGGATCACGGTGGCGCGCTCGGGGATGTCATCGGTGATGCCCAGCAGCTTCTCCACCCCGAGGCAGTAGACCGCCTCGTTGAAGATGGGTGCGACGTAGTCCATGCGGGTGCAGTACGTGACGCCCTGCGTCCACGTCTTGTACTCCATGTTCTTCTCGATGCCGGTGTGCAGGAAGCCGATCGCCGGCCGGATCGAGGTGACGGTCTCGCCGTCCATCTCCAGGATCAGACGCAGCACGCCGTGCGTCGAGGGGTGCTGCGGACCCATGTTGACGACGATGGTCTCGTCGCCGCGCTCGGCCTGCTCGTGGGCGATGTCCGCCCAGTCGCCGCCCTGCGCGAAGTAGACGTGATCGGCGGACTCCTCGCCCGGGGCGGCGAACGGGTCGGCCTGTGCGGATGAGGTGCTCACGAGTAGGTCCTCCGATTGTCGGGAGCGGGCACCTTGGCGCCCTTGTACTCCACATCGACGCCGCCCAGCGGGTAGTCCTTGCGCTGGGGGTGACCCGACCAGTCGTCGGGCATCAGGATGCGGGTGAGCGCGGGATGACCGTCGAAGATCACGCCGAACATGTCCCAGGTCTCGCGCTCGTGCCAGTCGGCCATGGGGTAGGTGGCGACGACCGACGGGATGTGCGGGTCGGCGTCGGGACAGCTCACCTCGAGGCGCACGCGGCGGTTGTGCGTGATGCTCAGCAGGTGGTAGGCGACGTGCAGCTCGGCGCCGGTCTCCTGCGGGTAATGCACCCCGGAGACGGAGACGCAGACCTCGAAGCGCAGGTGCGCGTCGTCGCGGAACTGCTGGACCGTCTCCAGCAGGTGCTCACGCGGCACGTAGATGGTGAGTTCGCCGCGATCGAAGAGCACATGGGCTCCGGCCAGGCCGGGCACCACGTCGAGCGCCCGCGCGTAGACGTCGTCCGCGTCGTCGTCGAAGGGCGGCTCGGTGCGTCCGGGCATCGAGAACTCGCGGCGGAGCCCGCCGTAGCCGGAGGTGTCGCCGCTGCCGCGCGACCACATGCCCTCCTTTCGGGCGAAGACCGGACGGGACTCGCCCGAACCGGGAACCTCGGGAAGGTTGGACTCGGTCATCGCAGCAGCCCCTTCATCTCGATGGTGGCGGGCGCGACCAGGGCCGCCTGCTCCGCCTCCTCCTCGATCGCCAGCCGGTGGCCGCCGATCGGGTCGTGCTGGAGCATCTCGCGCAGTTTGAACACCGCGTCGATCAGCATGTCGGGCCGCGGCGGACAGCCCGGCAGATACATGTCGACGGGCAGGAAGTGGTCGCAGCCCTGCACGATGGCGTAGTTGTTGAACATGCCGCCCGACGAGGCGCAGGCGCCCATGGACAACACCCACTTGGGATGCGGCATCTGGTCGTAGACCTGCCGGATCACCGGGGCCATCTTCTGGCTGACCCGGCCGGAGACGATCATCAGATCGGCCTGGCGGGGGGAGGCGCGGAACACCTCCTGGCCCCACCGTCCGGCGTCGTAGCGGGGCGTGCCGTAGGCCATCATCTCGATGGCGCAGCAGGCCAGGCCCATCGTCGCCGGCCAGAACGATGCCTTGCGCAGCCAGCCGGCGACGCCCTCGACGGTCGTCAGCAGGACGCCCTGCGGGATCTTGTCTTCGAGTCCCATGGATACTCCTAACCAATCATTCCCAGTCGAGGCCGTTGCGGCGCAGGACGTAGAAGTAGGCGACGAACACCGACAGGATGAACGCCAGCACGGCCACGACGGTGTAGACCCCGAACAGCTTGTAGGCCACGGCCCACGGGAACAGGAACACCAGGGCGATGTCGAAGATGATGAACAGCATCGCGGTGATGTAGTACTTCACCGGGAACCGGCCGCCGCCGACGGGCTGCGGGGTGGGCTGGATGCCGCACTCGTAGGTGTCGTACTTGGCGCGGTTGTAGCGCGCCGGGCCGACGTTGACGCTCAGGATGATCGACACGACCACGAAAACGGTGGCGAGGACAACCATCCCCACAATCGGGATGTATAGATTCACGTCGCTCAGACCTTTCCTTGAAACATCCTGCTAGACCGACGGTGCAACCTTGCACAGTGCGTTGATAATGCGGTCCGTCGCGTCGCCGTCGCGGGCGTCGGTCAGGTTGGCCAATAGTTTATGCACGAAACGCATCAGCGTCTTTCGGGGAAGGCCATATTTCGTGCAAAGACTCATGATCCGCGGGTCCCCGATCAGTTTCGCGAAGATCGTTCCCAGCCGATAATAGCCACCGAGCTCGTCCTCCAGACGGCGGGGGTAGCCGTGCAGCGCTCGCTCCGCCGACGAGGTGCCCACGCCGCGCGAGAGGGCGTCGGCGATCGCGTCGGCGGCGTACTCCCCCGACTCCATCGCGGCGGAGATCCCCTCGCCGTTGAACGGGCTGGCCATGCCGCCGGCGTCGCCGACGAGCACCAGGCCGCGGCCGTAGTGGGGCTTGCGGTTGAAGGCCATGGGGATGGCCGCGCCCTGGATCTTGCCGACGCGGTTCTCCTCGCGGAATCCCCATTCCTCGGGGGTGCCGTCGAGCCACTGCGTGAGCATCGCGCGGTAGTCGGTCTTGCCGAATCCCGTCGAGGTGCTCACCACGCCGAGGCCCGCGTTGACGGTGCCATCGCCCATCGGGAACAGCCAGCCGTATCCGGGCAGCAGGTTGGACTGCCCGCGCTTGCCGTCCCACAGCTCCAGCCAGGACTCCAGGTACTCGTCGTCGTGCCGGGGCGAGGTGTAGTAGGTGCGCACCGCCACGCCCATGGGGCGGTCCTCGCGCTTGTTGATGCCCATCGCCACGGACAGCCGAGACGAGTTGCCGTCGGCCGCCACGACGATCGGCGCCCGGTGCTCGGTGCCGTCCTTGGTGGTGACGCCGACGATCCGGCCGGTGCGCTGGTCGAGGATGGGCTCGGTGACGGTGGCACCCTGGATCAGCGTGGCGCCGGAGGCGACGGCGTGCTCCGCGAGCAGATTGTCGAAGTCTCCCCGGTTGCGGCAGAGCCCGTAGGGAGGAAAGTCTGTGAGTTCCGGCCACTCGAGCTCGAAGGGCTCCTCGCGGCCGCCATAGATCCGCAGGCCCCTGTTGTGCAGCCAGCCGGCCTCGACGGAGGTGTCGATGCCGAGCCTGGTGAGGGCCTTGGTGGCCCGGGGGGTGAGCCCGTCGCCGCAGACCTTCTCCCGCGGGAAGTGCGACTTCTCCAGCAGGGTGACGGCGACGCCTCGCCGGGCGAGATAGGCGGCTGCCGTCGAACCCCCGGGACCTGCACCAACAACGACGACGTCCGCTTCGGTCGCCTCCCCGGCCGACGCCTTGGGGTTGGACATGCAGACTCCTTCGGATACGTCTCTGCGGCTAGCGATGACCTGCCTAGTCTAGGGGTCCGTCAGGTTTTCAGCCAACCGGAGAAAGGCGCGAGAAATCCGCTCCGACTAGGATCGGCGCTTCTTTTTTTCGCGACATTCTCGTTGCTTATTAGTCGGGTCGAATCATCCCGTTCCCACGGCCCGCGAACCGAATTGGCGGCGCGGCATCGGCGCCGGTTCGCCGAGCCCCGGCCGGAGCGGGGCCTGGCGATCGCCCCGTACGGCGCGGGCGACACCGCCCGGCGGATGGACCCCGAGGGGTGCGTGAGGGCCGGGCGCCCGATAAGGTCGGTGAGGTGACTCTGGAGTACGGCAGTTCCCGGGTGCGTGCCACCACGATGGCCATCGACGACCCCGGCCCCCTCGATCGGTTCTTGCCCGAGTCGGGTCCCTACTCAGCCTTCATCCGGCGCGGCGAGGGGTTCGTGGCCCTCGGGGAGGCGGCGCGGTTCGAGACCGACTTCGCCGCCGCCGCCGACGTGTGGTGGGACGAGATCAGCCAGCAGATCGACCACGACTCGGAGCTGCCGGGCGTGGCCGGAACCGGCCCCCTCGCGGTGGGCACCTTCGCCTTCGACCCGGACCGCTCGCGCAGCAGGTCGGTGCTCACCGTGCCCAGGACCATCGTCGGCCGCCGCGGGGGCCAGGCGTGGATCACCGTGGTGGAGCCGCGGGGACCGATCACGCTGCCGCCGCCCGGCGAACCGCTCGTGGCGCCGGTCGGCGTCGAGTTGCGGGGCGGCTCGCTCTCCGAGGAGGCGTGGGCCGGCGTCGTCGCCGAGGTGATCGAACGGATCCGCGACGCGGAGGTCCACAAGGTGGTCCTGGCCCGCGACCTCCTGGCCCGGGCCTCGGCGCCCCTCGATCTGCGGCACCTGTATCGCCGGCTCCTGCACCGCTACGACATGACCTGGTGCTACCTGGTGGACGGGGCGATCGGCGCCACCCCGGAGCTGCTGGTGCGCCGGATGGGCGGGCTGGTCACGTCGCGCGTGCTGGCAGGCACCATCTCCGCCGACGCCCCGCACACCGACACCCCGCACATGGACACCCTGCACAAGGCCGCCGAGCTGGCCCGCTCGGAGAAGGACATCTCCGAGCACGAGTTCGCCGTCGAGTCGGTCGCCAAGGCGCTCGGCCCCTACTGCCAGGCGATGAACGTCCCCGAGACCCCCTCGGTGATCCGGCTGCCCAACGTGCTGCATCTAGCCACCGACGTGACCGGCGTCGCCTCCCCGGGCGTGAGTTCCCTGGCGCTGGCCGGGGCGCTGCACCCCAGCGCCGCCGTCTGCGGCACGCCGACGCACCTCGCCCTCGACATCATCAACGAGGTGGAGGGCCTGGACCGCGGCCGCTATGCCGGTCCGGTGGGCTGGATGGACCTGCAGGGCGACGGGGAATGGGCGATCGCGCTGCGCGGTGGGCACGTCGCACCCGACCGGCCGGAGGAGATCCGGCTGTTCGCCGGGGCGGGCATCGTCGCGAACTCGCGCCCCGACGCGGAACTGGCCGAGACCAGCGCCAAGCTGATCCCCATGCTCCAGGCGCTCGGCCTGGAGCCGTAGGAGTCCCCAAGCATTCCAGCCAACCCCACCAGCCATCCCGCCAATCTCTACTGCCACGGCCGATCGGACCTGCGCTCCCGGGCCAACGTGCGCCTCCTCCGCAAACCTGGGGTCTTCCCAGAAATGGCGAACAGACCGAGCGTCCGCCGCCTATTCGGTAGCCCACGGATCTCTGTGAGCCAGGCCCCAAGCCGCGATCTCTCCCACTGAAAGACCACTCCTGACTGTGCGGAGAAACGCAAATCAGGCGGACCCCTGAGAGCCAGTGCCACCTGTCCCCCCGACTTTAGAGGCGACTCGGAACACCGGTCATTTGTTGCGACGAGCGACCACCTTGACATCGGAACCGCGGGCCACCGACGATACCACTGGACCACACCTCCTCGGTGATGATGCGTGGCGGTGAGTTACCCACATCATCGCGACCGATTCCGCGTCTCTAATCTTTACCACACAGCAGAACGTATGAACCTACTCGGAGGCGGCCCCGTACGATCGTGTCGCTGTTTTAAAGCCTAGCCAGGCCGACTCCAGGAGTGACGAGCAGTCGACCGTCAGTGAGGCTGGTTCCGTCACTATCCCGTGTCTTGTGAGGTTAGTGAGGCTACGGATGTCAGCATGCTGACAGATTCAGCCACAGTAACCCCAGATCTGCGGAGAAACTGATGGAATCAACCTCACTGATACAGGAGGGGAATGCCTGTTCGGCTGACAGCCAAGGAAGCAGCCAACTCAATCGGGAGCGGGGACATGCTGTCTAGCTAAAAACCTCCGCCCCTGGAGAAGCCTCCTTTGCCCCACAGCCCGTTCCTGCGGCATTCACCCCAAGAGACACCGAATCCGTCACCCACACGAAGACAGCAATGATCCACAAGAACCACCCTGAAGCTTATTTGGCTCTTCACAGAAGAGAGTGGAGCAGGGGTCTGAAGCCGCCGGCTTCGAGGAGT
>DAOLFC010000160.1:0-7289 GCA_035326505.1 Arachnia sp.
GCGACATCCTGGACCACAACCAGGTGCTCTACCAGCTGAGCTATACCCACCATCGTCTCCGGTTGCCCGGCGACCAGGAAACCATACCGTACGCGCCGCCTCGGCAGGAAATCGAGGAGGGAGGATCTGGCTCCCGCTGGACGTTGGGGGAACCGACCGCCCACCGGCACGGCTTCGTCGGGAAGAAGCTAGGAGCCGCCGGCGCGGTTTCCGGTGAGCGAGCCCCGGTGTCGGGCGGCGATCTCGCGCAGGTCGGCGCTCGTCGGGCCGGGTTGCGGGATGAAAAGGGCCTCGCGGTAGTAGCGCAGTTCCTCGATCGACTCCTGAATGTCGGCCAGCGCGCGGTGGTTGCCGGCCTTGGTGGGCGCCTGGTAGAGCACCCGGGGGTACCAGCGTCGGGCCAGCTCCTTGATCGACGACACGTCGACGTTGCGGTAATGCACGTAGCCCTCCAGGGTGGGCATGTCGCGCGCTAGAAAAGCGCGGTCGGTGCCGATGGTGTTGCCAGCCAAGGGGGCCTTGCGTTCGACGGGCACGTGGGTGCGAATGTAGTCGAGGACCAGCGCCTCGGCCTCGGCCATCGTCAGACCGGAGGCCACCTCGTCCAGCAGCCCGGACTTGGCATGCATCTCGCGGACGAAGTCGCCCATGGCTGCCAGCTGTTCGTCGGTGGGCTTGATCAGCACGTCGACGCCGTCGCCGAGGACGTTGAGGTCGCCGTCGGTGACCAGGGCCGCCACCTCGATCAGCGCATCGCCGGCCAGGTCGAGCCCGGTCATCTCGCAGTCAATCCATACCAGTTGATCGTTCGCCACCCGCACAGCCTAGTCTCCTCGGGGCGACGAGGTGGCGAGAAGACGGCCCGGCAGCGCTACACTCACGACGAACAGCCCGAACGGGCTGAAGGCCCCAGTAGCTCAGTGGATAGAGCAACAGCCTTCTAATCTGTAGTGCGCAGGTTCGAGTCCTGCCTGGGGCGCCGCGCGGGTGACGCCAGGTCGGCGGTTACCCGAGTTCCCAGCCGGCGAGTTCTGTGAAGTCGAAGATCCCGAGCTCCGGCCGCACAGTCACCGACACCAGCTGCACGCCGTCGACGATCACCTCCCCGATGGGCGACACCTGCTCCAGCGCCCGCTCGACGGCATCGTCCGACGCCGGGCCCGTGGCGTAGGCCAGGCTCAGGTGCGGCGCGTGGGGCGGCGGGAGGAGGTCGTCGCCGGGGAAGGCGTCGACCAACCCGCGACGCACGGCCGCGACGAGCGCGTCCCACTCGCCCGACGGTGCGGCGGTGATCTCGATCGCCGTCTCGTGCCGCGCCGGCGCGCCGAGGTGCAGGGCGAACCGGCCCAACTCGTCGATCCGCGTCGTCAGGTGCCCGGCCACGCGGGACAGCTCGGCCTGGGGAAGGTCGTCGAACTGCGTCAGCCGCTGCACGGTGAAGTGCAGGTACGCCGGGGGCATCAGCGGGAGGTGCGCGATCCCGGCAAGGGCCTCTTGTGCCGTGCGCAGCCGTTCGCGGGCCGCGTCGTCCGGGAGGACATAGAGGTGCAACGAGCCCTCCTGCTGCGGCCACGGCGCCATCGCGTCGAAAAAACTCCTCATGAGCAACAACCTCGGTCGTACTAGGGATGCGGGGTGCCGGGCGAGCACGTGGCCGGCCGGCCCGGATCAGACTCCCCGTGCCGGGGCTGCCACCTCACATACTCGCCCTCACATACTTGCACAGTATCTACGTGTACCGAGGGACCTACGTGTACCGAGGAACAGAGCCGGCAGGCGCCCGCCGGCGCGACCCCGCCCGGGCGATGCTTCCGGCCCCGTCCTCTCCGGGCCGGGCTGTAGGCTGACCGCATCATGTCACGCGTGCAGATTCTCGAGCGGGAGCGCAGGCTCTCCGGCCTGCCGTCGGCCGTCGCGCGCCCGTGGTGGCAGCGGCTGCTGCACAGTCCGTTGTTCTGGCTCACGGTGATCCTCGTGCCGTTGTTCGTGGTCGGATTGGCAGACCAATACGCGACGCTGACTCACACGGAGGTATTCGAGGACGGCACGGAGATGATGGGGCTCACCAACGAGTCCCTCCGGAAGTCCGCCGGCTACGCCGTCTGGACGGCCTTGGCCTACGCGGCGCTGTTCGTCTGGCTCGACCGGTTCCGCGGGCAGAACGTCGTGGTGTGGCTGCTGACCTTCGGCTGGGGCGCCGCCATCTCCACCTGGGTGTCGCTCTACATCAACACCTGGGCCGGGCGGATGATGTCGACCACCGACGCCAACTCGGACATGGGCACCCGCGCGGCGGTGTTCTCCGCGCCGTTCGTCGAGGAGGCGGCGAAGGCGACCATCTTGTTCCTCCTGCTGATCCTCGTGCGCACGCAGATCGTGTCGCGTCTCAGCATCGTGGCCCTGGCGGGCCTGTCCGCCGTCGGGTTCGCCTTCGTCGAGAACATCATCTATTACGCCCGGGTCTGGATGTACGCGACGCACACCATCGAGGTGGGCGACCCGAAGGAGGCGATGATGGAGATCGTGCTGCTGCGCGGCGTCTACACCTCCTTCGCGCACCCGCTCTTCACGGTCCTCACGGCCACCGGCATGTCGGTGGGAATGTCGGCGCGTTCGAAGATCGTGCGCATCGTGGCGCCCCTGGCGGGGTTCCTCGCCGCCGTCGCCGGCCACATGCTGTTCAACGGCGCCTCCAGCACCCGCGGCGTCGACGCGCTGATCCTGCCGTGGATCATGGTGCTGGTCCTTGTCCTGATCCTGGCGGTCTCGTTGGTCCTCTCGGTGTGGCAGCAGGCCCGCCTGATCGGCGTGCGCCTCGACGACTACCGTCGCGCCGGGTGGCTCTCCGAGCGCGACGTCGAGGTGTTCTCCAGGCCCTTCACGCGGGTCCGCCTCCTGCTCGTCGCGCTCTTCCGGGGCCCACGCCTGTGGTGGCGCACTGCCACGCTGATGCGTCGCATCACCCAGCTCGCGTACCTGCGGAACTCCATGGTGCGGGGCACCGTCTCCTGGGTGGGCGACCTGCACGGCCTGGACCTGCTGCAGGAGATCGACCGGCTCCGGGCCTGCGCCATCGCCGATCCGCGCGGCCTCCCGCTCGTTCCCCGGCGGGTGAAGCGGCCCCGCGAGAAGGCCCGTCGATGAACGCCGGCGCCGAGCTGGGGGAGGCCCTTCGCCGACTGGAGCGCGTCCTTCCCCTGGCGCAGTTCCCCTTGCCCCTGTCCGGCGCGCAGGAACTGCGCAACGAGACCGCGGCGCTGGGCGCCCAGCTCCGCGACTACCTCCTCCCGCGGGCCGGGCGTATCGACGCGCCGCTGCTGGCGGTGGTCGGGGGATCCACCGGCGCGGGGAAGTCGACGCTAGTCAACTCGATCCTGCGCGCGCAGGTCACGCGCCCGGGCGTGCTCAGGCCCACCACCAAGTCCCCGGTTCTGATCTGCCACCCCGGCGACGCGGACTGGTTCCGCGGGGGCGAGGTGCTGCCGGAACTGGTGCGCACGGACAGGCCCATGCATGACTCCCGGGCCCTCCAAGTCGTCGAGTCCGACGCCCTCTGGCCGGGCCTGGCGCTGCTGGATGCTCCAGACATCGACTCCATCGACGATGCCAACCGGGCGCTCGCCCGCCAACTGCTGGCGGCCGCGGACCTCTGGCTCTTCGTCACGTCGGCCGCCCGGTACGCGGACGCCGTGCCGTGGGAATACCTGGCGCTGGCCGCCGAGCGGCGGGTCTCGGTCGCCGTGATCGTGAACCGCTGTCCGGCGGGGGCGATCGGCGAGATCGGCGCGCACGTCTCCCAGCTGCTGGGGGAGCGCGGCCTCGCGGGGGCGCCGCTGTGGGCGGTCCCCGAGCGTCGCCTCGGCTCCGACGGGATGCTGCATCCCGCCGACGTGGAGGCGATCCGCGGATGGCTCGCCCGCCTGGGAGAAGAGGAGCAGCGACGCAGCGCGATCACGGTGCAGACCCTGGCGGGCGCGGTGCGCGCCCTGGAGAGCAGGGTGCGGGAACTCGCCGACGGCGTGCAGGACCAGCTGGCTGCCGTCGAACAGCTTCGCGGACAAGCCGTCGACGCGTTCAGGGACGCCACCTCGACGGTGGAGCGGGCCACCGGCGACGGCACCATGCTGCGCGGCGAGATCCTGGCCCGCTGGCAGGATGTCGTGGGCACCGGCGACCTGATGCGCGGCGTCGAGGAGGCGATCGGCTCGCTGCGCCACCGGGTGGGGCGCTGGCTGCATGCCGAGCCGCACGCCGAGGCGGTGCAGGGGGCGATCACCGATGGGCTCGCCGACGTCATCGCGGACGCGGGGGAGGCCGCCTGCGAGGACGCGTCGCGGCGATGGTCGCGCTCGGCGCACGGCCGCGACATCGTCGCCGCCGTGCCGGAACTGGGGCGGCCCTCACCGGGCTTCCGGGCCGACGTCGCCAAGGCCATCCGGCAGTGGCAGTCCGACGTGCTGCGCCTCGTCGACGACGAAGGCGCGGGCAAGCGCCTGAAGGCGCGCTTGCTGGCGCTGGGCACCAACCTCCTGGGCGCGGCGCTGATCGTCGTGGTCTTCGCCTCCACCGGCGGGCTGACGGGCGCCGAGGTGGGGATCGCGGGTGGTACCGCCCTGCTCGCGCAACGCCTGTTGGAGGCCGTCTTCGGCGCCGGTGCGGTGGCCAGGCTGGCGGAACGCGCCAAGAGCGATCTCGACGATCGCGTCCAGGCCCTGATGGCGGTGGAGTTGGCCCGCTTCGAGTCGGTCCTGGTGCAGATCACGCCCGACCGGCAGGCGCCTGAGCACCTCGCCGAGGTCGCCGTCGGATTGAGGAGCGCCGCGCTCGCGGTCTACGACGAACTCACCCGCCCGGAGGTGCCTGATGGCGACGCTCAGTGACCGGCTCGACGCGCTCCGCGACCTGCTGGCCCTCGCGGGCGACCGCCTCCCGGAGGACACCGTCGAGCGGGCGCGGCGGGTCGCCGGCCATGCGGATGCCCGGCTGGCCGCCGGCGCGCAGACCGTCGCGGCGCTGGCGGGAGCGACGGGCTCGGGCAAGTCCTCGCTGTTCAACGCGCTGACCGGCAGCAAGATCGCCGAGCAGGGCACGCGCCGCCCCACCACCTCGGTGGCGCTGGCGGCCAGCTTCACCGCCACCAACGCGCAACTGCTCGACCTGTTGCGGATCCCTCGCCGCCACGAGGTGGAGCCTCCCCTCCCCGAGATGGCCGGGCTGATCCTGCTCGATCTCCCCGATCACGACTCCACCCAGCGCGCCCACCGGGAGGAGGTCGATCGGCTGATCCGCCTGGTCGATCGCTTCGTGTTCGTCCTCGACCCCCAGAAGTACGCCGACGCGGCGATCCATCGCGGCTACCTGCAGCCGCTGGCCCCCTACCGCGACGCGATCACGGTGGTGCTCAACCACGCCGACCGGCTCTCCACCCCCGACCTCAAGAACTGCCTGACCGACCTGAGCCGGCTGCTGGCCGCGGACGGCCTGGAGGGCGTGCCGGTCTTCGCCACCAGCGCCGTCACCGGCTTCGGCATCCCCGAGCTGCGCGCCCACCTGGCCGGCACCGCCGCCGACAAGAAGGCGACGGTGACCCGACTCGAGGCCGACCTCGACGTCGTCGCGGGGGAGATCGACGGCGAACTGGGCCACGGCTCCACCTCGCTGCCCAGCGTCGAGCCGCTCCTCGACCACATGGAGGCCGCCGCCGGAGTACCGGTCGTGGTGGACACCGTCGGTGCGACGGTGCGGCACCGTGGCGCGCTCGCCACCGGTTGGCCGTTCGTTAGCTGGGCGGCGCGGCTGCGGCCCGATCCGCTGCGCCGGCTGAGGCTGGCTGCTCCCCGGGCCGCCTCGGAGACGACCGCCGTCGAGGACGTGACCCTGCGCACCTCCTTGCCGCGCCGCGCCCAAGTGACGGAGGCCCGGCTCGGCACCGGGCTGCGGGCGTTCTCCCGGGAAGCCGGCTCCGGGATGCCCTCCGAGTGGCGCGAGGCCGTCGATCGCGCGGTCCACCGCGCAGAGGAGGAACTGCCCGACGCGCTCGACTCCGCGGTGGCCGCCGCCGACCTCGGGGCCGACGCCCGGCCCGGCTGGTGGGCGGTGGTGCGCGTCGTGCAGTGGCTGCTGATCCTCGTCGTCGCCGTCGGGGTGGTGTGGCTGCTGATCGACCCCTCGAGGGAGGCGCTGGCCGGCATCGTCGGCGGTGTCGTCGGCGGGATCCTGCTGTCGCTGCTGTCGCGGGGCATCAACGCCTCGGGGGCTCGGCGAGCCCGCGCGAGGGCCGCCGGTGTGCTGCGGCAGGCCGTCGCGGAGGTCGCCGAAAGAGAGATCCTGGCACCGGTGCGCGCCGAGCTGACGCACTACGTCGCCGCCCAGGAGGCCCTTCGCCGCGTCGAGCGCTGAACGGCGTCGCGCTGGCCGATCCGCTCCGCCATGGCATACTGGCCTGCGGTTCAAAACGCGGAAGGGAGCCAGCCCAGTGGCCGAGTTCATCTACACGATGCACAACGTCCGGAAGACCGCCGGTGAGAAGGTCATCCTCGACAACGTGACATTGGCGTTCTACCCGGGCGCCAAGATCGGCGTCGTGGGTCCCAACGGCGCCGGCAAGTCGACGCTGCTCAAGTTGATGGCGGGCCTCGACCGGCCCAACAACGGTGACGCCAACCTGGCCAAGGGGGCCACCGTCGGCATCCTGCTGCAGGAGCCGCCCCTCGAGGACGGCAAGACCGTGCTGGAGAACGTCGAGCTCGCCGTGGCCGATACCAAGGCCAAGCTGAAGCGCTTCGACGAGATCGGCATGGAGATGGCCGAGCCGGACGCCGACTTCGACAAGCTCATGGCCGAGATGGGCGACCTGCAAACCGAGCTCGATCACCGGAATGCCTGGGACATCGACGCGCAACTGGAGCAGGCCATGGAGGCACTGCAGTGCCCGCCCGGGGACGCGCTCGTGGACGTCCTGTCCGGCGGCGAGCGCCGTCGCGTCGCGCTGTGCCGGCTGCTGCTGGAAGCGCCCGACCTGCTGCTGCTCGACGAGCCCACCAACCATCTCGACGCCGAATCGGTCGACTGGCTGGAGAAGCACCTGAAGTCCTACCCGGGCGCCGTGCTGGCCGTCACCCACGACCGCTACTTCCTGGACAACGTCGCCGAGTGGATCTGCGAGATCGACCGCGGACGGCTCCAGGGCTACGAGGGCAACTACTCCACCTACCTGGAGACCAAGCGCCAGCGCCTGCAGATCGAGGGCAAGAAGGACGCCAAGCGCGCCAAGATCCTGGAGAAGGAAC
>DAOLFC010000161.1:0-7153 GCA_035326505.1 Arachnia sp.
ATCCATCCCGCCCAGAAACCGACACACACGCACTAATTTCTGGACGCGCCCTTAGTTTGACACCACGGGTTGCCGGAGGATGGTGCGCAGCTTCTCCGGGGCGACCTTGCGAAAGTCGCTGAGATAGATCTCGTGGTGCTTGCCCTCCGGGCGAAGCCCCTGCTGGGGAAGGAACTCCTTGTGCATGCGCTCCAGCACAGGGCCTTCGTCGTCGAAGGAGCCCGCATGGAGTGTTTGTACGCAACGCCCCTCCGAGAGGCTGCACAGGCGAACATCGTCCAGGCGCGCAGGCGGCGTCTTGGCCCCCGCCTGTTCGACCCCCAGCTGGAACATGCCGCGATCGATCCAGTCGGGAACCATCAGCATCGCCGTCCAATCCCAGTCGCTCTTGTCGCGCGAGACCGTGAAGGACGCCATGTCCTCAGCCCACCACAGCGCCTCCAGGGGCGGGACGACGTAGTCGCGCCCCAACTCCCGCTTGCTGGCGAACTTGACCTTGTAGGCCACGGGAAAGAGCGCCTCCAGCGCCGCCGGAAATTCCGGCGAGGTGTTGGGGTCGCCGTGGCCATCCACCATGAGGTACTGCATGGTCGGGACCTCGACGACACGGAAGGCCCCGCGGGGTGCCTGATAGCTATTGAGGCTCTTCTTGGCGTCGAACTTGCTGATCACGAGAACCTGCCCCTCTCATGGGGCGACGACCAAGCCGTCGTCATTCGGGCCCCGCCTCAGCGTAGCGCTGTGCCATGTGGACAAGTTGCCCCGACGCGAGTTGACTGGGGCGGTGCTCCGCTCCCGCAATCCCATGATCGTCACGCTCCTCGGGCTCCGTGGCAACGGCCGCGCCTGCGTCTACACCGAGCCCATGTGGGGGCTGTCGATGATGCTGGTGCTGCCCTATGCGTCGGTGTTCATGCTCGCGCTGGGTGTCCACGACGCGCAGATCGGCCTGCTCGCCACCATCTCGATGCTCTCGCAGGTGGTCTTCGGCCTGCTCAGCGGCGTGATCACCGACAAGCTCGGGCGACGGATGACCACCGCCGTCTTCGACATCATCGCGTGGGCCATCCCCTGCCTGATCTGGGCCTTCGCGCAGAACTTCTGGTGGTTCCTCGCCGCCTCGGTGATCAACGGCGCGTGGCAGGTGACGCAGAACTCCTGGGACTGCCTGCTCGTCGAGGACGTCGACCGCAGCGAGATCCCGAAGGTGTACTCGCTGATCAAGGTGGCCGCCGAGTTCTCCGCGCTGTTCGCGCCGATCGCGGCCTTCCTGGTCTCGGGGCTCGGCCTCGAGCTCGCGGTGCGGATCCTCTACCTGAACGCCTTCTTCATCATGTCGATCAAGATCTGGCTGCTCTACCGCTACACGACGGAGACCGCGACGGGTCGTGTGCGCATGGAGCAGACGAAAGGCGTGAGCATCTGGACCTCGCTGCGCGAATACCGAGGCGTGCTGGGGCTGATCGTCCGCTCCCGCGGCACGATCTTCTCGCTGATCATCGCCGCCATCGTGGGGGCCGTCGCGCTGGTCAACGGCACGTTCTGGCAGGTGGTGATCAACCAGCGCCTCGGCGTCCCCGACGCCCTGCTGCCGTTCTTCCCGATGATCCGCTCACTGCTGTCCGTGCTGTTCTTCTTCACGCTCATCCCCCGGCTCACTCACAGCAAGCACCTGAAGGCGCCGACGCTGATCGGCTTCGTGATCTATCTGGCCGGGCAGCTCCTGCTGGTCGGGATCCCCACGCCCGACGGTGCCGCGGTCGCCTCCACCTACGCCCTGCTCGCGGCATGCCTGGTGCTCGACGCCTTCGGCGCCGGCATCTTGTTCATGCTGGCCGAGTCGCTGGTGGCGCTGCACGTCGACCGACAGGAACGCTCCCGTGTGATGGCGATTCAGCGCACCTGTGTGATGCTGGTCACCGCTCCCTTCGGCTGGATCAGTGGCTGGCTCTCCAGCATCGACCGCAGCTGGCCGTTCCTGCTCACCTCCGCGCTGCTGGTCCTCGGACTGGTCGTTGCCGGAGTCTTCTGGGTGACGACGCACGAGGAGAACGACGAGGCGCCGGCCTCGGGGGTGCCGTCGCCCTGACCCTGCGTCGCCCGCCTCCGGGAGGTCAGAGGACCGTTGCCTCCACCGTCGTCGGCGTCTCCTGCCGCTCCGGCACGATGGCCGTCTGCGCCATCCACCGGCCGCGCAGCCAGCGGGCGGTCAGCAGCGCGGCCTTCACGGCTTCCGCCGCGACGAGACCCCAGAACGCCCCGATGAGCCCGAGGCCGGCCTTCTCGATCAGCAGCCAGGAGACCGGCACGAGCACGGCGGCGCTCGCGGCGATCGAGTAGGCCATCGGCAGTATCACGTCTCCGACCGAGCGGAGCGCCCCGAAGACGATGCTGCTCACCGCCGATAGCGGCAGCAGCACGGCGCTCACGATCAGCACGTCGCGCACCATCGCGACCACCTCGGCGTTCGCGCCGAAGATCGCGAGCACCTGGTCGGCGGCAAGCCGGAGCAGCACTGTCAGCAGTGCCGCCGCGCCGGCGGTCCAGGCGGCGGTGCGCAGCGTCAGCCACTGGGCGTGCCGCCGGGCGTTCGCGCCGACATCCCAGCCGACCACCGTCTCGTTGCCCTGAGCAAGAGCTAAGATCACGCCGGTGACCAGCGCGGTGAGGGTCAGCGTGTAGGAGCGGGCGTTGATGGCGTCGGTGCCGAGCACGTTGATCCAGGCCACGACGATGACGATCGCCAGGTTGTAGACGCCGTTCTCGACCACGGTCGGCAACGACAGCCGTGCCATCACCCCCGCCTCGCCCTTGGCCGATGCGTCGCGCGCGGGGAGTTTCGCGAAGACCCCGGCCCCGGTGCTCCGACGCACCATCCACGAGAGAATCAACACCCCGACGCCCCGCACCACCAGGGTGGGCAGCGCCGCGCCCACCACGCCCAGATCGAGCACCAGGAGAAGGAAGGCCAGCAGCGCGACGTCCAGGACGTTCACCACGACGCCCAGAGCGAGCAGCGCCGGGGTGCGGCCGTAGGCGCGCATCACCGCCGTCGCGGCGACGATATAGGCGTTGAAGGTCATCCCGAGCGCGACGATCCACAGATAAGCATTCGCATCTCCGGCGATCTCCGCGGGGGTGTTGATCGCGGAGACGATCACCGGCCCGGCGAGCGCGACGAAGACCGCGATGCCCAGGCCGAGCAGGAGGCTGGCGCGCAGGGCGACGATCGAGGCACGCTGCGCGGCGACGAGGCCGCCCGCGCCAAGACACTGCGCGATCACCACCAGAGCACCGATGCTGAACAGCACCGAGATGTCGTAGAGGATGCCGAGGATCTGGTTGGCGGTGGCCGCCGCCGCGTTGAGTTCCGGCGAGGCCACGCTGAGCAGCACCACATTGCCCAGCGCCGCGAGGAGGGTGAACACCGTCACCGCGAGGAGTGGCCAGCTCAGCCTGAGCAGGGACTTGCGCTCGAACGGCGGTGGCGTGGGCATGGGACTCCTGACCTCAGATGATAAGGGCAGCCTAACCTTAGCCTGAATCCGTGGGGCGCCGGCGGAGACGTGCCAGCGGCAAGATGTGGGCGTGCTCCTCGCTTACGGGCGTCCCGTGTTGCCGCGCCACCAGTCGAGCACTCTAGTGCCGATCAGCGTCAGCCACTTCGATGGTTCGCCCACGGCGACGTCGATATCGAACCAGGTGCGACCGGCAAGCTTGTATTCCTGCAGCCAGGTGCCGTCCGGCTGCTGTTTGGCGACGACCAACTCGATGGCCTCGGCGAGCCGGGGATCAGGCGCGCGCCCCTCCAGCTCCGCCGCGTCGCGGAAGTAGTCGAGCGCCGCGAGGGCGGAGTAGGCGTACCTGTTGGGGAAGAAGAAGTGCGTGACGAAATCGCCGACGACCTCACCCGTCGACGCCCGGTACATCAGGCGCCGCGAGAGCAGGTACTCCTCGCCCGTGCGACGCGCCTCCCGCAGCGAGGCGTCGCCGGTGATCCGCTCATAGGCGAGCATTCCGCGCAGGGCGTTCAGCGTCGAGTGGAAGGAGGAGCGCACCGAGTCGCCTTCCTCGGCTTCGCAGTTCCACCCTCCGTCCGCCAGGCGGTGCTCCGGGAACCAGGCGACGAGCCGAGAGACATCGGCACCGAGCCAGGCCCCCGTCGCGAGGGTGAAGGAGTTGATGCACACGTCGACCTCGCCGCCCCAATAGGGGAGGTTGTCGTAGTCCCACCGGCAGTTCGCATCCAGCTGGGCCGCGGTGCCGCCGAGGACGGACGCGTCGACGCCCCATTCGCGCAGGTCCTTCAGCGACCAGGTAGTCGCGATCCACGGCTGCCCCGGCTCGTCGGCCTCCGGGCTGCCGAAGTAGCCGGCCGGGAAGTAGGAGCCGCCCGCCCACTGGCCGTCGTCGTCCTGTTTCGCCAGCAGCGCCGCGCCGAAGCCCTCGGTCGCGACGCGACCCCTCGTCGCCTGCCATATCTCGGCGGGCGCGCCGAGGAGGTCCTGCTCCACCTGCCAGCGCAGGGCGGGATCCGAGTCGAGCAGCCAGTCGCGAACCTCGGTGACCATGACGCCCACGCTACGGCGACCGACGATGCATTTGCGCTCCCGCGTCGTCCGCGGCTGACGGAAAAGTGCGGCGCGATAGCGATTCCCCCGATTTACCGGGTCCCACACGCGACTGGCCGCACTTTTCCGTCGATCACGCCCCTGCATCACGCTGTGAGCGGAACCGATCCGCGCATAGTTGAGCTGTCAACTACATGGCGCTAACCTGAGTTCGTGCCCCAACTGACAGGAACGACTGTGAATACCGCCGTGCGTAACCAAACCCGAGTGCCCGTCGCGCAGCCGATTGCGCAGCGCTGGAGCCCGCGCGCCTTCGACCCCGCCTTCGAGCTTTCGGCCGACGATCTCACCGCACTCGGCGAAGCTGCCCGCTGGGCGCCGTCGGCGGCGAACCTGCAGCCGACGCGCTTCGTCGTCGCCCGCCGCGGCACGCCGACCTTCGACACCATCGTGGGCACGCTCGCCGGCTTCAATCGCGAGTGGGCGCCGAACGCGTCGGCACTGATCGTCGCCGTCGCAGAGGTGACCCGCGACGGCAAGCCCATGCGCTGGGCGGAGTACGACCTCGGCCAGGCCGTCGCCCACCTCAGCATCGAGGCCACCCATCGGGGTCTGATCACACACCAGATGGGCGGGTTCGACGCCGAGGCGCTGCGTGAGGCGTTCGACCTCGGCGACGGCCTGCGCCCGGTGGCAGTGGTCGCCGTGGGCCGCCACGACGACTCCGACGATGTCGCGCCTGCCATCCGCGAGCGCGACCTCGCCCCGCGCGCCCGTCGCGATCTCTCCGACCTCACCCTCCTGCTGGACGTTTAGGGCCTGTTGCGGGCGTAGGGTCGGGTCATGGAACCCACCAGCGACCGGCCCACTCTCGAACCCCTCGACACGTCCGACATCCGGCGGATCCTCGTCGTCGTGGCCCATCCCGACGACGCCGAATACGGCACGTCGGCGGCGGTCGCACATTGGACCGATCAGGGCATCGAGGTGGGATACCTGCTGCTCACCGCCGGTGAGGCCGGCATGCAGCGGCCGCCCGAGGAGGCCGGCCCACTCCGGGCCGTCGAGCAGGAGGACGCGTGCCGGGTCGTCGGCGTGCAACACCTCACGATCCTCGACTTCCCCGACGGCATGCTTGAATACGGCCTGCCGCTGCGTCGCGCCATCGCGCGGGAGATCCGACGGTTCCGACCCGACGCCGTCCTGAGCGGCGCGGGCGAGCTATGGGTTGCCTGGGGAATCGACCACGCCGACCACCGCGCTGCGGGACTCGCCACCATCGACGCGGTCCGCGACGCCGACAACCGCTGGGTGTTCCGCGACCTCCTCGACGAGGGCCTTGAGCCCTGGGGCACGACCTGGCTGCTGCTCACAGGCACCCGTCCGACCCGCTACGTCGAACTCGACGCCGAAGCCGAGCGACGTGGCGTCGAGTCGCTCACCGCGCACAAGGCATACCTCGCCGATCTCCCCTGGCACCCCGCTCCCAGCGAACTCATCCCGGGTGCGCTGAAGCAGATGGGCGGGCAGGCCGGCGTCGACCACGCCGTCACGCTGGCCGCCCTTCGTCTACGCGGGGAATAGCGAACGAGCACCCCGATGGCCTCGTGTATCGCGTGGGTTGCCGACCACGGCGACCTCCGCCGCCTAGCGCCGGGCACGACCGTCAACGGCCACATCAGGACCAACCAGGCCATGGGTGGCAGCAGCGCGGCGATTCGAGCGCGCCTCAGAGGTCCCGCCTAACTTCCTCAATAGCTTCCTCGGCCTCTGCAAACAGCGCTTGCAGCGACTCCTGCCATGCGGGCAGATCGTTCGCAAGGGTCCCCCAAGTGAGGCCGCGATTGATCTCGTCGTACTGATGGATCAGGAAGTTCCGATTGGCGACGGCGAGCGCCCATGTAACGCCCTCTGGAGCAAGTACGTCGAGCCTCGAAAGCCGGTTCGCCGCCTCGCCGGGCTTCATCATGAGGGAGTCGTCGGCTTCCTGAAGCAGGTCGTCGGCCAAGTAGGCATCCACACCTCTTCTGGTGATCTCGCCCACACGCTCCAGCCAGCCGCGTATGTGGAGCAGTTCCTTGGCTGCACGTCGGTCCATCACAGCGGCACCGACTCGCGTCGAATGTCATCGTCCAGGACCGGCTTGAGCCCGCCATACTCGACAAGATCGATTTCTCGACCGAGCACCTGTTCCAGCAACATCTTGAAGGCGACGAAATCAAACGAGGACGCGCCGACGGGAGCTTTCACGATCAGATCGATGTCGGAGTCCGCTCGTGCCTCACCGCGGGCAACAGAACCGAACACGGCGATATCGCGGTAACCGCGATCGTTGGCCAATGCCTTGAGCACTGGCGCAGCGGCCTCGAGGAGTTCTTTCGGGTGCATGTGCTTGAGTTCGGAGGCAAACCTGAGCTGTTGGCTAACGGCAGGCTGGCTGATCCCGAGCTGCTCACCGATCTGGCGTTGGCTCATCCCTGTGGCGAGCATCGCGCGCAGCGCAATGACACGGCGCAGCCGTGCAAGCTCTTCCTCTCGCCGCGCTGCGCGGTACTCAACCACGATACTCATAAGGCAACCTT
>DAOLFC010000022.1:0-37569 GCA_035326505.1 Arachnia sp.
CCCGCAAGCGCAAGCTGCTGGAGAAGCAGAAGGAGGGCAAGAAGCGGATGAAGATGGTGGGCCGGGTCGAGGTGCCACAGGAGGCGTTCGTCGCCGCGCTGTCCACCTCCGAGGCGCCCAAGAAGTAGCGCCAGCGTTCGTCGAGCCCGGCCTCGTTCGTTAGCGCAAGAGGCCCTGCTGGTCGGCTAGATTCTCTGGACCGGTCAGGGGCCGACGTCGTGAACATCCGGGCAGTCCGCGAGGCAGCACGCGCAGCGGTCGAAGCCCTCGTCGATGAGATCGGCGATGCCTTCGCAATGGCAACCCTCGACGCGACACTGGCAGACCGTCTCAGTGGGAGTCGATCCTGTAGATTCAGCGTCGGCTCGGTTCCATTGGCGTTCTTTGGGGCTCCAGAATGACGGGGCATCCTGACCGGCGAGCACCGGGTCGATGAATGCCGCAGCCGCTGCGATTGCGTCGGAAAACCGTTCGGGAAGGTTTGCGCCCATCTCGCCGAGCCCCTTGCGGTATGCGGCATACGTCGAGTGGCGCAGGTCGCCGAGCCCTTCCGCCGCACGCGTCAGCGGGATCAGCGTGGTGCCGCGGAACTCGGCAGTTGCGGTCAGCGCGTCACGCAGTGACCCGCATCTCACGGTCTGTGTGTCGGTCAGAAGGTGGATGTCGGCGAAGTCCCTGACACGGGTGTTTGCTCGCCCCAGTTCAATTGCGGTGACGAGCTTCTCGGCGAGCACCGTTTCGACGGGGTAGCCCAGAACGCGGATCGGAGGGGCGTCTGGACGCAGTGCTGGGAGCTCGACCAAGCGAGGTCCAGGGGTGACGGGGTCGCCGAAGTTGATGTCCAAGCGGAGCTTGACCTGTGCGGTCGCGAGCAGTGCGGTCATCGTCACCCGCACACCTGAGTACAGCGCGTCGTCGCGGATCACGCTGGTCGTGACTGTCTCGGGCAGGAACGTGACGCCGTCGTCAGGGTCTTCAATGATGGCGATCTCTGCGACTCGGCGAGCGACTGTCTCCTGGTCGGAAGCCATATTGCGCGCAAGAGCATCGGCATCAACGGTGGGGCGTCGAGTACCGAAGGAGGCAAGCAGCATTCCGCCCTTCAGGATGAAGTCATCCGCGTATGCCGAGCGAGACATCCGAGACAGCCACCGCTCGACGATGTACATCGTGAGCAGCTCCTGGGTGCCTCGCTTCTGACGGCGGGCCTGGTTTTGCAGGTCGAGGTATGCGCGTCCGGCGGCGCTGTCTCGCGTCGGTCGGTTCATCGGGCACTCGCAACGTCGAGCGCGGTGCGCACCGGTCCGAACGCACCGAGCCTCTCCGCGTACTCCAGGAGCAGCGCGGGGCGCGCACCCCGTATCCCCAGATAGCGGTGCAGCGCGGCGTGCGCGATCGGCTCGCCGAGGCGTCCACGGAGCCTCATCAGATCCACCACCGTTCTCGCTGCGTCGTAAATGCGCACAAGTTCGCCAGGTCCGGCCTCGAACCAGGTGAGCCCGAGTTCAAAGGTCGCCTCCTCGAAGCGGAACACGGTTGCCGGTGGGTAGGCGATCGTCGGCGCATGGGATCGTTTCGGAACGGCGATCTGCACCGAAGGAGCCATTTCGTCGGTCAGGTCGTGGATCTCCGCTGCCGATACGCAACACACGATTGCACGAGGCGCGCGGTGGGCGACGGCGATCAGATCGGGGTAGGAGGCAGGCGGCGCATCCGCTCGACGGAACACCCCGCGCGAAAGTTCGACGATCTGTCCGTCGTTCCGCCAGGCGTACAGGTCCCGGGGATGCACGCCGAGCGCCCGCGCGGTCTCCGTCGTGAACGTCGACGGGAGTGACGTATTCAGCTCCCTCATGGATATAATCCTTACACACTTGGTAAAACTGTGAGCGGTTTTTATCCAGGACTCTAGCTCGGCGACGGCGACGGTTGGTGAGGGTGGATCGCTGTGCCTATCAGCACGACGTCGCGCGCGTAGCCCAAAGAGACGGTCGAGACCATCGACACCATGCTCAACCGTCAACGGGGAGCGTGGGGCTCACCCGAGCATCTTCGATTGGGGCCGACGAGACGGTCGGACGTCGAGGAAGTTCGTGTGAGGCCTGTCAAACTCGCGCGCTGTCAGTGGCGCGTACTAGTGTCTCGGGCCTATGCGTTCTGCGGCCTTCGATCAGCTCTCTCCCGCCTTTCCCCGGCGGGCGGCCTGGGGTACCGCCGCCAGCCTGCGCGAGTGGCAGGCGGCGGCCTTCGCGCAATACACCGCCGACGAGCCTCGCGACTTCCTGTGCGTCGCCACCCCCGGCGCGGGCAAGACCACCTTCGCGCTGCGGGTCGCCCACCATCTCCTGAGCACCGGCACGATCGAGCGGATCGTCGTGGTCACCCCCACCGAGCATCTCAAGGTGCAGTGGGCCGACGCGGCGTCGCGGGTGGGCATCCACCTCGACCCGGGAACCAATCGCTCCACCCGGCGCGGCCGGTCCCGCGAGTTCGACGGCTCGGCCGTCACCTATGCCGGCGTCGCGATGCGGCCGTGGTCCTACGACGCGCTGTGCCACGCCGTCGACACCCTGGTGATCTTCGACGAGATCCACCACGCCGGGGACGCGCTCAGCTGGGGCGAGGCCGTGCAGGGCGCCTTCGGGGCGGCGACGCGACGGCTCGCGCTCACCGGCACGCCGTTCCGCTCCGACGAGAGCCCCATCCCGTTCGTCGCCTACGAGGAGACCGCGCCCGGCGTGCGCACCTCGCGCGCCGACTACACCTACGGCTACGCCGAGGCCCTCGCCGACCATGTGGTTCGCCCCGTGATGTTCATGAACTACGGCGGCGCGATGCGCTGGCGCACCAAGGCCGGCGACGAACTCGCCGTGGATCTGGGGGCCCCGCTCACCAAGGATCTGACCGCCCAGGCCTGGCGCACCGCGCTCTCGCCGACGGGGGAGTGGATCCAGTCGGTGCTGCGCGCGGCCGACGCGAGGCTCACCCAGGTGCGGCGCCACGTCCCCGACGCGGGCGCCCTGGTGATCGCCACCGATCAGTCCATCGCGCGTGCCTACGCGAAGGTGCTCAAGGCGCTCACCGGCCAGAGCGTCACCGTCGTGCTGTCCGACGATGCGAAGGCCAGCGAGAAGATCGACGAGTTCTCCGCGTCGCAGGACCGGTGGATGGTGGCGGTGCGGATGGTCTCGGAGGGCGTCGACGTGCCGCGCCTGGCCGTCGGCGTGTACGCGACGGCCACCTCCACCCCGCTGTTCTTCGCGCAGGCGGTGGGGCGTTTCGTCCGTTCCCGGCGCCGGGGCGAGGTCGCCACCGTGTTCCTGCCCACCGTTCCGATCCTGCTGGCCCACGCCTCCGCGCTGGAGCGGCAGCGCGATCACGTGCTGGGCAAGCCCAAGCAGGACGACGGGCTGTGGGACGAGTCGGAGGCGCTGATGGCCGAGGCCAACGCCAAGGACGCGGCCTCCGACGACCTGTTGGGCCAGTTCGAGGCGCTGGAGTCGCAGGCCAGCTTCGACCATGTGCTCTACGGCACGCAGGCCTACGGCATGCACGCCGAGCCGATGTCCACCGACGAGCAGGACTACCTGGGGCTTCCCGGGCTCCTGGATCCCGACCAGGTCAGCACCTTGTTGCGCGAGCGTCAGGCCCGCCAGGTGCGACGACGGGAGCGCCAGACGCCGCGCGCCGAGCAGGCGGTCGTCTCCCTGCACCGGGCGCTGGAGACGCGTCGCAAGGAACTGAACTCCCTGGTGGCGCGATACGCGGCGCGGGAGGGGATGCCGCACAGCCATGTCCACGCGGCCCTGCGCCGCGAGTGCGGGGGCGGCCCCCTCGCCGAGGCGACGACGGAGCAGGTGGAGCAGCGCATCGCGGCGGTGCAGCGCTGGATGGGCTGAGCAGCGCGCCTCGCGGCGCCGGGTTCCTCAGAGCTCGCCGGGCGTGGTCGCCGCCGTCGGCTGTTCGGCGACCGCGTCGCGCCCGTGAACGAACCGCTCCATCAGGTAGTGGCCCAGGCTGACCAACGCGGTGCCGCCCACCGCGATGAGCAGCACCAGATCGATGTACTCGGTGACGAACCAGGCGACCGGCGGGATGAAGGCCACCAGGTGGCCGAGCATGGTCAAGCCGAAGCCCCAGATCAGGGCGCCGATCAGGTTGTAGAGCGAGTAGCGCCGGCGTGGCATGCGTCCCACGCCCGCCGCGACGGGGGCGAAGGTTCGCACGATCGGCACGAAGCGGGCGAGGATCACGGTGAGCCCGCCGTAGCGGGCGAAGAAGGCGTTCGTGCGCCGGACGTTGCGCATGCTCAGGAACCCGGACTGCCGTCGCTCGAAGATCGGAGGCCCCGCCGCGCGCCCGATCAGATAGCCCACCTCGCCGCCGATGAACGCCGAGAGCGCGATCAGCAGCGCGACCGCCCAGACGCTGAGCCCGAAGACGCCGTTCTCGGCGTACGGCTGCGGGTGCGACAGCAGTCCCGAGATGATCAGGAGGGTATCGCCCGGCAGGAGGAACCCGATGAGCAGCCCGGTCTCGGCGAAGACGATGAAGCACACCACCAGCAACGCCCAAGGGCCGGCGGCGTTGATGATGACCTCCGGATCGAGCCAGGGGATCAGCCCGTGGAGCGGGGTCATCGACGCGCCGACGGCGTGGGGGAGACTGTCTTCATTGAACCCTCATTCGCGGCGCTGGCTGTCGATCGGTGCCAACACAGACTACCGGCCCGCCGGTTCGTGCCCAAAGGCCGTTGTGGGAGGAGTGCGGCGCCCACACTGGACGGACGCGCTGACGCCCGACCTGGCGCTCCCGTACGGTTCGCGGACCCTCTTCCGGGAAGGGAACCCCGTCGCCGGCAAGTAAGATCGCGGCAATGAGCCCCCAGCTACCCGACGGCGACGCCGCGCCCTCCGACGGCCGGCTTCCCGCTGCGGCGCTGGCCGGCCTGGCGGCGGCGCCGCTGTCGGCGTATGTCCACGTCCCGTTCTGCCGGGTGCGGTGCGGATACTGCGACTTCAACACCTACACCCCGCAGGAGCTCGGCGGCATGTCGCCAACGGCCTACGTCGAGGCTGCTCTCGCGGAGATCCGGCGTGCTCGCGAGGTGCTGGGCGACGACGCCCCGCCGCTGCACACCGTGTTCTTCGGCGGCGGCACCCCGACGATGCTGCCGCCGTCCGAACTCGGCCGGCTGCTGGGCGCGTTGCGCGAGGAGTTCGGCCTGGCGAGCGATGCGGAGGTGACCACGGAGGCCAACCCGGAGACCGTCGACGCCGCCTCCTTCGCCGCGTTGCGGGAGGCGGGGTTCACCCGCATCTCGCTGGGCCTGCAATCCGTGGTGCCGCATGTCCTGCGGGTGCTGGAGCGGTCGCATACCCCGAGTCGGGGTGTGGATGCGGCCCGATGGGCGGTCGAGGCCGGCTTCGCGCACGTCTCGCTCGACCTCATCTACGGCACGCCCGGCGAGAGCATGGATGACTGGCGCAGAAGCCTCGACGCGGTGCTGGTCGCTCCCGTCGATCACGTCAGCGCCTACTCCCTGATCGTCGAGGAGGGTACCCGCTTGGCGATGCAGGTGCGCCGCGGCGAGATCGCGATGCCCGACGACGACGACCTGGCCGACAAGTACCTGGTCGCCGACGACACCCTCGGGGCCTTCGGCTTCGCCAACTACGAGGTGTCCAACTGGGCCAAGCCCGGGGGCGAGTGCCGGCACAACTTGGCCTACTGGCGAGGGTCGAACTGGTGGGGCGTCGGCCCGGGGGCGCACTCGCACGTCGGCGGGGTGCGGTTCTGGAACCGCAAGCATCCCCGCAGCTATGCCGCCGAACTCGCCGCCGGCCGTTCCCCGGCGCAGGCGCGCGAGGTGCTCACGCCCGACCAGCGGCGAGTCGAGGACGTGCTGCTGCGGCTGCGGCTGGCCGAGGGTCTGCCGCTGTCGGTGCTCACCGACGCCGAGCGCGCTCGGGTGGCCGGCTTCGTCGATCGCGGTCTCGCCTTCGTCGGCGACGACCGGCTGCGCCTCACCCGGGACGGTCGTCTTCTCGCCGACGGCATCTCCCGTGACCTCCTCGACGCCTGACGACCCCATCTGTATCGCTGAATTGACACAGTGGCACAGTGCGGGTACTGTGTTATCTACCTAATACAGGGAGACAGCCAAGACAGAAAGGCAGGGGGTGGGCGGTGAAATTCGACACGGAGCGGCCGATCTGGCTGCAACTGGTCGCCGAGTTCGAGCGCAGGATCCTGATCGGAGAGTGGCCGTCCGGCGAGAAGGTTCCCGGAGTGCGTGATCTGGCGGTGGAACTGGGGGTCAACCCCAACACGGTGCAGCGCGCGTTCGCGGAACTCGAACGCGGCGAGATGGTGCGCACGGAGCGCACCACCGGGCGGTTCGTCACCGATCAGCCGGGCCGGATCGACGACCTGCGGCGTTCGGCGGGAGCCGAGGCTGCGGATGGGTATGTACGCGAGGCCCAGCGACTCGGCATGAGCAAGCAGTCCGCGATCGACCTGCTGGGTCGTCGCTGGGAAGAAACGGAAGGACAAGGATGAATGCGAACACGGTCCTTGAGGTCAAGGACCTGACCAAGTACTACGGCAAGCTGAAGGCGCTCGACGCGCTCACCATGGCGCTGCCGAGCGGGCGCGTGATCGGCCTGCTGGGCGAGAACGGCTGCGGCAAGAGCACTTTGTTCAAGGTGCTCGCGGGGGTCACATCCAACTACGAGGGCGAGGTGCGGATCGCGGGCCTTCCGGTCGGGCCGGAGTCGAAGGCGGTGGTCTCCTTCCTGCCCGATGTCAGCTTTCTCACGGACTCCTGGCGAATCAGCTACTGCGCGGACCTGTATGCGGACTTCTTCGCCGACTTCAACCGCCCGAAGTTCGACGAGCTGATCCTGTTCTTCCAGCTCGACGCCACGTCGAAGCTCTCCGAGCTCAGCAAGGGCATGCGGGAGAAGGTGCAGGTGGCCCTGGCCATGTCGCGCGACGCCCAGGTCTTCCTGCTCGACGAACCCATCTCGGGCGTCGACCCCGCGGCCCGCGACGTGATCCTGCAGGCGATCGTCCGCGACCTGCACCCCGAGTCGCTGGTGCTGATCTCCACCCACCTGATCCACGACCTGGAGCCGATCCTCGACGGGGCGGTCTTCATGCGGCAGGGCCGCGTCCTGCTGGCGGGCGACGTCGACGATCTGCGCGCCCAGCACGGCAAGAGCATTGACGAACTATTCCGGGAGGTCTACCGATGGTCACCACGTTGATCAAGCACGATGTCATCCGCACGCGTTCCCTGCTCCTCGGGGCGGCCGGCATCGCGGTCGCGATCGCGACCGTGCTGGCGCTCAGCGCCTGGCTGATCGGCGGCCCGCTCGGCCAGATGAGCTGGGTCTTCGGGCTCGTGCTCACGTTCGGCTTCCTACCGCTCGCGCAGCTGTGGCTGGGCGTCGACCTCTACCGCTCGTCGTTTTCGAAGCGCGGCTACTTCGTACAGACGCTGCCGATGCGCGGCACCGCGATCCTCACCGCCAAGTACCTCTGGGCGCTGCTCGTCACCGTCTTCGCGCTGGTCGTGAGCATCATCGTGGGCACGATCACGGCCGCCGGAGCGGCGGCGGTCAACAGCACCAGCCTGCAGGAGCTGTGGAGTGTTCTGAATGAGGCGCTGCGGATGCTCGACCTCAGCCCCTGGGTGTGGTGGCTGGTGATCTTCTTCTTCCTGGTCTACCTGGTGCAGGGCGTCGTCCAGTACTACTTCTGCGTCGCCCTCGGCAGCGAGTCCTGGATCAATAAGCTCGGCGGCGTCGGCCCGATCCTGGTGTGGGTCGGCCTGTACGTGGCGTTCCAGCTGCTCTCGCTGCTGTCGCTCTTCATCCCCGGATCACTGGTCCTCGGCGGCGGCGGGGTCGAGTTCACCTGGAACAGCTTCTTCTACCCGCTGGTCTCGGACCTGGCCGAGGGTGCGGAGGGGGCCGCGCTCTTCCCGGTCGCGACGATCTGGGTGATGCTGCTGGCCCTCGGCGTGCTGGTCTGGCGCAGCTACGTGTCGATGGGACGCAAGGTGGATCTCCGCTGAGGACGCCGAGCGACGAACGGAGGCCGGGGCCCGCGTGGTCCCGGCCTCCGTTCGTCGTCGCCGGGTAGTCTGCCTCCCCGTGGACCGATATTCGCGCGACGTGCTGGCACCCGGCTGGCAGCGCTCGCATCTGAAGCAGACCAAGGACGTGCCCGTCGAGCTGGACCTCGTCGTCGAGTGCGGCGACTTCTGCGGCGCCGTCGTCGGCTGGGAGAACGGCGTCGTGCTGCTGGAGGACCGGCGGGGCGCGCGGCGGGGATTCCCGTTCGGGCCCGGGTTCCTGCTCGACGGCCAGCCCGTCGCCCTGCGGCCGCCCTTGCGTGGCGGAGCGACGAAGCCCTCCTATACCGCCTCCGGCTCGCGGGCCTCCGCGTCCCCCGAGAGGGCCAAGGTGGCGCTGCCCAGCCGGATCTACGTCGAAGGCCGCCACGACGCGGAGCTGGTGGAGCGGGTATGGGGCGCCGACCTGCGCCACGTCGGCGTCGTCGTGGAGTTCTTGGGGGGCATCGACGACCTGCCGGCCATCGTCGCCGAGTTCGCGCCGGAGCCCGGTCGGCGGCTGGGGGTGCTCGTCGATCACCTGGTGCCCGGCAGCAAGGAGTCCCGGATCGCTCAGCAGGTCCACCGGGCGGGCTACCGCGAGACGGTGCTGATCGCCGGGCACGAGTTCATCGACGTGTGGCAGGCGGTGAAGCCGGAGCGGATCGGGCGCAAGGCCTGGCCCGAGGTGCCGATGGACGTGGACTTCAAGAAGGGCACGCTCGCCGCGCTGGGCCTGCCCCATGCCGACCAGGCCGACGTGGCCCGCGGCTGGCAGGCCATCCTGAAGCGGGTGCGCAACTACCGCGACCTCGACGCCGGATTCAACCGCACCGTCGAGACCCTGATCGACTTCGTCACCCAGGACTGACTCGGCGCCGGGGCCCTGAGGCCGGGTCCCTGAGGGCGAGGCGACCGGTAGCCGAGCACCGTGTCTCCTGGCGGTCGCGGCATCGGTAGGGTGGCAGTCGTGGAGAGCGAGCAGATCCTCGAACTGTTGAAGCAGACCGCCGCGGAGGTGATCACGCCGCGTTTTCGCGCGCTGGCCGAGGGGGACATCGATCAGAAGAGCCCCGGAGACTACGTCACCGTCGCCGACCGTGAGGCGGAGGCCCATCTCACCAGGCTCCTCCACCAGGTGTACCCGGCCGCGGTGGTGGTGGGCGAGGAGACCGCCTTCCTGGATCCGGCCATCCTCAAGCGGGTGCCCAACGCGGAGCACGCCTTCGTGATCGACCCGATCGACGGCACCGGTAACTTCGTGCGCGGCAAGGACGAGCACGGCGTCATCCTCGCCGAGCTGCGGGCCGGCGTCACGACGCGCGGCTGGATCTGGCAGCCGCAGACGGGCCGGGCCTATGTCGTCGAGCGCGGCGCCGGCGTGCGGATGAACGGCGAGAAGATCGTCCGGCAACGCCACGACCGGCTGCCGCTGGGGGCGTCCTCGAAGAAGAAGCTGCTGGGATTCACCGCCGACGGGCGGCTGAGCCCGGTGGTGCGCAGTTCCTTCGCCGCCTGCTTCGACTATCCGATGCTTCTGAGCGGCGAGCTCGATTTCATGTACTACCAGTCCTCCTATCCGTGGGATCACCTGGCCGGCGGGTTGATGGTGACGGAGCAGGGGGGCGTGTGCCGCACGATGGATGGGGTGGCCTACAGCGTCTTGTCGCCCAACAAGGGTCTGCTGGTCGCGGTCGACGCGCTGAGCTGGATGACCGCGCAGCTGACCTGGCCGGTCAAGGACTGAGGGGGCGAGTTCGACGCGCGGCCGACCCGGATACCCTCTCAACGTAGGGCATACTGTAGGGCATGGTGAAGACGAGCGTTTACCTTGACGACGAGCAGAAGGCACGGCTCGACGAGGCGTCGAAGGTGTCTGGGCTGTCTCAGGCCAGCTTGATCCGCCAGGGCGTCGAGCAGGTGATTCAGGATCACCTGCGAGTGCGCCCCCGGATGAAGGCTCGCGTCCATGCGCCCGAGATCGTCGGGCGCACGGAGGAGTTGCTCGCGGACATGGGGAGCGAATCCGCATCGTGAGGGTGGTCGCCGATACCGGAGGCATCGTCGCCGCGATGAACACCGCGGAACCGCGTCATGCCGAGTTCTTGGCGACGCTGGAGTCCGCGGCCACCGTGTTCGTCACGCCCATGGTGATCACCGAGGTTCACCATCTCCTCACCGCGGCAGGGCTTGGATCGGCCGCGGACGACTTCCTGGGTGACGTCGAAGCGGGCTTCTACGAGCTGGTCAACCCGACTCCCGCGGACCTGGCGAGAGCGAGTGAACTGGTTCAGCGATATCGAGGCTCGATGCAGCGCAAGCGCAGAAAGCCCGGGTCGCTGGATCTCGCCGATGCCCTCAACGTGGTTGTGGCCGCCGTGAAGGGCACCAATCTGATCGTCGCGACCGATCAGGACTATCGCGGGGTGTCACCGCTGTCCGGTCATCCCGCATTCGTGTTGCTGCCCTGGGATGCATAGGGACGCGGAGGGCGGGCGTTCACCCCTGAAGGGAGCCTCCGCCGAGGAGGGGCAGCTGGGTGCGGGGCGCGATGCCCTTCGCGGCGAGCGCGTCGTAGACCAGGGGCAGCGCCGTCTCCAGGGTCTCGCGGCTGAAGGGCCATTCGGTCTTGTCGTAGGCGTCCTCGATCTTGATGCCCTGCTGGATGAACATCTCGGCGGTGGAGTAGATCATCGAGATCTCGGCGCGCTGCCGGAAGGCGAAGTCGCGGTCGACGGGCTCGCCGTGGCCCGGGACGAAGAGGGTGTGGTCGTTGCTGACCCCCAGCGCGCCGTCGAGCACCGTGGGCCAGTTCTGCACGGACGAGGTCTCGTCGAACTGCGGGTCGCCGGAGGACTCCAGGAGGTCGCCGAGGAAGATCACGTTCTCCCCGGTCGCGAAGACCGTCAGGTCGCTGCGGGTATGCGCCTCGCCCAGGTGCAGCAGCTCCAGCAGCACCCCGCCCAGGTCGATGGCGCTGGCCAGGTGGAAGGTCTCGCTGGGGACCAGCGCGGCGGGCGGCTCCCGGTCGAGCAGCGAGGCGTGCCCATGGGACGCGACGCCGCTCATGCCCGCCAGGCCTCCCCAATGGTCGTCGTGGTGGTGGGTGATCACGACGTGCTCCACGGGCACGGCGGACAGCTGCCGCGCCGACGCCAGCAGCGCCGATCCCTGCGCGGCGTCGTTGCCCGCGTCGATCAACGCCGCGCTGTCGTCGCCGATCACCAGAGCGACGTTGACGCCGTGCGGCTCGACAGTGGTGATCCAGGTGCGAGGGGTGAGCTGTCGCCAAGCGTGCGCGGAGTCGGACATGGGGGGCAGCCTACCCGCGCCTTCCTAGTACCGTGACTTCCGACAGGTCGGCGAGGAAAGGAAGATTCAGTGAGCACGATCCCAGTGGGCGTCTTCGGAGTGGGCGGCAAGATGGGCGCCGAGGTGAAGCGCGCCGTCGAACGCGAGCCCGGGCTGGAGTATGCGGGCGGCGTCGATCTCGGCGACGATCTGGCCTCCCTCGACGCGGCCAGAGTGCTGGTCGACTTCACTCACCCCGACGCGGTGATGGGCAACCTGGAATGGGCCATCTCCCATGGCAAGCACGTCGTGGCGGGAACCACCGGCTTCACCGCCGAGCGGCTTGACCAGGTGCGGGCCTGGTGCGCGGTCAACCCCGAGGTGGGGGTGCTGATCGCGTCGAACTTCTCCATCGGGGCGGTGCTGATGATGCAGTTCGCGGCGAAGGCCGTCCCGTTCTACCCCTCGGTGGAGATCATCGAGCTGCACCACCCCGGCAAGGCCGACGCCCCATCGGGCACGGCGACGACGACGGCGCAGAAGATCGGCGCGGCCCGCGCGGCCGCGGAGATGGGACCGGTTCCCGACGCGACGGTGCATGACCCCGACGGTGCCCGCGGCGCCGTGGTGGACGGCATCCACGTGCACGGCGTGCGGCTGCAGGGCCTCGTCGCGCATCAGGAGGTGCTGCTGGGCGCCGAGGGGGAGACGCTGACCATCCGGCACGACTCCTTCGACCGGATCTCGTTCATGCCCGGCGTGATGGCCGCGGCTAAGCACGTCGTCGACCATCCCGGGCTGACCCTCGGGATCGAGTCGGTGCTCGGCCTGGACTGATCCCTACCCGGAGATCGCGGCATGGAGGCGCACCAGCTTGAGGCTCGGTGCGCCTTCGGCCATCGCGATCTCCTGGTGGGCGCCGTCCGCGGCGAAGCCGCAACCGGTGAGAAAGGCCCGGAGCGCGTCGTTGGCGGCGGGGACCCAGATGTGGGCCACTTCGAAGCCGTCCGCGCGCAGGGTATCCACCGCGGCCGTGATCAGGCGCGAGCCGTGGCCGTTGCCGCGCTGGGCCGCGTCGACGACGAACTCGACGATCTCCGCGTCGGTGGGCTCGGCGTCGGGATCACCACAGGGACCGGTGACGGCGAACCCCGCCACCAGGTTGTCCTCGGCCAGCGCGACGAGCACCCGGCAATGCGCCAACGGAGGCTTCACGATGGCCTCGTGCCAGCTCTGCACGGCCTCGTCCGAGCGGACGCTCGCCGCGCCCTCCGCCAGCAGGGGGTGCTCGCCCCAGGCCCGGCGCTGGATGCGGGCGATGTCGACGGCCTCGGCGGGCATGGCGAGGCGCACGGTGTTGCTGGCAGACATGCGTTCAGCCTAGCGAACGGATCTGTGGGCGACATGCCCTAACCTAAGGGCCATGACAGAGCTGAAGACGCCCCGAAAACTGCCTCGTGGGACCCTGCGGGTCATCCCCTTGGGTGGTCTGGGCGATGTAGGCCGCAACATGACGGCCTTCGAGATCGACGGCCAGATCGCGCTGGTCGACTGCGGCGTGCTGTTCCCCGAGGAGGACCATCCCGGCGTCGATCTCATCCTCCCCGCCCTCGACTACCTGCGCGACCGGCTCGACGACATCGTCGCCCTCGTGCTGACCCACGGTCATGAGGACCACATCGGGGCGGTGCCGTACCTGCTGAAGATGCGCGGCGACATCCCGGTCTACGGCTCCAAGCTGACGCTGGCCTTCGTCGCCGCGAAGCTGCGCGAGCACCGTCTCCGCGAGTTCCAGTTGCTCGACGTGAGCGAGGGCGACCGGCTCACGGTGGGCAACTACGACTTCGAGTTCCTCGCCGTCAACCACTCCATCCCCGACGCCCTGGCCGTGGCGATCCGCACCAAGGCCGGGCTCGTTCTGCACACCGGCGACTTCAAGATGGACCAGTTGCCCCTCGACGGCCGGATCACCGACCTGCGGGGCTTCGCCCGGCTGGGCGAGGAGGGGCTCGACCTGTTCCTGGTGGACTCCACCAATGCCGAGACCCCCGGGTTCACCACCCACGAACGCGACATCGAACCGGCGATGACCAGGGTGTTCGAGAACGCCAAGGGCAAGCTCATCGTCGCCTCCTTCGCCTCGCACGTCCATCGCGTGCAGCAGGTGATGAACCTCGCCGCCCGCTATGACCGCAAGGTGGTCTACGTGGGGCGCTCCATGGTGCGCAACATGTCGACGGCCCGCGACCTGGGCTACCTCAAGGTCCCCGCCGGCACGCTGATCGAGCTGAAGGACATCGACAAGTACCCCTCGGACAAGGTCGTGATCATGTCGACCGGCTCCCAGGGCGAGCCGATGGCGGCGCTGTCGCGGATCGCCAACCAGGAGCACCCCGTGATCGAGGTGGGGGAGGGCGACACCGTGCTGCTGGCCAGTTCCCTGATCCCGGGCAACGAGAACTCCGTCTACCGGGTGATCAACGGGCTCGCTCGGCTGGGCGCCACCGTCGTACACAAGGGCAACGCGCTGGTACACGTCTCCGGCCACGCCTCGGCCGGCGAGCTGCTCTACTGCTACAACATCCTGAAGCCCCGCAACGTCCTGCCCGTCCACGGCGAGATCCGGCACCTGATCGCCAACGCCAAGCTGGCCCAGGCCACCGGCATCCCGGCCGAGAGCACCCTGGTCGCTGAGGACGGCGCCGTGATCGACCTCGCCAACGGCAAGGCGCGCATCGTCGGCCAGATCGAGGCCCCCTACATCTTCGTCGACGGCAAGACGGTGGGCGACATCACCGAGTCGATCAGCGACCGCAAGATCCTGGGCGAGGAGGGCTTCATCTCCATCGTCACCGTCGTGGACGTGGATCAACGCGCCATCCTCAGCGGCCCCGACATCACCGCTCGCGGCTTCGCCGAAGAGGACTCGGTGTTCGACGGCGTGCGCAAGGAGATCGCCGACGCCGTCGTCCAGGCCATGCGCGAGGGCGTCGACGACAGCCGCAAGCTGCAACAGGTCACCCGCCGGGTGATCGGCTCCTGGGTCTCCCGCCGGCTGCGCCGCCGCCCGATGATCGTTCCTGTCGTCGTCACGACGTGAGCCGCCCGGCTCCCGAGACGCCGATCCCGGCGCCCGCCCCCGACGCGACCCGGGTGAGCCTGCGGCGACGCCGCCCGTCCGGCGCCCTGATGGACGTCGTCGGGCACCTCGTGGCCGCCAACGACGAGTGGTTGGTGGTGCTGCCGGAGGACCGGGGCCCGGAATGGGTGCCCCGCGGTGAGGTGCAGGCCGTCCGCCGGGTGCCCGAACGCGTCGCCCTGCCCGCGTCGCCGCCGGCGGCTCTGCAGCGGGTGCTGGACCTGGCCTGGCCGGGGCTGCGCCGGGCCCGGCTCGGCGGATGGGTGGTGCGGGTCGGCCGCGGCGCGACGCGGCGGGCCAACTCCGTGCTCGCCGTCGGCGACCCCGGGCTGCCGTTCCGGCAGGCGGTGGCCGCCGCCGAGGACTGGGCCGGCGTTCCGCTGCCCCTCCAGGCCGTGCTGGGCTCCGCGGTCGCCGAGGAGGCCCGCGCCCTGGGATGGACGGTCTCGTCGCCCACGCTGGTCCTGGTCGCCTCCGCGCCCTCTGGTGGTCACGGGCCGCAAGAAGACCTCGTTGTCGCGGATGCCCCTGACGAGGCCTGGCTGCGCGTCTTTCATGGCGGCGAGGCTGACGAGGCGCGGGTCTCCGAGCTGCTCGCCGCCCCGGCGCGCTACCTGCGCGTGGGGGATGCCGCCGTCGGTCGCGTCGCGGTTGTCCGGAGCTGGGGCGTGCTGTCCTGCGTCGAGGTCGCTCCCGGCATGCGCGAGCAGGGTCTCGGCCGGACCATGACCCGTGCTCTGGCGGCAGAGGCCTTGCGCCTGGGTGCCCGGTATCTTGCACTCCAGGTGGAGGAGGACAACGCGGCGGCTCTCGGGCTCTACGCCGCCGAGGGCTACACCGAGCACCACCGCTACGGCTATCTGAGGTCGCCCGACGCTCCTGGGGGATGACGCTCCTCCCCGACGCTCCTTGAGGTGCGAGCGCAGGGCGAGGAACGAGTCCGGAGTGAAGCCTCGAAAGGAGCCGACGCGACCATTTGCGGGGACCTGCCCCAAGACTGCTTCTCGGCCGCCTGTCGCCCCTTTCGAGACGCTCGTCCCTCGCTCCTCAAGGAGCGCAGTGAGGAGCGACAGTGGCTAGATCAGGCGCGCGTTCAAGACGCCTTCGATGCCCTTGATCCGGTCGAGCAGACCCTCGGGCACGTCTCCCTCCACATCCACCAGGGTGTAGGCCAGCTCGCCGCGCGACTTGTTCAGCAGGTCGGCGATGTTGAGCCCGGCCTCGGCGAGGAGGGTCGAGATCTGGCCCACCATGTTGGGCACGTTGGAGTTGGCGATCGCGATCCGGGCGCCGCCGTTGCGGGGCAGCACGGCCTCGGGGAAGTTCACCGAGTTGGTGATGATCCCGTCCTCCAGGTAGGCGCGCAGCTCGGTGGCGGCCATCCGGGCCGAGTTCTCCTCGGCCTCGTGGGTGGAGGCGCCGAGGTGCGGCAGGGTGACGGCGCGCGGGCGCTTGTTGAGCTCGGGAACGGGGAAGTCGCAGACGTAGCCGCGCAGCTGCTCCGTCTCGAGGGCCTCCACCACCGCGTCGAGATCGACGATGGGGGCGCGCGAGAAGTTCACCAGCACGGCCGACTTCTTCATCTTCGCGAACTGCTCGCGGCCGATCAGCCCGCGGGTCGCGTCGATCAACGGCACATGCACGGTGAGGATGTCGGCGCGCTTCAGCAGGTTGTCGAGGTTCGTGACGTGCTCGACGCTGCTGGACAGCTTCCAGGCGTGCTTCACGGTGATGCCCGGGTCGTAGCCCATCACCTTCATGCCCAGGCCGATGGCGGCATTGGCCACCTCGACGCCGATCGCGCCCAGGCCGATCACGCCCAGCGTGCGGCCGGGCAGTTCGAAGCCGGCGAACTGCTTCTTGTTCGCCTCCACCGTCTTGTTCATGTACTCGGCGTCGCCGTCGAGGCGGTGGGCGAAGGCCGCCCCGTCGATGATGTTGCGGGCGGCGAGGAAGATGGCCGCGATCACGAGTTCCTTCACCGCGTTGGCGTTGGAGCCCGGCGTGTTGAACACGGGGATGCCGCGCGCGGAGTACTCGGCGATGGGGATGTTGTTGGTGCCGGCGCCGGCGCGGGCCACGGCCTTCACCGAGGCGGGGATCGGGGCGCCGTGCAGGCTGGCCGAGCGCAGGATCAGGGCGTCGGGATCCTCGATCTGCGAGCCCACCTCGTAGGAGTCCTTGGGCAGCTGGCTCAGTCCGGCGTTGCTGATCGCGTTGAGGGTGCGAATCCGATAAGTCATGTTTCCTACCCGTGGGGACTAGGCGTTGCGGCGTTCGAAGTCGGCCATGAAGTCGATCAGAGCCTGGACGCCCTCGATCGGCATGGCGTTGTAGATGCTGGCGCGCATGCCGCCCACCGAGCGGTGGCCGGCCAGCGTGGTGAGCCCGGCCTCGGTGGCCTCGGCGACGAAGGTCTTCTCCAACTCGGGCTTGGCGACCAGGAACGGCACGTTCATCCAGGAGCGGGCGTCGGGTGCGACGGGGTTGGAGTAGAACGGCGAGGCGTCGATGGCCCCGTAGAGCGCGGTGGCCTTCGCCCGGTTGCGCTCGGCCATCGCGGTGAGCCCGCCGGTGTTCTTCACCCAGTCCAGGATCAGGCCCAGCAGGTACAGGCTGAAGGTGGGCGGGGTGTTGAGCATCGAGTCGCTGGCCGCCATCTCCGCGTACTGGAGCACCGACGGGGTGGTGGCGCGGGCGCGACCCAGCAGGTCGTCGCGCACGATCACCACGCACAGGCCCGACGGACCCATGTTCTTCTGCGCCCCGGCATAGATCAGGCCGAACTTCGACACGTCGATGGGACGCGACAGGATGGTCGACGAAAAATCGGCTACCAGCGGAACGTCGCCGGTCTCGGGCACGTAGCCGAACTCGACGCCGCCGATGGTTTCGTTGGGGGTGTAGTGGAGGTAGGACAGCGACGGGGCGACGTCGAGGCTGCCGGCGTCGGGCGTCGTCGTGTAGTTCGAGGAGGCCTCGTCGGCCAGCACGTCGACGGTGAGGCCCTGGCGCTTCGCGCCCTTGATCGCCTTGGCCGACCACTGGCCGGTGTTCAGGAACCCGACCGTCTCGCCGGGAGCGGTGAGGTTCATGGGGATGGCGTCGAACTGGGCGCTCGCGCCGCCCTGCAGGAACAGCACCTTGTAGTTGTCGGGCACACCCAGCACCTCGCGCATCAGGGACTCGGCCTGATCGGCGGCGGCGACGAACGCCTTGCTGCGGTGGGACACCTCCATCACGGACATCCCGGAGCCCTGCCAGTCGAGCAGTTCGGACTGCGCTCGTTCGAGGACGGGGGTGGGGAGCATCGCGGGACCAGCGGAGAAGTTGTAAACACGCACGGCCGGTATTCTGCCACTCGGCGCGCAGCCGCCCGCAATCGCCCATCCGGTATCCGGCGAGCGGTCGCTCGCCCGGTTTGACCGAGTAGGCGGCGGGCCGTAAAGTAGTCCATCGGTGCTTTGTCCCCTGGTGCTTTCCGCGCGGGGCGCACCGGGTTCAGTTTTTAAGAATACGAAGGTAGGTCAGGCGTGTACGCGATCGTGCGCAACGGCGGACGCCAGCACAAGGTGGCTGTGGGTGACATCCTGGACATCGATCTGGTGTCCGAAGAGGTCGGCGGTACCGTCAACCTGCAGCCCCTGATGCTCGTCGACGGTGAGAAGATCACCCTCGACGCCAAGGGCTTGGAGAAGGTCTCCGTCAACGCCGAGGTGCTCGGTGAGGTGAAGGGTCCCAAGATCAAGATCCTCAAGTACAAGAACAAGACCGGTTACAAGAAGCGCCAGGGGCACCGCCAGCGGTACACCCAGGTGAAGATCACCGGCATCGAGAGCTGAAGGGGCTGAAACGATGGCACATAAGAAGGGCGCGTCCTCGACGCGCAACGGTCGTGATTCCAACGCCCAGCGCCTCGGCGTGAAGCGCTACGGCGGCCAGCAGGTCGGCGCCGGCGAGATCATCGTGCGTCAGCACGGCACCCACTTCCACCCCGGCGACGGTGTCGGCCGCGGCGGCGACGACACGCTGTTCGCGCTGGTCGAGGGCCAGGTGGAGTTCGGCGTGAAGCGGGGTCGCCGCGTGGTCAACGTCGTGCAGGCCTGAGCCTCGCACTCCACTTCCTCTGTACAAGAAGCGGCCTTCGGGCCGCTTTTTGCTTCTCTCAACACCGATAGGGTTTCTTCCATGGCCATTCCCTCGTTCGTAGACCGCGTCCAGCTGACGGTGCAAGCCGGAAACGGCGGCCATGGCTGCGCCTCCGTGAAGCGCGAGAAGTTCAAGCCGCTGGGTGGGCCGGACGGGGGCAACGGCGGCGACGGCGGGTCCATTGTCCTGCGCGTCGACGGCAACCTCACCACCTTGATCGACTACCACCGCCACTCGGTGCGCAAGGCCACCAACGGCCAGCCCGGGCGGGGCGACCATCAGCACGGTGCGCGCGGCGAGGACATGGTGCTGCCCGTGCCGCCCGGCACCGTCGTGAGCGTGCAGGGCAGCGGCGCCGTGCTGGCCGACCTCACCGCGGAGGGTGAGGAGTACGTCGTCGCCCAGGGCGGCAAGGGGGGTTTGGGCAACGCCGCGCTGGCCTCGTCGACGAGGAAGGCGCCGGGCTTCGCGCTGCTCGGCGAGGAGGGCCAGAGCCAGGACATCCAGCTGGAGCTGAAGGTCGTGGCCGACGTCGGCCTCGTCGGCTTCCCGTCCGCCGGAAAGTCCTCCTTGATCGCCGCCATCTCGCGGGCCCGGCCCAAGGTGGCCGACTACCCGTTCACGACGCTGGTGCCCAATCTCGGCGTCGTCCTCGCGGGTGACGTGATCTTCACCGTCGCGGACGTGCCGGGCCTGATCGAGGGCGCTTCCCTGGGCAAGGGGCTCGGGTTCGACTTCCTGCGGCACATCGAGCGCTGCCAGGCCCTTGTGCATGTGATCGACCTGGGCACCTACGAGCCCGGGCGCGACCCGCTCACCGACCTGGAGATCATCGAGGGCGAACTCACCGCGCATGGCGGTCTTGAGGACCGGATCCGGCTGGTCGCGCTGAACAAGATCGACCTGCCCGACGCCAAGGACCTCGCCGAGATCGTTCGGCCGGACCTGGAAGCCAAGGGCTATCGCGTGTTCGAGATCTCCACCAAGACGGGGGAGGGGCTGGGGCCGCTGAAGTTCGCCATGGCCGAGATCGTCAAGGTCCGGCGCGCGGCGCAGCCGGCCCCCGCGCCGCGTCCCGTCATCCGGCCGGCCGCCGTGGGCAGCAGGAGCAAGAGCACCGAGGACGAGTTCACCATCGTCAAGCAGGGCGACGGGGACGGCGGCTTCCTGTGGCGGGTGAGGGGCACCAAGCCCGAGCGCTGGATCCGGCAGACCGACTTCAACAACCCCGAGGCCGTCGGCTTCCTCGCCGACCGGCTGAACCGGCTCGGCGTCGAGGACCAGTTGCTGCGCATCGGGGCCCGCGAGGGCGATGCCGTGGCGATCGGCGGCCAGGATGCGGTCGTCTTCGACTTCCAGCCGCAGGTGGCCACCGGAGCCGAGATCCTCAGCCGGCGCGGGGAGGACCAGCGCTTCGACACCGTCCGTCCGGCCGTCGCGCGGCGCCGCCAGATCGATGCCGAATACCACGCCGCCAAGGAGGCCGCCGCCGATGAGGCATGAGATCGTCGATGCCGAGCGCATCGTCGTGAAGGTGGGATCGTCGTCGCTCACCGGCCCCACCGGCCACCTGGATGTCGAGCGCGTCCGCCAGCTCGCCGACGTCATCTCGGGACTGCGCCGAGAGGGCAAGAAGGTGGTCCTGGTCACTTCGGGCGCCATTGCCGCAGGGCTGCGCCCGCTCAAGCTGCGGCGCCGCCCCCGCGACCTGGAGACCCAGCAGGCCGCCGCCGCGGTCGGCCAGAGCCAACTCCTGCGGGCCTATTCGGACGCCTTCGCCGCTCATGGGCAGATCGTCGCCCAACTCCTGCTCACCGTCGACGACGTGCTGAGGCCCAAGACCTATCGCAACGCGCTGAACACGATCTCCCGGCTGTTCCGGCTGGGCGTGGTGCCGATCGTCAACGAGAATGACACCGTGGCCACCCACGAGATCCGCTTCGGCGACAACGACCGGCTGGCCGCGCTGATCGCCCATCTCATCCGGGCCGACGCGTTGCTGCTGTTCAGCGACGTCGACGGGCTGTATACCTCGCATCCCTCCGACCCCGGATCGACGCTGATCGCTCGGGTCGACGACGTCTCCGCGCTCGCCGTCGACACCTCCAGGGTGGGCTCCAAGGTGGGCACCGGGGGCATGCGTACCAAGCTGCAGGCCGCCGACATCGCCACCCAGGCCGGGATCAACGTCGTGCTGACCCATGCCGATCTCCTTCCCCAGGCCCTGGCCGGCGACGAGGTGGGCACCTACTTCGCGCCCACGCGGAAACGGCGCCCGCGCCGGCTGCTCTGGCTGGCCTTCGCGGCCGAGCCGCGGGGTTCCCTCACCGTCGACGATGGCGCCAAGGCGGCCCTGCTGGCCGGGGGCGCGTCGCTGCTCGCGGCAGGCGTGCGGGCGGTGGAGGGAACGTTCGCCGAAGGCGAGCCCGTCGAGATCGTGGGCCTCGACGGCGCGACCATCGGGCGCGGGTTCACGACGTATTCCAGCGCAGACCTGGGCACCGAGATCGGCCACTCCAGCACCGAGCCCGGGCATCGTCGGCAGCGGGCCGTCGTGCATCGCGACCACATGATGCTCACGGCCGAGCGCTGAGGAGCGCCTTGTCGGAGGAAATGGGTAGGGTGACTCCCATGGATTTCCAGACTCAGGCTGTCCGCGCCCGCCTGGCCAGCACCGCGCTGGTCTCGATGAACCGGGGCGCGAAAGACCGCGCTCTGCATGCGATGGCCGATCATCTCGCCGCTGCTGAGACCGACCTGCTCGAGGCCAACGCGCTCGACGTCGAGACGGCCCGCGCCGGGGGCACGCCCGAGTCGATCCTCGACAGGCTGCGTCTCACGCCGTCGCGGATCGCCGGCATGGTGCAGGGCCTGCGCGATCTCGCCGCCCTGCCCGATCCGGTCGGCGACGTGCTGCGGGGCTGGAAGCTGCCCAACGGCGTCTCGGTGCGCCAGGTGCGGGTGCCGTTCGGCGTCGTCGGCATCATCTACGAGGCGCGCCCCAACGTCACGGCCGACGCGGCGGGCATCGCGCTCAAGTCGGGCAACGCGTCGCTGCTGCGCGGCTCCAGCAGCGCGATCAACTCCAACCGGGTCACCGTGCGGGCGCTGCGCGCTGGGCTGGAGTCCGTGGGCGTGAACCCCGATGCGGTCAACCTCGTCGAGGGTGGCCGCGAGGTCACCGCGGAGATGATGACCGCGCGCGGCCTCGTCGACGTGCTGATCCCGCGCGGCGGCGCGGGGCTGATCCAGGCCGTCGTCGACGGCTCGACGGTTCCCGTGATCGAGACCGGCACCGGCAACTGCCACCTCTTCGTCGACGCCGACGCCGACGTCGAGCAGGCGCTGACGATCATGCTCAACGCCAAGACCCAGCGGCCCAGCGTCTGCAACGCGCTGGAGACGCTGCTGGTACACCGCGACATCGCCGACGTCTTCGTCCCCCGGGCGCTCGCCGCGCTGCAGACAGCGGGCGTCACGGTGCATGGCGACGAGTCGATCCGGGGCTACTCCGACGAGATCGTGCCGGCTGGCGCCGACGAGTACGACGCCGAATACCTGTCGCTGGACGTGGCGGCCAAGGTGGTCGACGGCCTCGACGAGGCCATCGAGCACATCCGCCGGCACACCACCGGGCATTCCGAGACCATCGTCACCGGGAACAAGCGTTCCTCGGAGCGGTTCGTCACCGAGGTGGACGCCGCAGCCGTGCTGGTCAACGCCTCCAGCCGGTTCGTCGACGGCGGCGAGTTCGGATTCGGCGCGGAGATCGGCATCTCGACGCAGAAGCTGCATGCCCGCGGTCCCATGGGCCTGGCGGAGATGACCTCCTCGAAGTACGTGATCGAGGGCGACGGACAGGTCCGCGTGTAGCCGTCCTTTGGTAGTATCCGGCGCATGCTTTCCGTTGTTCTTGAGGCCGCCGCTGAGGGCCTGAACCCCATGTTCATGGGCGTCATCGCCCTCGGGCTGCTCCTGATCCCGCTGCTCTGGGTGATCGGCATGGGCTCGGGGCGGCCGCACTCCAAGTGACGTCCACCGCGCTCGCCGCCGCCCGGGAAGGGTTGGAGCGGCCCTATCGCCTCGGCGTGATGGGCGGCACCTTCGACCCCATTCACCATGGGCACCTCGTGGCCGCCTCGGAGGTGGCCGCCACCTTCCACCTCGATGAGGTGGTCTTCGTGCCTACCGGGGTGCCATGGCAGAAGTCGCACCGGCGGGTCTCCGCGGCGGAGGACCGCTACCTGATGACCGTGATCGCCACGGCATCCAACCCGCGCTTCTCCGTCTCCCGCGTCGACATCGAGCGACCCGGCAACACCTACACCGTCGACACCCTCAAAGACCTGCGCGCCGAGCGCGGCGAGGACGTCGAGCTGTTCTTCATCACGGGCGCCGACGCCGTGCGCCAGATCCTCACCTGGCACGGGGCCGACGAGCTGTTCGACCTGGCGACCTTCGTCGGCGTCACCCGGCCCGGCGTGCCCATGACCAGCGCCGACCTGGCCCATCTCCCCAAGGACCGGGTGGAACTGCTCGAGGTCCCGGCGTTGGCCATCTCATCCACGGACTGCCGCACCCGCGTGCAGGCCCACCACCCCATCTGGTATCTGGTGCCCGACGGCATCGTCCAGTACATCGCCAAGCGCGGGCTGTATCCCGCAGAGGAAGGGTAGCGACTGTGGCAACCACCGACGACGTCATGCGCGACGTCGAGATCGCGGCGCAAGCGGCCTCGGACAAGAAGGGCCAGCAGATCGTGGCCTTCGACGTCTCCGAGCAACTCGCCATCACCGACGTGTTCCTGATCGCCAGCGCCGGCAACGAGCGCCAGGTCGGCGCCATCGTCGACGGGGTGGAGGAGGAGCTGCTGAAGGTCAAGCGCAAGCCGGTGCGTCGCGAGGGCGACCGGGAGAACCGCTGGGTGCTGCTCGACTACCTCGACTTCGTGGTACATGTCCAGCACGACGAGGAGCGCACCCTCTACAACCTGGAGCGGCTCTGGAAGGACTGCCCCCAGATTCCCCTGCACATCACGCAGCCGGAACCTGAGGCCTTGTAACCGCGGCTCGTCGGCCGGACAAGGCGGCATCCCATGCGGATCGACTACGTCGATATCGAGGGCGCGCGACGGATTCGCACGGGCGTCGCGGTGGTCATCGACGTCATGCGCGCCTACACCGTCGCGGCATGGGCGCTCCACCTGGGCGGCCGGCAGCTGGTGCTGATGGACGACGTCGAGGAGGCCGTCTCCCTCGCTGCGACGATTCCCGGGGCGCTGCTCCTCAAGGACGGCCTCCCGGACGCGCGCTTCGATCTGCACAACTCGCCCCGGCAGCTTCTCGATCTCGACGTTGCGGACCGGGTGATCGTGCAGCGCACCACGGCCGGGACCCGAGGCGCCGTGGCGGCGCGGAATGCGGAGCACGTCTACTGCGCGAGCTTCGTGTGCGCGTCCGCGACGGCGGCGGCCGTTGCCGGGCTTTCCCCCGATGCGGTCACCTTCGTGGTCTCCGGCGGCCACGACGCGGATGAGGATCGCGCGTGTGCGGATTACATCGCACGCTGCCTGTCCGGCGAGCGGCCGGACGCGGCGCCGTACCTGGAACGCGCGAGGAACTCGGAGGCGGCGAGGGACCTGAGGGACGGCGTGGCGCGCGGCTATGCCGGGGTCACCGAGGACGACGTCCCGCTGTGCCTGGAGCTGGATCGCTTCGATTTCGCCATGAGAACCACTCCGTGGCGAGGACAGCTCAGCCTCACGAAAGCCGGATGAACCCCGGTCTCCGATGTTGCTTCCTGCTGTCCATCCCGCCCGGAAGCCGACGCGCGCGCACTGACCGCTCCGTCGCCGCTTAACCGTTCGCTCCTCCACCGAAGTCGGTGGAACAGCGAACGGTTAAGGGGAATCCGTGGAACCTCAATGCGTCGACGGAGTGGTTCAGTGGCGGATTGCGGTGCGCAGGAGCGCCGGGAACCACTCCGCCTCGCCGGCCGGCACCTCCTGGGCCTCCGTGGCGTCCCTCGTGGGCAGTTGATCGTTGACACGGTAGATGCCGTCCGCGCGGACGAGGTATCGGTAGTCGACCAGCTCGCGGCGAAGCAGGGCGACGTCGTCGTGTGCGCGACGCAGGATGTCTCCCACCTCTCGCTCGGTGTACTCCCGCCCGGGCTCGAAGCGGCGCAGCAGCTCGACCAGCACGGCGACGCGGGCCTTGCGTTTTGTGGGAATGGAGCGCAGTCGTTCGCCGTCGAAGAAGACCCGCAAGGTGCGGGCCTGTTCCGCATCGACGGGTGTGGGTGCGAGTGCCGGCGCGTGGACATCGTCGAGGAGCTGCTGGTTGATGGACCAGATCCGCTTCTGCCCCTCGGACTCTGCCTGGATGATGCCGACGTCACGCATCCGGTGCAGGTGGTGGCTGATCGTGGGTGCGGTGAGTCCGAGCTCCGCGGCGAGCTCCGCGCCGGTGCGGGGCTGCTCGGCGATGAGGCCGAGGATGCGCAGCCGGGTGGTGTCCGCGACCGTCTTGAGCAGCGCGACGCGGTCGTCGAGAGAGGCCATGAGTCATCCTTCGTTAGATCATCATCTAATTTAGATGTTCATCTAATGATAGACAACTCGGATGTTGGAGTGATGGCGTCCAGCGACGATACGCATGATGCCCGCCGATGGCGACGAGAGTGCGCTGCGGGAGGACAAAGTAAGGGGCAAGCTAACCGTTCGCTCTTCCACGGACTTCAGTGGAACAGCGAACGGTTAAGCGGCGACGGGGCGATCAGCTGCGGATTGCGGTGCGCCGGGGCGGCATGGAGACCGTCGGTTCCCGCCTCAGGCCAGCAGGTTCCACCCCAAGTGCCGGGCGGCCTTGCGGTCGAAGGTGACGACTTCATCGACGCCGAACTGCTCGTAGGTCCCGTGGATGAGAGCATCCGCGAAATCGGCTCCCGCCTCTGCAAGCTCCAGCGCTCGTACTGCGCCTTCGCCGTCATCGAACTCCAGTACCTCGATCTCCACCAGAAGGCGGATCGCTGCGAGGCAGTCAGCTTTTGAGAGGCCTTTCCCTCGGGAGAGGGTCCAGTAGACCTCTGCCAGAGTCACTGAGGTGATGAATCCGAGTCGTTGGGGCGATAGGTCTTGGAAAGCCTGACGAGCGACCTCTGACTGCTGGGGATCGTCGTCCAGCATGACGCGCAGGATGACATTGGTATCGATCCCGACCAGTCCATCACGAGGAGCCGGGACCGGCGTCATGGCAGCGTACCCATGCCGCTGGCGGCGGCCCCATCCGCAATGCTCTCGTCCATGTCTTCGACTGTCATGACGGGGGCATCGGGATCGTGGAAGATGCCGAACAGGTCTTCGACGCTCCGGTTCCGGGGCACGATCGCCGCGCGACGCCCGCCGAGAGGCACGAAAGAGACCTTGTCCCCGGTCTTCAACCCCAGGAGTTCACGGATCTCCTTGGGCACGGTGACCTGGCCCTTCGACGTCATCGTTGTGGTCGACATGAGCAGCTCCTCCCTGTTCTCTGGTCCAGCTTACCTTCAGGTCGTACGTAGGGAAAAGGGGGCAAAGTAAGGAGCAAGCTAACCGTTCGCTCTTCCACCGAAGTCGGTGGAAGAGCGAACTCTTAACGCAGAGAGCCGGGGGATGGAGGCCCGAGGGGTCAGGAGAAAGTGGGCTGGCGGGAGATCCACTCGGACAACTCGACGCGGGGGCCGGTGAAGAACGGGGTCTCTTCGCGGACGTGCAGCCGGGCCTCGACGCCGCGCTGGTGGCGCATCGCGTCGGTGAGACGGTGCAACTCGTCGGCCTCGAAGGCCAGGATCCACTCGTAGTCGCCGAGCGCGAAGGACGACAGCGTGGAGGCGACCACGTCCGGGTACTCGCGCCCGGCGATGCCGTGCTCGTAGAGCATCTTCGAGCGATGGTCGTTGTCCAGGTAGTACCAGTCGTAGCTGCGCACGAACGGGTAGACCGTCAGCCAGGGGCGCGGGGCGAAACCGGCGAAACAGCTGGGCACGTGGGTGCGGTTGAACTCGGCGGGACGGTGAACGCCCATGGCCGACCACACCGGTTCCAGGGTGACGCCGAGCTCGGTCTTGCGGAAGGCGTGGTAGCCGGCCTGCAGGGCGGCCGGATCGTTGGCGAGCGTCCACACCATCAGGTCGGCATCGGCGCGGAAACCGCCGATGTCGTACCAGCCGCGCACCGTGACGCCGGTCTCGGCGACGCGCTGCTCGATGGAGGCGGCGTCGATGGTCTCGTCGATCAGGGTGGTGTTGGCGAACACCGAGTACAGGGCGTACAGAGGCTGCGCGTTGATCGCCTCCAGATCGACGTCCTGCTCGTCGCGCTCGTCGCGTCCGGGGTGCTTGACCATGGGGAAGTCCTCTTCTCGTTCGTCGGCGTCAGCGGGTGGGCCGGGGAAGGCAGTGCCCCGGCTCGGTGCAGCGGAACTCGGGTTCGTCCAGCTCGCCTCGGGCGACGGCCGCCGCCTCCAGGAGCTTGTCTACCAGCATCGCGACGAAACCGGGATCGGTGCCCACCGTCGCGGCGCGCACGTAGGGCAGTCCTTGGGTGGCCGCGGTCTCCTTGGCCTGGGTGTCCAGGTCGTAGGCCACCTCCATGTGATCGGAGATGAACCCCACCGGCACCGCGACCACGCCGAGGCCCTCGGGCAGCTCCTCCATCCGGTCGTTGACGTCGGGCTCCAGCCAGGGGATGTGGGGGGCGCCGGAGCGCGAGCAGTAGGTGAGCTCCCAGTCGAGCGTCTCGCCGAGTTCGGTCTCGGCCAGCTCGGCGGCCTTCGCTGCGACGCGCCGGGTCATCACGTCGTAGCGCAGCTCGGGATCGCCGGGGCCGGAACAGGCGTTCATGGCGGTGGGGATGGAGTGGGTGACGAACAGCACCTTCAGAGCCGCGTCGCCGATCTGCTCGCGCAGCCTCCGCACGCCGTCGACGACCGCGCGGGCCTGGGCCGCGACGAAGCCGGCGGTCTCGGCGAAGGGGCCGAGCTTGTCGAAGCGGATCGCGTCGTCGACGCCCGCCTGCGCCTTCTGCAGGTCCTCGTCGTACTGGCGGCAGCTGGAGTAGGAGCGGTAGGCCGACGTGGGCAGCGCGAGAACCCGGGTGTGCCCGTCGTCGATGAGCTGCCGGGTGGTCTCGGCGAAGTAGGGGGTCCAGTTGCGGTTGCCGATCACGACGGGCACCTCGACGCCGCGACGGGCCAGCTCGTCGCGCACCGCCGCCATGAGCGCGGCGTTCAACTCGTTGATGGGGGAGCGCCCGCCGAAGAGCATGTAGTGCTGCGAGACCTCCAGCAACCGCTCGTCGGGGATGCCGCGCCCCGCGGTCGCGTTGCGCATGAAGGGCAGCACGTCGTCGGGCTCGTTGGGCCCTCCATACGACGCGAACATGACGGCGGTGTACGGAGCCAGGCTCACACGGCCTCCTCGTGGACGGGACGGGTAACGGCCAGGTCGCTGACGCGCAGCCCGGTGACCGGGCACTCGCATTTCTCCAGCGGCTTGACGGGATGGGGCACCGCGATGCCGTACAGCTCCGCCATGGCCTCGAGGTAGGCGTCGGTGCGCCCCTCCTCCGCGGCCAGGCGGGCGCGCGACGACGGCACATGCAGCAGCCGCGTCGCGAGGCGGCGCAGTGCGCGGGCGGCGTCCTCCGAGGTGAGGTTGCCGCTGGGCAGGCGCTGCACCTCTTCGTCGACGAGGGCCATCACGGACTCGCGCAGACTCACCACGGCCGGGTCGACGACGCGGGAGCGAAGCTTGGTGAGCGCCTCCGACACGCCGACTTCGACGAGCAGCTCGGCGCTGGCCGTGTCGGCCGCCCACTCGGGCTGCACGGCCTCCTGCACCGCGGTCAGGTCGATGAGGGTCACGCCGGGCAGGCGGCCGGCGCTCGGTTCGACGTCACGCAGGAGCGACAGGTCGAGCAGGCGCAGGGGACGGTTGAGTGCCGCCACGTCGTCCGCCGTGACGGCGTACCCGCCCCGTCCGCGACAGGTGACCACGAGCGTGGAACAGGCGAGCGAGCCGGCGAACGAGGAGGAGGGGATGAGGCCGTGGGTCTCGGCGAACTCCTCGCCCCGTCCGGTGGAGGAATGCACGGCGATGTGCCCTACGCTCCGAGCGCGCAGGGCGGCGATCACGGCGCCCGCGTAGGAGCCGGTTCCCACCAGGAGAACACGCTGCCCGCCCCAGTCCTCGATGCCCAGCCGGTCGAGACCGACGCTCACGACGGAGCGTCCCGCGCCTTCCAGGGCGGTGTGGTTGGCCACCTTGCGCGAGGTGCGCAGGGCCTCGTCGACGACGGTGTTGAGCAGCAGCGAGGTGTGCCCGGACTGCTTGGCGTCCTGGAGGGTGCGCCGCAGCTGCCCGGCGATCTCTCGTTCGCCGATCACCATGGAGTCGAGGCCCGAGGCAACCCGGAAGACGTGCCGCAGCGCGGTCTCGCCGATGTAGGTCTGCCATCCCGGGGAACGATCGAAGTGCCGGTCGACCAGCGCGCGCAGTTCGCGGTGCGGTCGGTCGCTGTCGAACATCACCTCGACCCGGTTGCACGTACTGAGGACGAGGGCGCCGCGGACCTGCGGCGCGGAACTGAGCCATGGCTGTGCATCGGAGAGGGCGAGGCTCGCTCGCTCGACCTCGGGCAGCCCGTGGCGGTCGTGCTGGATGGAGAAAACCAAGAAAGTCACAGTGCCGTCTATTCAACCACCATCGCCGGAATAGGGCAGAATCTATGGGGTGATCGTCGCGCCCGTTTCCTCGTCTTCGTCGCCCGTTCCTCCGTTGCTGTCGGCGCTGAGCGGCGAGAGAGGAGGCCGGCTGCCGGTGTGGTTCATGCGGCAGGCCGGGCGCTCCCTTCCCGAGTACCGGGAGGCGCGCGGCGACACCGGCATGCTCGATGCCTGCCTGATCCCTGAGTTGGCCGCGGAGATCACGCTCCAGCCGGTGCGCCGGCACGGGGTGGACGCGGCGATCTTCTTCTCCGACATCATGACGCCGCTCAAGCTGGCGGGGGTCGATCTCGACATCGTCTCCGGCGTCGGTCCCGTGATCGCCAACCCGGTGCGCGGTGCGGAGGACGTGGCGGCACTCACCCAGGGGCGGATCGAGGACCTGTCGGCCATCACCGAGGCGGTGCGGATCACCGTCGCGGAACTGGGCGATGCCACGCCGCTGATCGGCTTCGCCGGGGCGCCCTTCACGCTGGCCGCTTATCTCGTCGAGGGACGGGGATCCCGCGATCATCTGGCCGCGCGCACTCTCATGCATTCCGATCCCGTGGCCTGGGACAAGCTGCTCTCCTGGTGCGCGATGATCTCGGGCGAGTTCTTGCGGGCGCAGGTGGATGCCGGCGCGCGGGCCGTGCAGCTCTTCGATTCCTGGGCGGGGTCCCTGTCGCGCGACGACTACGCCGATCATGTGGCCCGCTATTCGGCCGCGGCGCTGTCCGCCGTGGCGAGCCGGGTGCCGCGGATCCACTTCGGCGTCGGCACCGGGCACCTGTTGGCCGACATGGCCGCCGTCGGCATCGAGGCGCTGGGGGTCGACTACCGAACGCCGCTCGACACCGCGGCGAGGCTCGCGCCGGGTATGCCGCTGCAGGGCAACATCGACCCGGCGATGCTCGCCGCGGGATGGGCGCCGCTGGAGGCGCACGTCCGCGACGTGGTGCGCCGCGGTCACGCCGCGCCCGCGCACATCGTTAATCTCGGCCACGGTGTGCCTCCGGCCACGGATCCGAGCGTGCTCACGGATCTCGTGGCCCTGGTCCACGAGCTGTGAGCGCGCTCGTCGTCGGCGGCGGGCTGGCCGGGCTCGTCGCGGCACGAAGGCTGTTGCGCCGGGGCGTGCCGGTGACGCTGTGCGAGGCGGCGCCGCGTCTGGGCGGCATGATCGCCCCGGCGACGGTGGGGGGAGTCACCGTCGACGCCGGTGCGGAGGCCTACGCCACCCGCACGCCCGCCGCGCGGGACCTGTGCGAGGAGCTCGGCCTCGCGGTCGCGCCGCCGGCTGGAACCCCGCACATCTGGTGGGAGGACGGCATCGCGCCGATGGCCGAGGGGATCCTGGGGATCCCGGCCGACGCCGGCGATCCGGCCGTGGCCGCGCTGACCGCCGGCGAACGCGAGCGGCTGCGTCGCGACCTCGATCTCGGGCCGGGTCCGGGGGCCGACGCGGTGACGATCGGCGAGCTGGTCGAGGCCAGGATGGGGCGCGCCGCGGTGGACAGGCTCGTCGGCCCCGTCGCGCGGGGCGTCTACGCGACGCTCCCGGAGCGGATGCCGCTCAGCCAGTTCGCGCCCGGGCTGCTCGACGCCCTCCGCCGGCACGGATCGCTGATGGGCGCCGTCGCCGCGTTGCGCGCGCCCGGCGCCGCGGCCGTCGAACAGCCCGTCGGGGGAATGTTCCGGCTGATCGAGGCCCTGGAGCAGGACGTGCGCGCTCGCGGTGGACAGATCCGGCTGGGGGCGCCGGTTCGCGCCGTCCGACGCATCGGTGACGGTTTCTCGGTGACCGCCGGAGACGCCGACCACGCGGCCGACCGGCTGGTGATCGCCACGGAGGCGGCCGCCGCCGTCGCACTCCTGGAGATGCTCGGGGTCGTGGTGAGCGCGCCACCGGTGCATCTCGCCCGCCAGGCGCTGCTGGCCGTGCGGCATCCTGCCGCCGCCGACGGCCGCGTCGGCTCGGGGCTCCTGCTGGGGGCCTCGTCGGACAAGGTCTCCGCCAAGGCGATGACCCACTATTCGGCGAAGTGGCCGTGGGCGGCCGATGCGGGAACCCAGATCCTGCGGCTGTCCTATTCCGCGGACGTCGTGCCGACGCCGGAGCTCGCGCTGCGCGACGTGTCGGCCTTCCTCGGCGAACCGATTCCGGCCGCGCACCTGATCGGCTTCGAGGCGGTCGCGTGGCAGGCGATGCCGGTGCGCCTCTCCCCGGCGGAGCGGGCGCGGGTGGGAGAGATGCTCCGTGCGGCGCCGGGCGTCGTCGTGGCCGGGGCCTGGTTGGATGGCAACGGGATCGGCCCGGTGATCGCGGCCGTCGAGGAGGCGCTGGCATGAGACTGGGCACGCGGGGTTCCGCGTTGGCGGTGACGCAGTCGGAGAGCGTGGCCGACGCGCTGCGACGGCTGGGTCACGACGTCGAGGTGGTGCGGATCAAGACCGGGGGAGACGTCGAGCGGGGCTCCCTGACGGCCTTGGGGTCGTTGGGCGTCTTCGCCGCGGAGCTGCGGACGCGGCTGCTGGCCGGCGAGGTCGACATCGCGGTGCATTCCCTGAAGGACCTGCCGGTGGCGCCCGTGCCCGGGCTGGTCATCGCCGCCGTGCCGCGGCGCGCGGACCATCGCGACGTGCTGTGCGCCCGGGACGGTCTCACCCTGGAGCAGTTGCCCCCCGGGGCGCGGGTGGGGACGGGATCGCCCCGGCGGATCTCCCAGTTGAGGGCGCTGCGGCCGGATCTCGCCTACGTCGACGTGCGGGGCAACCTGGGCACCCGGCTGGCCCGCGTCTCCGCCGGCGACCTGGATGCGATCGTGCTTGCCGCGGCCGGCCTGGAGCGCCTGGGTCTGGCCGACCGGATCACCGACCATCTGCCGCTGCTGCCGGCCCCGGGACAGGGGGCGCTGGCCGTCGAGTGCCGCGCCGACGACGTGGCCACCACCCAGATCCTGGCAGCCCTGGAACACCCCGAGACCCGGCTCGCCGTCGAGGAGGAGCGCGCCGCGCTGGCCGGGCTCGGCGGCGGCTGCGCGGCCCCGATCGCCGCTCTGGCGGCCGGCGGACGACTCGAGGCGGCCGTCTTCGCCGTCGACGGGCGCCGGCAGGAGCGGGTCGCCGTCGACCTGGCGCCGGGAGCGGGGGCGCGGGCGGTCGCGGAGCTGCTGGCCGTGGGTGTCGCCGAGGTAACGGAGCTCGCCGCGTCGCGCCCGTCCCGCCTGGGCGACCTGCATGACGACAGCTCGCTGTGGGGCAGCGTCGCGGTGCTGGCCGGGGTGCGGGTGCTGCTGCCGCGCGCCGAGGGACGACTGGCGGACGCCCTGCGCGCGGCGGGCGCGGAGGTGGTGGCCGTGCCGCTGCAGCGCCGCGTCGTCTGCGAGGCGATGCCCGATCTCGACGCCGACTGGGTGGCCGTCACCTCGGCGGCCACCGTCGAGGAGTTCGAGGCGCGGGGATGGCGGATTCCCCCGGGCGCGCGGATCGCCGCCGTCGGCCCGTCGACCGCCGAGGCGCTGCGCCGGGCCGGATACACCGTCGATCTGCCGCCGTCGCCGGGCGAGCCGGCCACGGCCGCCGCGCTGGCGCAGCGGTGGCCACAGGGGCCGGGCCGGGTGGTCATCCCCGGCTCCGCGCTCTCCTCGCCCACCCTCGCCGACGGGTTGCGCGCCAAGGGCTACGCCGTCGAGACGGTGCCGGTGTATACGGTGGAGCCGGTGGAGGCTGCCCCGGAGTCGCTGGCCGCCGAGTGGGCGGCGGGACACTTCGACGTGGTGGCGGTCACGGCGGGCTCGATCGGGCGCGCCGTCGGGCGCCTCCTGGGCTGGCGCGACGATGTGCGGGTGGTCGCCTTCGGTGCGCCGAGCGCGTCTGCGCTGGCCGGGCAGGGGGTCGAGGTGGCGCAGGTCGCCGAGACCCAGGACGGGGATGGACTGGTGGCCGCCATCGCGGCCGCTGTGAGAGGAGAACAGGGATGATCCGGCCGAGAAGGCTCCGCACGACCGCCGCCATGCGGCGCCTGGTGCGCGAGGTGGAGGTGCGACCCCGCCAGCTGGTCCTGCCCGCATTCGTGGGGGAGAACGCGGCCCCGATCGGCGCCATGCCCGGGGTGCGTCGTCACGATCTCGACGGCATCCGCCGGCTGGCCGCCGACGTCGCCGAGGCGGGTCTGGGCGGCATCATGCTGTTCGGGGTGCCCGATGACGACGACAAGGACGACGAGGGTTCGGCCGGGTGGGACGGCGACGGCATCCTGCAGCGGGCGTTGCGCGTCGTGCGCTCGGAGGTGGGCGACGCGACCGTCGTGATGGCCGACACCTGCCTGGACGAGTTCACCCGGCACGGCCACTGCGGGCTGCTCGACGAGCGCGGCCGGGTCGACAACGACGCGACCCTGGAGCGCTACGGAGAGATGGCGGTCGCCCAGGCCGAGGCCGGGGCGCACGTCGTGTCGCCGTCGGGGATGATGGACGGCCAGGTGCGCGCGATCCGCTCGGCGCTGGACGCCGCCCGGCTCCAGGACACGGCGATCCTGGCCTACTCGGCGAAGTACGCCTCGGCCTTCTACGGGCCGTTCCGCGAGGCGGTGGCCTCGTCGCTGGAGGGCGACCGGCGCAGCTATCAGCAGGACCCGGCCAATCGTCGCGAGGGGCTCAGGGAGGCGGCTCTCGACCTGGAGGAGGGCGCCGACATGGTGATGGTCAAGCCGGCCGGCTACTACCTCGACGTGCTGTCCGATGTGGCCGCCGCGTCGCCGGTTCCGGTGGCGGCCTATCAGGTGTCGGGCGAGTACTCGATGATCGAGGCGGCGGCCGCCAACGGCTGGCTGGACCGGCGCGCCGCCGCGACGGAGTCGGTCACCGGCATCGTGCGCGCCGGCGCGGACATCGTGCTCACCTACTGGGCCCTGGAACTCGCGGAGTGGATGAAGTGACGGTCGGCAAAGAGACGAATCACGAGCTGTTCGAGCGTGCCCGGAAGGTGATCCCGGGAGGCGTCTCGTCGCCGGTGCGGGCCTACGGGTCGGTCGGCGGCGATCCGGTCTTCGTGCGCGCGGCCAAGGGGGCGCGGGTCACGGGCTCCGACGGCCGCGAGTACGTGGACCTCGTCGGCTCCTGGGGGCCGGCGCTGCTCGGGCACGCCCATCCCGAGGTGGTCGCGGCGGTTCAGGCCGCGGCCGAGCGGGGCCTGAGCTTCGGCGCGCCCACGGAGGCCGAAGTGGAGCTGGCCGAGCTGATCCGCGGGCGCGTACCCGCCGCGGAGCTGGTGCGGTTCGTCTCCACGGGCACCGAGGCGACGATGACCGCCATCCGGTTGGCCCGCGGGGCCACCGGCCGCGACAAGATCGTCAAGTTCGCCGGCTGCTACCACGGCCACTCCGACGCGCTGCTGGCCGCCGCCGGCTCGGGCGTGGCGACGCAGGGGTTGCCCGGGTCGGCCGGCGTGACCGCGGCCGCCGCGGGCGACACCATCGTCGTGGAATACAACGACCTCGCCGCGGTAGAGCGGGTCTTCGCGGAGGCGGGCGACCAGATCGCCTGCCTCATCACGGAGTCGGTGCCCTGCAACATGGGCGTCGTGCCGCCCGCGCCCGGCTTCAACGCGGCGCTGCGCGAGATCACGGAGCGCCATGGTGCCCTCCTGATCCTCGACGAGGTTCTCGCCGGTTTCCGCGTCGGTCCCGCCGGCTGGTGGGGGCTGGAGGGCGGCTACACGCCGGATCTGTTCACCTTCGGCAAGGTGGTGGGCGGCGGTATGCCGCTGGCGGCGCTCGGCGGCCGCCGCGACGTGATGGAACTGCTCGCCCCCGTCGGTCCCGTCTACCAGGCGGGCACGCTGTCCGGCAATCCGCTGGCCACCGCCGCCGGGATCGCCACCCTCACGCTGGCCGACGATGCCGTCTACGCCCACGTCGACCGGCGCTCCGCCGAACTGCAGGCCGCCCTGGGGGAGGCACTGACGAAGGCCGGGGTGCCGCACGTCGTGCAGTCGGCGGGGAGCCTGTTCTCGGTGTTCTTCCGCGACGAGGCCGTGACCGACTACGAGGAGGCGAAGGCGCAGGACGTGCGGGCCTTCGCGCGTTTCTTCCACGGGATGCGCGAGGGCGGGATACTGTTGCCGCCGTCGGCCTTCGAGGCGTGGTTCCTCTCGGCCGCTCACGACGATCAGGCGATGGAGCGGGTTTCGCGGGCCCTGCCTGCGGCGGTGGCCGGTGTGGCTGCCATGATTGAGGGGACTTGAGTGAAAGGACAACGGTGTGAGACTCACGTTAGGTAGCAGGGCTTCGACGCTCGCGATGGCGCGGGCGGGTCAAGTGGCTGCTCAGTTGCGGGTGGTCGGGCATGAGGTGGAGATCCTCCAGATCTCCCGGAGCGAGGCCGACACCAGCCACATGCCGGGCCGGATCCAGAAGCAGAAAGAGTACGCCTCAGAGCTGCGCGACGCGCTGCGTGACGGGCGGGTCGATGTCGTCGTGCATTCGGTGAAGGACATCCCGCTGGGCGAGAAGACCTCCGATGGCCTGCAGATCGCGGCCTTCCCGAAGCGCGACGACTGGCACGACGTGCTGGTCTCCCGCGACGGCCTCACGCTGGCCGCGCTGCCGCGCCGGTCTCGCGTCGGGGTGACCTCCCTGCGGCGGGTCGCCCAGCTGAAGGGCATCCGCAACGACCTGATCTATCTCGACGTGGAGGGCACCCTCGGCGAGCGGCTCGCCCGCGTGCAGCCGGGCGACCTGGACGCCCTGGTCGTGTCGTCGTCGAGCCTCGGCCGGCTGGGCATCCAGGCCCGGATCAGCGAGTACCTCGACATCCTGCCCGCGGCGGGCCAGGGGGCCATCGCTCTGGAGTGCCGCGCCGACGATGCCGATGTCGCCGCGGCGCTGGCGATGATCGACCACGAGGAGACGGGGATCGCCGTCACCGCGGAGCGCGGGCTGCTCGGGCGGCTGGGCAGCACCTACGCGGCGCCCATCGGGGCCTTGGTGAAGCGCCAGGGTGTGCTGTCGTTGCGGGCGGGCGTGTTCGCCGTCGATGGTGGCAAGAAGATCGTCTTCGAACTGGGCATGCCCACCTCGCTGCTGCATGCGGCGCGCGTCGGGACCAACATGGCGGAGATGATGCTGGAGCGCGGCGCCGGCCAGTTCCTCACGCCGGAGGCGATCGACGCCGCCCTGGAGGCCTATCACCACGACGAGGAGTCAGAGTCGATCGACACCGCCCCGGACAACGCACCCAGGGTGCTGCTCCCTCGTCAGGAGGGGCGGATGTCGCGGGCTCTTCGCGAGCACGGCCTGCTCGTCGACACCTGCAACCTGCAGCGTCCCGTCCTGATCTCGGCGGACAACATCCTGGGCACCGCGGATGTGATCGTTGTACCGTCCGCCGTGACGGTGTGGGCGATGCGCGAACGCGGCTGGGACATTCCGGCGCGCGCCAAGGTGGCGGCGATGGGGGAGACCACCACCCAGGTATTGCAGGACGCCGGCCAGCGGATCGACTACGCGCCGCAAGGAACCGCCAGCTCGGACCGCCTGGTGGAGGCTCTGCCCGATTCCCAGGGCGAGAAGGTCGTCATCCCTTGCCCCGACCACCTCAGCACCAAGCTGGAGGACGGCCTCCGGGCCAAGGGCTACGACGTGGAGCGGCTCCCGATCTACACCACCACCGATCTGGATGAGATCGACCCGTGGCTGAGCAGGGGCTGGCGCGACAAGCGCTGGGACGCCGTGCTGCTCAGCTCTCCGTCGATGGCCGGCTCCTTCCTGCGCCTGCTCGGCCCCAAGGAGGGTATCCAACTGTACTGCTGGGACGAGGAGACCGCCGACGTGCTGCGTGCCGAAAGCGTCTCGGTGGCCGGCGTCGCGGAGTCCAAGGACGACAAGGGCGTGGAGTCCGTCGCGCGCGCCATCAAGGACGCCAAGGGCGTCTCCGCATAGGCGGATCCCGTCGCGGCTGGGGCCGGACCACGCACCGTGGTCCGGCCCCCGTTGCATACCGACTGCTTGTCAGAGCCGATTTCACATCTCCGCGGAGATGCGCTAAAGTTCTTCGAGTCGGAAACGACAGCGGGGCTATGGCGCAGTTGGTAGCGCGCTTCCATGGCATGGAAGAGGCCAGGGG
>DAOLFC010000162.1:0-7039 GCA_035326505.1 Arachnia sp.
CGTCCTACTCCAAGGACCGCTACTTCCAGGGCGACGTCACCTCCGACGACAAGCTCGTTCCCGAGGGGATCGAGGGGCAGGTGGCCTCGCGGGGGCCGCTGGCGGCCGTCGCCTATCAGCTGGTGGGCGGGCTGCGGCAGTCGATGTTCTACTCCGGCGCCAGCACCATCCCGGAGTTGCAGGAGCGGGGGCGCTTCGTGCGCATCACCCCGGCGGGCCTGCGGGAATCGCATCCGCACGACGTGCAGCTCACCAACGAGGCCCCCAACTACTGGTCGCGCTGACCGGATCAACGACGAAGGAACGAGAGACACCGGACCATGTACGAGCTCGGACGCAGCAAGCGCGCCAACCAGGGCTACAGCTTCGACGACGTCGCCATCGCCCCCGTCCGCCGCACCCGCAGCCAGGAGGAGGTCGATCTCACCTGGCGGATCGACGCCGTCACCTTCGGGATGCCGATCGTCGCCGCGCCGATGGATTCGGTGATGTCCCCGGCCACCGCCATCCGGATGGGGCAGCTCGGCGGCCTCGGCGTGCTCAACCTGGAGGGCCTCTGGACCCGCTACGAGGACCCGCAGGTGCAGTACGAGCGGATCACGGCCGGCGGCGACCAGGTGTCCATCACCAAGCGCATGCAGGAGATCTACGCTGAGCCGATCAAGCCGGAGCTGATCGAGCGGCGGATCGCGGAGATCCGGTCGGCCGACGTGCCCGTCGCGGGGTCGCTGTCGCCGTCGGTCACCGCGGAGTTCGCGGACGTCATCGCGAAGATCCCGATGGACTTCTTCGTCATCCGCGGCACCACCGTCTCCGCCGAGCATGTCGGCGGCGAGGATGCGCTCAACCTTAAGGAGTTCATCTACCGCCTCGACACCCCGGTGCTGGTGGGCGGCGTGGCCACCTATCGCGCCGCGCTGCACCTGATGCGGGCCGGCGCTGCGGGCGTGCTCGTCGGCTTCGGCGGCGGGGCCACCCACACCACCGCGTCGGTGCTGGGCATCGAGGTGCCCATGGCCACCGCGGTGGCCAGCGTCGCCGAGGCCCGTCGTGACTACCTGGAGGAGTCGGGCGGCCGCTATGTCCACCTGATCGCCGACGGGGCGGTGGGTCGCTCCGGCGACATCGCCAAGGCCATCGCCTGCGGCGCCGACGCCGTGATGGTGGGCTCGCCGCTGGCCCGCGCCACCGAGGCCCCCGGCCGTGGTTGGCACTGGGGCGACGAGGCGTGGCACGCCACCCTGCCGCGCGGGGCGGCGTCGTTCTTCGAGCAGGTGGGATCGCTGGAAGAGGTCGTGCTGGGCCCGTCGCACATTCCCGACGGCACCATGAACCTGGCCGGCGGCCTGCGCAAGGCGATGGCCCTGACGGGATACACCGACGCCAAGTCGTTCCAGCGGATCGATCTGATCCTGCACTGATCGGGGGCACCCTCATGGACGAGGCCAGGCAAGAGCTGTTGCGGTTGCGCGGCAGTATCGACAACATGGATTCGGCGTTGATCCATCTGCTCGCGGAGCGGTTCAAGGTCACCCAGCGCGTGGGCGAGTTGAAGGCGACGGCGGGTCTTCCCGCCGCGGATCCCACCCGCGAGGCGGAGCAGATCTCCCGCCTCCGGGCGCTGGCCGAGCAGGCCGATCTCGACCCGGAACTCGCCGAGAAGTTCCTCACCTTCATCGTCCGCGAGGTGGTTCGCCACCACGAGAAGATCGCCAACGACCTCGCCTGAGCCCAACTTCGCACCTACTTCACACTTTACTTAACAGGGTGTGATGTTATGTGTGAAGTAGGTGCGAAGTCGGCTATGGCGGGTCCACCGGTCCGTTGACGCTCCTTGAGGAGCCCTTCGAGACGGGCGCGGGGCGCCCTCCTCAAGGACCACGAGGAACGAGTGTCTCGGAAGGAGTACCTGACTGCCGAACAACAATCCTTGGGTAGATCCCTGTGGATGGTTGCGCCGGCTCCTTTCGAGGCTCGCTTCGCTCGCACCTCAAGGAGCGTCACCCCCAAGGATTGCCCCCTGCGCTCCTTGAGGAGCGACGAAGGTGCGTCTCGAAAGGGGCGACGGGCAGCCTTGGGCCGGGTGCCTGCGGGTGGATCTGACGGAAAAGTACGGCGATCAGCCCTTTACCCGGCCGGATTTCGCAGAATCCACTTCTGGCCGCACTTATCCGTCCGCAGCCTTGGACAGGGACTGTTGTTCGGCTGCCAGTGGCTCGCTTCGAGGCTGCTCCGCTGCGCTCCGCACCTCACCGAGCGTCACCCTCGGGAACCGCCCTTCGCGGCGTCGATCAGGCGCGCCGTTGCCTCGTCGAAGGCGACGAGCCTGACCAGCTCAACCCGCGTCGGTGTGGTGCGGAGGGTGTCGAGGGCGACCCGGATCGCGTCGTCCTTCGGCCAGCCGTAGACGCCGGCGCTGATCAGCGGGAAGGCGACGGAGCGGGCGCCCAACTCGTCGGCGACCTCCAGGCAGCGCCGGTAGCAGGAGATCAGCCGCGACCGATCGCGCTGGCCTGCGCGATGGTTGGGGCCGACGGTGTGGATCACCCAGGTGGCGGGCAGATCGCCGGCGGTGGTCCAGCCGGCGTCGCCGGTGGCCAGGCCGTGTGGAAAGCGGGCGATGCAGTCGGCCAGCACCGCAGGCCCGCCCGCGCGGTGGATGGCGCCGTCGACGCCCCCACCACCGCGCATCGCGGTGTTGGCGGCGTTGACCACCGCGTCGACCTGCTGCTTGGTGATGTCGCCCTGGACGACTTCGAGTTGCGTCATTGGCTCCATCTTCCTCGCTGCACGGTGTCGTGTCGCTCGGAGCGCATCCGATGGGTGGCTTCAGTCCATCCTCCCGGCCGCATGGGTTGCGCGGCCGGCGTTGCCGCCGCCAGTCGAGGGCGAGCGCGAAGGACCTCCAAAAATGACGCGTGAAGGTTCACGCAAAATGAGCTACAGTATCTCCAGCGCCGAACCTGGGGTTATTGCCGTCCACAGTGATAGCGCTAACGGTCCCTCTTCGCACGAAGAGATCAAGCCACCTGCACTCGATGCCGTATGCAGCGGTCGAAGCGCTCGCGGGGATGCGAGCCCTTGCTTCCGCCGACCCGCACGGGTGCGCACCGTGAATGGAGAAACGATGGGCATATTCACCAAGGGGGTCTCGGGCGCCGCGCTCGACGTCTCCGACATCGATGGCGCGGGGCGTGCGTCGCGCTCCGCCGGGCGCGATCCCGACCGGCCGCAGAGGAGTCGGACCCGCGCGGTCCAGGGCGCCGCGCTCGCCGTCGCGCTTCTGTTCGGGGTCGCCGCGCCGGCCGCCGCCGAGCCCGGCCCGGCCGAGACGGCGTCGAGCACCGATAGGGTTCCCCAGGTGGGCAACCCCTACCTGCCGCTCTGGGAGCACGTTCCCGACGGCGAGCCGGACGTGTTCGAGGACCCCGACAACCCCGGGCAGTACCGGGTCTACATCTACGGCTCCCACGACACGCGGAGGACGGCGCACGCGGGCTACGACATCGTCGCGTGGTCGGCCCCGGTCGACAATCTGAGCGACTGGCGCTACGACGGGATCGCCTATTCGGCGCCCACCAGCGGTTCCGAGAGGGGACCGATCTACGCGCCGGACGTGGTGAAGCGAGGCGACACCTACTACCTGTACGCGCCGCACAACAGCGACAACTACACCAGGGTCTCGACGTCGTCCAGCCCGGCCGGGCCGTTCACCAACCCGGTGCGGTCCTCGATCCGGTTCGATCCCACGGTACTGGTCGACGACGACGGCCGGGCCTACGTCTACTGGGGCGGCAGCGGCGCCTCGTCGGCGGCCGAGCTGGAGAGCGACATGGTCACCATCAAGCCCGGCACCCAGGTCAACAACATGATCCCCAACCCGGCTGCGAACCCGCAGTGGGGCTTCTACGAGGCGTCGTCGATCCGCAAGATCGGCAACAAGTACGTGCTGGTCTGGGCGAAGCAGACGGGGTCGTGGGCGAACATCGGGATCGATCCCGACGCGAGCATCGGCCAGCTGGTCTACGCCTACAGCGACAACCCGCTCGGCCCGTGGACCCTCGGCAACACCATCATCGACGCCGGCGGCGAGCGGGTCACCGATCCCGCCACCGGCGCGGTCTTCAAGAGCTACCCCAACGAGAACACCCACGGCGGCCTCGTCCAGGTCGAGGACCAGTGGTACATCTTCTACCACCGCCAGACCAACCAGAACGGCTACACCCGGCAGGGGATGATGGAGCCGGTCTCGGTCACCGTCGACGAGGCGCCGGTCTCCCAGGGCGGACGGGTCGTGATCCCGCAGGCGGAGGTGACCTCCCAGGGGCCCAACGCCGACGGGCTCGACGCCTATCGACGGCTGTCGGCGGGCTACGCCTCCTACCTCACGCGGGCGACGTGGAAGTCCGGTCCTTACATCCAAGGGGTCTACAACCCGTATCCCTACGGCGCGCCTGAGGCCAGCGCCGCGTTCGCGAACTACTACGAGAACACGCCGATCCTCGGGATCGTCGACGGCACCGTCGCGGGCTTCAAATACCTCCAGTTCGGGGAGACGGCTCAGCCCGGGGCGGCGCTGCGCGCACGGTTCACCCCGCGCGGCGAGGCCCTGACGGTCACCGTGATGTTGGACAGCCCGACGGCGGTGGGCGGCGGCACCCAGATCGCCCAGCTCGCCGTTCCCGCCGACGCGCCCAAGGGGGGCGTCGTCCTGGAGGCCGACGTCCCGGCGATCACGGGTAAGCACGCCGTGTACTTCGTCTTCCGCTCCGTCGGCGCCCCCGCCGGCCAGAGCCTCGTCGAGTTCGAGGACTTCGTCTTCGTCCACGACGCCTCGGTGAACGAGCCGGACGCGCCCGCCAAGCCGCTGGTCAAGGGGACCGACGGCGATCTGGTGGTCACCTGGACCGCGCCGTTCGACGGCGGCAGCCCCCTCACCGGCTACACCGTCACCGCGCTCCCCGCCACCGGCACCCCGGTCGTCCGGGAGGTGCCCGCGGGCACCACCTCCGTGACCTTCGAAGGCCTCGGCGCCGACGCGACCTGGACGGCCCGCGTCGCGGCGACCAATGCGCTGGGCACCTCGATGCCGTCGCGCTACGCGGAGATCTCGGAGGACTGCGCTGACGGCGTCAGCAGCCGCACCGTCGTGTGCCTCTCGGGGCTGACCACGTCGAGCGTCCCGCCGGCCGGCGCGTCCTGGACCTACGCGTACAACGCCAGCCTGGGCACCATGCTGGTGTCGGTGACCGGCGCGGACGTCCGGATCGCGGGCACCGCGACCATCCCGCTGTCGATCGACACCGCCGCCGCAGTGAAGTCGCTGACCCTCGACGGCGCCTCCTGGGAGTCGCCGGCGACCGGCTTCACGCCGCTGTCCACCACCGGCTTCACCCTCAACGTGGTCGGGGATGCGAACTCCTCGATCAAGGGCGGCACCTACGGGATCTGGGCGCGCGCCAACGTCGCGATCGACAACTCCGGAACCGGCATCTTCACGCTGGAGGGAACGACGCAGCCGACGCTGAACGCCACCTCCGGAAAGGCCGAGCTCCTGGGTGACGGCATCACGATCAAGAGCACGAATCAGCCCGGCATCCTGGCACGCGACGCCGTGTCGATCGCCGCGGACAACGTCTCGATCCAGTCTGCGGGCAACGCCAACGCGATCGGCGTCTCCGCCGCCACCGCTCCCGTGACCATCACCGGCTCCGGCGTGGCGATCGCCTCGACGGGCACCGGCGGGTACGGGCTCGTCACCGGACGGGCCGCCGTCGTCGGCGGCAGCGACGTGACGATCTCCGGCGTGCGCCTCGACGCGGGCGGTTCCCTGACCGCCGGCGCGCGGGGAGGCGTCCTGCGGCGCGGCCTCACGGTCGCCGACGGCATCGTCTGCGGCGCGGCGAACCGGGTTCCGGTGACCTACGCGGTGGCCGGACAGGCGGGGGGCGTCTACGCCGCCGACTGCGTCGCGCCGGGTGCGACGATCGCCGATCCCGGACAGGTGGCCGGGTCCACCGGATGGCAGACCGCCTCGGTGCCGCCCGTCCCGTGGTCCTTCGCCTCCGACGTCGTCACCGCGGCGCTGGTGCTCAACCCCGTGTCCGAGTCGCCGGCGGTGGAGGGCCTCCTCGCGAGGTACACCTTCGACGACGGGACCCTGCACGACGAGGTGGGCACGGCCCATCTGACCGCCAGCGGCACGGCGGTGGTGGCCACCGACGCGGCGCAGGGCAAGGCGCTGCGCCTCGACGGCTCGACGAACGGCTTCGCGTCGTTCCCGACCGGCTTCTTCGACGGCCGCAACACCATGACGATCGCGATGGACGTGAAGTCGGAGCTGACCAGCGGCAACTTCTTCACCTTCGGCATCGGCCAGAGCGACCAGAAGTACTACTTCCTGCGGGTGCGCGGCGCCGACGTGCGCAGCGCCATCACCAAGGCGTCGTGGAACACGGAGTCGGCCGTGACCGGAACCGTCACCAGCGGCGCCTGGCACCGCTATCACCTCGTGTTCGAGGGATCGAAGATGACGGTGTACGTCGACGGGGTCAAGCTCGGCGAGAACGCGGCGCTGAACACGACGATCGGCGACCTGGGGACGGGCCTGTCGGCCTACCTTGGCAAGTCGTTCTATTCGGGCGACCGGTACTTCCAGGGCTGGTTCGACAACGTCGAGGTCTACGACCGCGCGCTCACGCCGGCCGACATGATCGGCCACAGCCAGCTCGCCGACATCTCGCTCACGCAGCCGGACCTGCTGCGGCATCAGCCGATCGTCGACGACGCGGCGCGCACGGCGGTCCTGCCGGTGAAGAAGGGCACCGACCTGACGACGCTGGCCCCGACGTTCACCGCCGCGCCCGGCGTGACGGTCTCCCCGGCTTCCGGCACCGTCGTGGACCTGTCTTCGCCGATCACCTACACCCTCACCGCTCCCGGCGGGGCCACGGCCACCTGGACCCTGGACGCGAGGATCGTGGCCAGCCCGGTGCTGCCGGGGCTCTACGCCGATCCGAACATCGCGGTGTTCGGCGAC